>QMMC01000329.1 GCA_003647065.1 Deltaproteobacteria bacterium | reverse complement strand
GCCCATGGAGGGCTTACCGCTCCTGTGGTTCTCCCCGGACCCACGCTTCGTGCTCTTTCCCGAGGGGGTGCACCTCGGCCGCACCCTCAAACGAACGATGCGCCGGGGCCGGTACGAGGTGCGTATGGATACGCGCTTCGGCGAGGTCATCGAGCGCGCGGCGACGGCTCCTCGCCCCGGCCAGGACGGCACCTGGATCACGCCGGAGCTCATCGCCGGCTTCACCGGGCTCCACGACCTGGGCATCGCCCACAGCGTCGAGACGTACCTCGACGGCGAACTCGTCGGCGGGCTCTACGGCGTGTCCCTCGGAGCCGCCTTCTTCGGGGAGTCGATGTTCGCGACCGAGCCCGACGCGTCGAAGGTCGCCTTCGCGACGCTCCTCGGCCACGCGTTCGGGCCTTGGTCTTTCTCGTTCGTGGACTGCCAAGTCTACACAGAGCACCTGGCCCGCTTCGGTGCGACAGAGATTCCTCGGGAGAGCTTCCTCCAGGCCCTCGCCGATGCGCGCACCGTTCCGAGCAGGCGTCACCGCTGGGAAGTCGAGCTCACTCCCGAGCAGGCCCTCACGGCCTTGGACGTGCTCAGCGGTTGAAGAAGATCGGGTTGGTGACGCCGAAGGGACGGCGTCCGGGGTGCAGGGGCACGAGGTCATCGGTGCCGTCGGCGACGAAGATGACCCAGCTCCCGCCCGGAGCGACGTCAATCTCGATGTCCGCGTCGAAACGCGTCGTGGGCTCCATGGGGTCCTCCGTCGTCGCGTCGAGGGCGATGGTCTCGGCGAGCGCTCCGTCGACGAAGACGCGCAGGCGGTCGGCGTCGATGAAGTTGGCGGCCTGCACGCGCACGGAGATCAACTCCCGGGCCATCGCTCCGAGGACGTCGTCGCCGGGACCCGCACCGCCCGCGGCCAATGCGTCGACGTAGATGCCGCCGCTCACGGTCATCTGCCCGGCGTTGATCTGACCGACCATCGCGTCCGGGCCCATGGCGCGCAGAGTCGCGGGGTCGTCGGTGCCGAGCTCCATGCAGGTCCGGGGATAGCCGACCGGCGAGCTGTATATCTTGTGACTGTCCGAGGCGCCGACCGCGAAGACGCGTCGACCCGCGTTCAGGAACGAGAACCAGTCGTTGACCGTCGCGTCGTTCTCCCCGGTCGGGTCGTAGTTCGCATCGAAGTCCGAGTCGTTGAAGACCTCCACCACCGAGAAGTCTTCGTCCCAGAGCTCCGGATGGCGGACGCTGCCTGTAGCCGCGTCATAACCCGTGACCGAGAAATACCCTCCCACGCCGAAACCCCGGGGGTGATTCACGATCAACGCGTCCGCCCGGCCCCGAGCCTCTTCGAAGACATCGGGAGGCAGACGCCCGGGCCACTCGAAGGCCCCGTCATTGCGCATGGACGGGTCCGGTTCGAGGGGGAAGACCCCGAAGTGCCCCCACGCGAAGGTGGTCAACTCGATCCCCGAGACACCGAACATGTGGCCCTCGAGGCCGAGCTCCGCGATCACCGTCTCGAACTCACTGACGAACTCGTGGTCGGTTCGTACCGGGATCTCGAGACCATCTCCGGCCGCCGAAAGGAGTTTTTCCTGGGCCGAGTCGATCGCATCCGGCGAACGCGTGGTGTGAATGTGGAAGTCGCCGCACATGACCCCCGTAGTGTCGACAACCCGCTCGAGGGCAACGACGACGGTCTCGGTGGCGCCATCGGCGACCGTGACCTCGGTCGAAACCGCTTCGTATTCGAAGCCCTTACTCACGAAAACCGTGTAATCGCCGACGCCGACGGTGACCGTCGCGTGTCCGTCGGCGGGGCTGACGACCTGGCTGCGCCCCCCCACGATGCGCGGCTCTCCCCAGGCCGCGGGGGGCCCAGCGCTCGGCGGGGTCGTGAACACCTGGATCCTGACCGGCGTAGCTTCGGCGGTCCCCATGTCGGTGGCCGTGATCTCGATCTGCCCGACGGGCCCGAGAGTGAGGTCCGCGGTCGTCCCGGCGGCGGCGACCGCCACGGGACCGACGGCGCTCTGGCCGCGCCGGTAGGCATAGAGGTTCACGGCCGCCGTCTCGGGCACTCGAACGGAGAAGCTGCCCGCGGCGTCAGTGACTGCCCTGGTGAAATAGGTGCCGTCGTCGAGTTCGACATGCACGCGCACTCCAGCCGCTGGAGAGCCGTCGTTCTCGGTGACGGCCCCGGTCACCGTGCGCTGGAGCGCATCATCGGCGCGGTCGATGGCCGCGCGTAGTCCATCGACGCCAGGGCCGCCAATGACGAACTCACCCATCGGCACGTCGGTCACAGTGCACGGCTCGATGGTGTAGCTCGGCGGACCGATGAGCAGGGTCCCGGACACCTCGAGGAGGGGCGTCAATACTCCTTCGGCCGCTCGAAAAGCGTAGCTCGTCGCTCCATCCTCGACGAAACCGAGCCAGTCCGTGGGCTCCGTCATGTCGAAGTCGAAACCGCCACCGGGGGTGAAGGCGGGCATTCGGCCGTACTGAAAGATCAAGAGCAGGGGCTGGCGAACCAGCGTCATGAGGGGACGAATCGACTGAAAGCTGGCCTGGATTTGGACGGTATCGGCGCCCGGCTCGAGCACGTAGTCGAGGGCGATGGAGATGTCGTCGTAATCGTCGGGCACCAGGCCGCCCGCAAATTCGTCGAGGAACGGCAACGCCCGAAGCGGCCCCACCGCCCGAACGATCGCCGCGCCTCCGTCACTCCCGTCGGCCATCACCGTCACCGATTCGGTCATGATGGTGTAGCGACCGACGGCGACGATGAACTCGTTGAAGTCCGCCGGTCGCACGAGGGCGCCGCCTTCGACCTCGAAGGCCCCGACGAGCTGTCCGCCCCAGGGGTTGTAGAGCTGCGACTCGCCGGCGTCTTCGATCAGTATCGCGATGTGCTCGTTGGCGAGGATGAAGTCGCCGGCCTCGTAGGTGGCGAGGTCCTCGGGGTCGACGGGAAGGTCGGCGACCTGGGCACGACCGGCCCGGGCCTCGCCGGGACCGACTCCGAGGGGCGCGGCGTGGCCGTCGGGGTCGCCGAGGTCGAAGCTCGGCACGGTGCTCTCGTCACAGGTCGGTGCCGGCCCGGTATCGCTGGCGTCGGACTCCATGCCCGAGTCGGTGGGCATCGACGAGTCGTCCCCGCACGCGACCAGGGCACCGGTGAGGAAGATGACAACTGCTACAAAAACACGGCCAAAAGACATGTGTTGAGCCTATCACGCACGACTCAGGGTGTCCCGGAGGAGGGTCAGGGGCAGGCCCAGGAGCTTGCTGACCACAAATCCCCCGAGGAGACCACCGACGATGGGCCCCCCGACCGCAACCCCGACGGCGACGAGAATCTCGTAGTCCGAGGTGGCGGCGACGTACGCCGAGATGGGCACCGACGCGATGACGAGGACCTTATAGGCCAGGGCCTCCATCCAGCCGACCCGGTACGGGAGGATCGTCGCGCAGGAATGAGCACACCCGGGGCAGGAGACGTGGGTCGGCGGAAGACTAAAGTCGCCGAGGGGCGCCTTCATGGGAAGCGAGTGATTGCACTCCTCGCAGCGGGCTCCGGTCAGCATCGGCGGCGGAGCATCGCACAGGCCCGGTCGCAGCGGTATGCTCAGTCCATGGCTAAACCTTCGCTTCTGACATCCCGCGTCCTGCTATCCGTATTTTCAGTCCTGGCTTTGGCCATCGCCGCCTGCGGCGATGATGGAGGAGGGGGCGGCCCCGGCGGTGTGGGCGACCCCTGCGCGAGCTCGAGCGAATGCCAGACGGCCCTCGAATGCCGTGATGGCGCGTGCGCCGTGCGCCCCGACAGCGGTGGCACCGACACCGGCGCACCGATGTGCCCCGCGGCCCGGGTTTGCGCCGACGCCTGCTGCGCCGACGGGGAGACCTGCGGCATGGGTCGGTGCTGTAGCCCCATCGACCTCTGCGGCGGCGCGTGCTGTGGCCCGGACCACACCTGCGAAGCGGACCGCTGCGTGCTCTCCTGCGGCAGCGCCGAAACCCCCTGCGGGGCCGGCGGAGACGCCGTCTGCTGCGGCGCCGGAGACCTCTGTTACCTCGGCGCGTGCACGACCCCCGGGGACCCGTGCACCTCGAGTCGAGACTGCCCGGACGGGTCGTACTGCGAGTCGACGGCGATGCGCTGCCTGCCCCGGGCCATGGGCGAAGCCTGCGAGTACCGCCCGCCGGTCGCGCCCCTCGAGCTCATCGAAGAGTGGAATTGGCCCCCCGCGGCCGGCCCCGGGGCCATGAGCGGTCACAACCAGGTGATGATGGCGCCGATGGTCGCGAACCTCACCGACGACAACGGCGACGGGGTCATCGACGAGAACGACATCCCCGACGTGGTCTTTCACACCTTCACCGGCAGCGACTACTGGGGCAACGGGGTTCTTCGGGCCCTGAGCGGCGACGACGGCCGCGAGCTCTGGCCGACCGCGGACCCCGGGTACCGCACCCAAGGGGGCGGTGAGGTGGCCATCGCCGAACTCGACGCGAGCTCCCCCGGCCCTGAGATCGTCGCCTGCTCCGCAGGCAATCGGGTGAGCCGCGTCGCGGGGCACCTGATCCTGGTGGCCGCCGACGGCACCCTCATCCGGCGCTTCGACACGGCCCCCAACGACGTGCCCTGCGGCTTCGACGCGCCGGCCATCGGCGACATGGACCGGGACGGCGTCCCGGAGATCGTGGTCCGCTTCGTGATCGCCCACGCCGACGGGACGGTGCGCCAGCGCATCCGAGACAACCGCGGCACCAGCGGCACGTACAATACCCTCGCCGACGTCGACGGGGACGGCGAGCTCGAGCTGGTGAGCGCCAACGGCGTCTACAATGCAGACGGGTCCGTGGTCTGGGAGCGGGTCGTCGACGGCGCCCTCCCCGCGCTCCCGGGGGGCCATTCGGCCGTCGCCGACATCGACCTCGATGGCCTTCCCGAGATCATCGTCGTGGCCAGCGGCCCACACTCCATCAGTTCGATCGACGCCGCGACGGGGGTGGTGGAGTGGGGACCGACGGACATCAACCCCACCGAGCTCGCAAGCGTGATCGCGGCCGACGGCAGGCCCGTCGGCGGCGGGCCCCCAACCATCGCGAACTTCGACGACGACCCGAACCCCGAAATCGCGTTTGCGGGGGGCTTCGCCTACGTGATCTTCGAACACGATGGCACACGGAAGTGGTGGTACGAGACTCAGGATCGCTCGAGCCGGTCGACGGGCTCGTCCATCTTCGACTTCGAGGGCGATGGTGTCGCCGAGGTCCTCTACAACGACGAGCTGCGCCTGCGCATCTTCCGCGGCCCCGATGGCACGATCCTCGATGACCGGTGCAACGCGAGCGGCACCCTCCGGGAGTATCCGATCGTCGTGGACGTCGACAACGACGACCACGCCGAGATCATCCTGATGGAGAACAACTACGCGTTCCCGACCTGCGCCGACGGCTCGGCTTCGACGACCGGCATCCACGTTTACGGCCACCCCCGAAACGAGTGGGTGCGCACCCGGAGGATCTGGAACCAGCACACCTACCACGTCACCAACATCAACGAAGACGGCACCGTGCCGCGCTCGGAGGCCCCCAACTGGAGCACCCCGGGGCTGAACAACTTCCGTCAGAACGTCCAGCCCGACGGGCTCTTCGACGCCCCGGATGTGGTCCCGGTGGACCTCCACGCATCGACCGACAGGTGCCCGGCCGAGATGGGACTCTCGGTTCGGGTTCTCAACCGCGGCGCCGCCGGAGCACCGGCCGGAATCCCCGTGACCTTCTGGGACGTGACCGGCAGCACTCGCACACGCCTCGGAACCGAGGCGACGACCCGCCCGCTGCTCCCCGGGGAGAGCGAACTGGTCTCCCTCACGGCGCCCTTCACCCTACCCGCGGGACGCGAAGCCGAGGTCTTCTCTTTCGAGGTGACCCTCAACGACCCGGCGGACATGCCCGACGCGTCATTCCACGAGTGCGACGTGTCCAACAACGGCACCGGCGCCGTAGAGTTCTCCTGCCCCTCGGTGATGTGAACGGTCCCAAGAAGGCGAAAGGGGTTACATGGGATCCGCGCGCCAGATGACGGCGCCCATGTCCTCGCCTAGGCTCGGGATGGGCAAGACTCCGTAGGCGAACCAGCGACCCTGGATGAGCACGTCGGAGGTGTAGCCCCCGGGGCTCGTCGCCAATCCGGCGGCGCGCTGGGCGCTGGCCGCGGCGCCGTCGTTCATCTCGGCGTCCACGCCTTCGGGGGTGCCGTAGTGAAAGAGCTGGTCCCCCTTGTAGATGTAGACCCAGAAGATGAGGCCGTTCTGATCGGCGTGGTCGATCGCCAGTTGCCGCGTCAGGCGCTGGGCCTCTCGCCAGAGGGGAATGCCGGCGATGGCTGCACCAACGACCTCGCCGTTTCGCCGCGACGGGTGCACGAAGAGCATCGAGTAGCTGGACTCGCCTCCCTCCTCCGATGAAGGAAACTCCGCGAGCTCATAGCCGGGGCGTCCCTCCTCGAGGGCTCGCCGTACGGTCTCATACCGCTCGGCATAGTTCTGCCCCTTCATGTGGTCGTCCTCGGCCCGTCCGTCGCGGGCGATGATCACGCCATCCCGACCGACAACGGCGAGGAAGCTCATCGGGGAGACGATGAACTCCGGCACCCCCCGCGGGGGCTCCTGGACGTAACGAAGGGCGTAGCGCATCTGCCGCTCGCGCTGCTCCGGGTCGTCCGTCGCCACGAAGCCCGGGGCGAGGCGCTCGGCGGCGCTCCGGATGCCCACCCGGTGCTCGGCCCGGTCCGTCCGAAGAAGCTGGGCGACGACTCCCATGTGCTCCTGGTGGATGGATGCCTGCGCTGGCCGCGCGTTGCCATCGCAGCCAGCCAAGGGCCCTGCGACGAGGGCGAGCGCCCCGATGACGATGATTTGGTGTGCCCTCATGGGCGCGAGGCTACACGCGCCGACCGCTTCGATTCCAGGTGCCATGAGGGGGGGACAACCGGGACACCGGGAAGTTCGCGGGACCGGTGGCCACCGAAGTAGTCACCTCGACGGAGCAGGCGGGGTGCTTAGTATCCTGCGAAGTGACCCCCGCCCTCGCGGCGCCCGCGATGAGCCGACCGGCCAAGAGGCATGTGTTCATGGGGCGATCTGCTCCGCTACGGGTTCCCACGAGGCCGCAGACCGTATCACACACGACACCTGATGTCACAGGCCCGCTTCTTGCTTTGGTGGGTACTGCCATGACCAAGTTCCAACGCACCACCCTCGCCCTCCTGGTCTCCCTCCTGTCCCTGTCCTCGGGAGCCTGCGTAGGCCCGGCCAGCACGGAAGGCGACTCCGCGAACGCCTCCTTCGGTGGCGCCGCCGCCAAGGCCGACGGTTTCTACACCGAGTGCGAGCTGCGGGAGGTGCTGCAGTTGGTCAACCGTTCGACGACCACCTTCGCCAGCCTCGACGAGCTCTTCTTCCCGATGGCCACTCACGAAAAGGCGGCGACGAACGTCATCGCGCATCGGAATGGCGCGGACGGGGTCCTCGGCACGGGCGACGACGACCTCTTCGACGACCTCGGAGAGCTCGACGGGGTCGACTTCGTCGGTCCCGCGGCCCTCGAGCGCATGATCGTCGCCGTCGCCGAGACGTGTGACCTCCCGGTCCTGGCAGACCGCCCCTTCATCGACGAGGACACCTTCGCGGGAACCAGCGGCGGCGGCTGGGGTCGAGACAACGTGGAGCTCGAGGCGACCTACACGGCGACCGGCGTCACCGGCGCGCGGCTTCGTGAAATATTGGTCTCCACCGACGACCGCGGCCGCACCACCTTCTCGCGCATCCGCAAGAACTCGGACCTCGAGGCCTTCACCTACGGCTACGGCGTCGACGAGATGCCCTGGGACCGCGACAGCCACAACCTCCGTGAGGACATGCCCTACGTGATGCTCACCATCGAGTCCGGGCGCTTCGACCCCGATGAAGAGACGGGCATTCGCGAGCTCTCCCTCGGCACCGACATCATGGACGACACCTACTTCGACACCCAGGGATTCGACCTCCTGCACCGCCAGCTCTCGCTCCGGGGCCGGGCCCGGTGGGACGACGCGACGACCATTCGCCGACTGCTCATCGCCGCCAAGAGCGGCAGCACCGTCGACGAAGAGGGCATCAAGAGCGCGTCGAAGATCGACGTGCGCAAGGACTACCCATCGACTGAGCAGATCGCGTCGGTGAACTTCGACGTCATGCGCGGCACCGTCAACTGGAGCGGCCGCGACACGCCGGTCGAGGCCATCCGCACCATCTACGACCGCATGAGCGCCGATGGCGTCCTCCTCGACATGCAGGGACACCACGGCGTGATGCTCCTCGAGCCCATCGCCCATCTGCGCTCCACCCGGAGCCGCCTGCACTTCAACGAGGCTAGCCTCCGTTACGTCCAGGGCCTGCACACCGCCGGCACCGAGCGCATCTCGAGCGCCGTCGCCAGCGCCGAAGAGATGCTGGCCGCGGCCGCCGTGACCGGAGCCGACGCCGCCGTGCTCAACGACCTGGTGGCCCTCGGCAAGGGCATCCTCGACCACTCCCTCATCGCCGAGCGCGCCAACTCGGCCCTCATCGCCGAGCGCCTCGCGGGCACCTACCACCCCGCCACGGTCCCCATGGCGGCCGGCTTCCGCACCGTCACCAGCGCG
>QMMC01000328.1 GCA_003647065.1 Deltaproteobacteria bacterium | reverse complement strand
CTGGATCGGGGGGAGCTCGGCGGGGCGACTTCATGAGCGCGCCACTTGACGGTCACTTGATGGGGAAGCGATGCGGAGGCTATGGTGAGGGCACTTAGGACCGTAAGTTGCTGAAATTACGTCATTGTCAACCTTCCGTTCTGCTTGCCGGACACTTGATCGGGCCGCTCCTGGTGAGCGCGACCGGCATCGGGGGGGCGCGAGGATGAGCGGTGGTGGTCGGTTCGAGGTGGACGTTTATCTTGGCCGCAGCGAAGGCCAGCACTTCGAGCGCAAGTCGCTCTTCGAGGGCTCGCCGAAGGACAAGCGTCCGCGCGATCGCACCTCTGTCCGGGATCAAATCGCACTCCAGGTTGCCGCCCTTGCCAACGCCGAGGGCGGCGTGCTCCTGCTTGGCGTTGAAGACGACGGGAGCCTCACGGGCCACGGCTATCCAGCGCGGGCCGTAGACACCATGCTCGAGGTACCGGGGGCCCGCCTCGATCCTCCGCAGCCCAGCGGATTTCGCGTGATGGTGGAAGGCCACGAATTGCTCGCATTCGAGGTGCCCATGGCCAGCACTCCGGTGCAGGTTGTCGGTGACGGCTATCCGTTGCGAATGGGCGATCAGACGGTTCAAGCGAAATTCGAGCAGATACAGACGCTCAAGCTCCGTGGCCTCTTGGAGAGCTTCGAGGCTCGGGAATCGCGTTGCGAGCTGCCGGATCTCGACCCGGAACTCCTGGAGCGCGCTCAATCTGGCGCTGGGCTCTCTGCCTTGACACCGGCGGAGTATCTGGTTCGTCGTCGGCTCGCGGACCTACGCGGACCGACCCTCGTACTTCGCCAAGCGGCGGAACTACTATTTCACAGGCAACTGCCGGACCACCCGAACGCCGGAGTCCGGATATTCCGCGTCATCGGCACCGAGCGGCGCACCGGCTTGGATCACAACGTCGAAGAGCTGCCGCGCGTGGAAGGTGCGTTGCCACGCGTGCTCGGCGAGACCTATCGGACCATCAAGCAGCTTCTCCGGCGTCCATCGCGTCTCGCTCCAGGTGGGCGTTTTCGCCAGACCTGGGAGTATCCGGACTTCTCCTGGCGAGAGGCGATCCTCAATGCGGCTGCTCACCGCGACTACGCCATCGACGGCCGGGGCATCGAGGTGTGGCTCTTCGACGATCGCATGGAAGTCACGAGCCCGGGCGACCTCGCGCCCGGTGTAAGCATCGAACGACTTCTTACGCTGGAGCGCGTTCACGCGAGTCGGAACCCGCGCCTGGTGCGGACGTTGGTCGACCTGGGCTTCATGCGCGACCAAGGCGAGGGGCTGCCCCGAATGTTCGCGGAGATGGAAGGCCTTTTCCTTCCGCGGCCAGAACTCGAGGCACATAACCACGAGGTGCGACTCACCTTGCGCAACACTCCGATCATCACCGACGAAGATCGCGCCTTCGTGGTGTCGCTCGGAGATCAGGAACTCACGCCCAAGGAGTTCCGGGCCCTGCTCGAAGCACATCGGTCTGGGCGGGTCGACAACGCGGAGCTGCGCTTGATTTCTGGGCTCGATACGCTCGGTGCGAGCGCCGTCTTGAGAAAGCTCCGCGACCGACACCTCTTGGACCTTCATGCAGCCGGGGGGGCGAGCTACTACACGCTGCCGGACGATCGGGCAGAGCTAGACTCGGATCGGGGGGAGCTGGAAGCGGATCGGGGGGAGCTGGAAGCGGATCGGGGGGAGCCGGAAGCGGATGCGGGGGAGCCGGAAGCGGATGCGGGGGAGCTTTCCGAATCGGAGCGTCGCTTGGTCAGCGGCCTCGGAACCCGACCGCGCAAAGAGAAGCTGCGACGTGCGATTGAGACATTGGCCTCGCGTCGGCCATGGCGCCCAGCAGACCTCGCCCGGGTCTTGAACCGCCAGAACGTCGAGAAGCTCACGGAACGGCACTTGAAGCCGATGGTCCACGACGGCCAGCTCAGCCGCACCCATCCCGAGAACCCAACCCACCCCGAACAAGCCTATTTCTCGACCGGCTCGTCTGTCGGTCCGCTTTTCGCTGAGACGAGTGAAGGTGAGGAGGAGCTCTAATGCCCCAGGGCATCCACACCGAGGCCACCTTCGAAGCTGAGATCGAAGCCCACCTCCTCGCCCACGGCTACGAGTCTGCCGCCCCCAGCGACTACGACCGTGACCAGGCCCTCTTCCCGCAGCTCGTCCTCGACTTCGTCAAGACCACCCAGCCGAAGACGTGGACCCAGCTGAGCGCCATCCTCGAGGACAAGCTCGACGCCCTCTTCATCAGGGAGGTCCAGAAGGTCATGGATCAAAGGGGCTCCCTCGAGGCCCTGCGCCACGGTGGCCCACCAGCTCCGTGGCCGGGCCAAGGCGATGGTGGTCACCGGCTCTAGGCATCAGGCGGTGAAGTACAAGCTCAGCTTCGACGGCTACATCCAAAAGAAGGGCTACACGAACATCCGGTGCCTGGTGGCCTTCTCGGGAGAGGTGACCGACGACGACGCCCCCGGCGTGACCTACACCGAGGTCCAGATGAACGGGGGCATCAAGGAGATCGAACTGCGCGACAAGTTCGCCTCGGACGGCCACCAGGTGCTCCTCGTCGCCCAGGTCGTCGGCGAGAGCATGAACCGGAAGATCCCGAACGGTGCGTGGTGCCTGTGGCGGTTGAACCCTGCCGGCTCACGCCAGGGGAAGGTCGTACTCGCCCAGCACAACGACATCGAGGACAGCGAGCTCGGGTCGTACACGGTGAAGGTTTACGAGTCAGAGAAGGTGGCCACCGCGGACGGCAGCTGGCGGCACAGCAAGGTCACCCTGAAGCCCGACTCGACGGACGCGAAGTATGAGCCGTTGGTCTTCGAGGGACTCGAAGAGGGTGAGCTTCGGATTGTGGCGGAGTTGGTGCGGGTGGTGGGCTGACGGAAGTGGAAATCTCCATCGACAACAGCGCTCTCTCTGACCTGTGCGTCGACGAGGATCTTCGAGTCGCTTTCGAGGGGGCGATCCTGGGTCGCTCTGCCTTGAACAGCCGCTCCCCCCCCAAACCTCACCCCCAGCCCTCCGCGTCCTCCACCGTCAAATCGGTCCGCACGCGCCACTTGCCCGCCACGCGCAGCGCCTCGACCTTCGCAGACTTCGCCCCGGCCGCGCGCAACCTGCGTTGCAAGTCTCGAGCGGCCCTGCGCGCAGCCTTGGCCTCGGGGGCAGCGGTCCGCCTGGCCGTCCGGCGATGGACACGCGCTGTGGCTGCGTCGAGTTGGCGGACGCTCATTCGGTCGAGGGGGAGGATGCCGATGATCGGATTTTCGGTCACCAGGTCAGACGCGAGGTCTTCGCCGGGAGTGGCAGCGACGTAGCGGATGATGGCGTAGGCCTTCTCGCAACCGAGGTCGTTCGCCTGAGCCTCCGGGTAGTGAGCGACGACGGAGATTAGCTTGTAAGCTCGAGTGGGGCTCACGAGGCCGCGGGCGCGGAGGAGGTCCTTGAAGCTCTTGTGGTCGACGGCCCCGTAGAGGGCAGGCTGCGAGAGCGCTTTGAGGGCGACCCCGATTCTGTAGAAGTCCTCGGGGAAGCGCGCCTGGCGTTTTCGAATCTCGGCGATGAGGCGCTCGGCGGCTTTTCTGTTCTTCGCGACCAGAGAGCCCAGTTCATGGACGAGCACGCTGAGGTCGTTTCCCTTGATCTGTCGTTTCGTGGAGGAGCGGGCCATGAAGATCTCGCTGGTTCGAAGGCCAGGCGTATGTACCGCGTCCCGACCTCCGGAGCGAGTCCCGACGTCGGGACTCAGGAGTAGAGGCGTCTCTACTCGGAAGTCCCGACGTCGGGACTCCGGTGTTCAGTCGTCTGTACTCGGCACGTCGGGCCTCGCCGGGCGGCGAGAACTCTTGACGCTCCTCGGGCCAGGCAAGGAACGAGGCGCCAATCGATAAGCACAAACACCGACCGCGAACCACCCACCGTGACCGTGGAGCCCCTCGAGGCCATCGTCGAGGCTCGACGCGCCGCCCTCGGGCGTCACGACCGGAGCGCCGGGCGGATGCTCTTCGTGGGGCTGGCGTTCTTCGTCTTCGCGGGGATCAAGCTCCTCGACCACCTGCGCTGACGCGTCGCCGGACCTCCGGCGACACATCGTGGGGAGCGTCTACTCGCCGGCCGCCTCGACGCGGATGAGGGGCGGGAAGGTCTCGGCGAGGGCGGCGGCTTCGGCGGCGCAGTCGCCGGTGGGCGTGCTGCCGGCCTCGACGAGGGCTCGGTACTCTCGCTTCGCGGCCGCGAGGTCCCGGACGAAGCCCTCGTCGGCGTGGAGTCGTGCGACGATGGCGGAACCCATCACGCGACCCGCGTCCACGTCGCTCTGCCAGTGGACGTTGCAGATGATACGGCTCTGACCGAAGGCGATGCCGCGAGCGAGGACGTCGTCGCTGCGCTCGGGCACGATCTCGGCGAGGACGAGGGCCCAGGTCCAGCCCGCCGCCGTATGACCCGAGGGGTAGGAGCCGTCCGCACGGAGCTCCGCCTCCTCTTCGGGCGTGCAAAGGGGGCGCTCGTTCTCCGTGAAGGGGCGTGGCCGTTCATACTCGTGCTTGGCCGTCTCGGTGGAGAGGCCCCCGTCTGCGAGGATTCGGCGGAGGAGCCTGTAAAGGTGAGGCGCCGAGTCCTCCGTGATGGACACGTTCACGGCGCAGGAGAAGGTGCTCGCGGCGGCGGGAAAGGACAGGTCCGCGTCTCTCGTGGCGAGGGCGAAGCGGGCAGGGCTCGCGCCTTCGACGGCCGCCGTGGCCACCTCGTGATCACGCTCGAGGGCGGCCGAGTTGGGGGCCGGGGGGGGCGGCAGGAGGGCGACGCTGTCGGGGTGGGCGTCTGTCTCCAGATACCCCCTCAGGTACCCGGGCATGATCTCGGGCACATCCTCGAGAGGAGCATCGAGCGCCTCGTCGGACGTCTCCACGGTCTCGGGGCAGGGTGTGGGCTCTGGCGCGGGCGTCTCCTCGCCGCCGCCGCACGCGGCGACGCTGAGGGCGCCGAGGGAGAGGAAGAGGGAGAGGGAGACCGAGAGAGAGCGCAGGAAAGGGCGGGGGGACTCGTGAAGCGTCTGCATGATAGCCGGGAGCATGCCGCCCACCGCCCTGCGCCGCGCCATCTTTGGGATTCCCGAGAAGAAAGTCTCCCGTCGCCTCTCGGGCGGCGCAGGGTCCGCCCCGCTTCTCAGCCTTGCTCTACTGCTTTCGTCGCAGCGGAGCGCGGGCGCGCGGAAGGGGCAACTCGCCACGGGGGATGGCCTATTCTGGCATCTCGAGGTCGCCATAGAGCGTGCCCCACTCTTCCTCGGTGAGCTCGGCCTTGAGCCGGAAACGCAGGTCCAAAACACGCTCCATCTGTGACTCGAGCTCGAAGGTGCCCACGAGGCTCTCGAAGTCGGCCGGCTCGCTCTCCCGCGACTCGGCGAGCTCGACGAACTGGCCGAGGACGTCGTCATAGCGCTCGTCCACGGCCCCGCGGAGGTCGTTGGCGTCCTCGATGACAGCCTCGACGCGCTCGCGGCGCTCATCGTCTTCGACCACGTCGTCGATGACGTCTTCGATGTTGGCACCGGCGACGACACTCATGGCATCACCGGATCCGCCGACCGCGAAAAAGAAAGTCGCCACAGCGAGGAGGCCCGCTACGATTCCGACTACCATCAGTTCTCCCCCGCTTCGGTTGCGTTCTCTTCGGTGTCCGTGGCGGTCGCCTCTGGGCCCTGCGCCGTGGTGCGCATCAAGCTCTCGAGGGCATCGTTGCGTAGGCCTCGGAGGCCCTCCCACTCTTCGTTGGTCGTATTGTCGAGGAGTCTCTGGCGGAAGGCGTAGAGGCCCTGGCGAAACACCGCGCGCTCGGCGAGGTGTCCCTGGATCGCAGCCTCGAAATCGGCCCGGGGCGCGTCGTAATCCTTGTGCAGCGTCAGAATGCGACGCGCGAAGGTACGCCGCTGCTCCGTGGCCACGCGGACCACTGCGTGGAGGTCCGCGATGGCCCCGTGGATCGCCTGGCGCCGATTCTCGTCGGGGATGACCTCGGCGAGCTCGGCATCGAAGGCGTCGATGCTTTCTTCGGTTTGCACCGCTTGCGACGGGGTCGAACCGCCGCAGCTGGCCGCCGCGATGGCCGCCACGGCCGCCACGGCTAGGATGAGTCCTCGAGTTGTCAGCTTCATGTCGTCTTCCTTCGTTTGGTACCGACCGGGCGGCAGCAGGCTGGGTAGCGGTCGCTCTACTCGTCGGTGTCGACGCGGGTGATCGCGGGCAGGACGTAGGTGCCGTCGGTGACGGCGTCCTCGGGGAGGTACATGCGGAGCACCGGCCGGAACGCGCCCTCGGGGGCGGGCAGCCAGTTGGATCGGTGGGCGCGGGCGGGGCGCTCGTGGCTCATGTAGATGGTGATCGAGCCGTCGCGGGCCGTCCGGATGCCGCGGGTGCGGTCGCCGATGGAGAAGCGGTTTGCGTCGTTCGCCACGAGGAAGTAGTTCGGGTGATCGTACATCGTGAGCGACCAGAAGGCGCCGACGGGGGGCGGGGTATCGAAGCGGATCTCGTAGTTGTGCTCGCCGGTGAGCTGCTCGCCGTCGGCGTCGACGTAGATCAATCCGTAGACAGCCTCGTAGCCGTGCTGGCCCCAGAGGCCGATGCGCGCGGTGACCGTACGAACCAAGTAAGAGTCGGCGCGGTTGGCGATCTTCCACTCGTCGCTGTCGATCGTACCGACCTCGAAGTAGTCGAGGTTGTAGTCGAAGATGTGCGTGGACAGACGCCAGCCGGCGCCGTTCGCGGAGCCCCCGGAGGCGAGGACCTCCTCGAGGTGAGCCTCCGCGGCGGCGAGGCCGTCGACGAGGGCCTGGCGGAGCTCCGGGCTGGGGTTGCGGTAGGGGCTCTCGGCGCCGGGGGTCGTGAGGCCGAGGGCCTCGAAGCTAGCGATGTAGTCGGTCTCGGCGGCGGGGGGCGGGTTGAGCGCCATCCAAGAGCGCATCTTCTCCCAGAAGACGAGCTCCTCGGGGACCTCGTGGTCGTAGGGGGCGAAGTCGCGGTCGCCGAGCTCGCGCGCGGCATAGTCGGGGCGCTCGGGGTAGAGGCTGAGGGGCGTGACCCAGGTCTGCTCCTGGATGCGGCGCGCGGCCGGCAGATCGCGCTGGCCGTCGACGGCGATGCGGCCGACGATCGTGAGGAGCGGGGTCGGGCTGTGGATCACCTCGACGCCCTCGGGGACCTCTCCCGCCCAGCCGGGGGCGGCGATGAGGTACTTGCCGGCGCGTCCCTCGGTGCCGCGTGTGCCGAGGTAGGCGAAGTTGTTGGTCCAGGCGTCGACGAACTGCAGCACGAAGTAGCGGTCGCCGGTGGTGGGGACGTTGAGGATGAGGGGCTCCTCGCCGACATCGACCTGCACCATGTGATAGATCGTGTCGTTGTTGACGGAGACAAACTCGTCCGTCTCGTTGGCGAGGCGGGTGGCCGAGCCGGGGGTGTTGAGGGGCGCCGAGAAGGCGAGCTCGTCGGTCCCCGCGGCGCGGATCATCGAGTCGATCTGGAAGACGTGGGCGAAGCCGTAAACCCAGGCCTCGGACGCGAGGGCGGTGAGCTCCTCGACGGTCGGGCCGGGGTCGGGCTCGGGCTCCGCGACCTCGCTGCCCTCGGTGGCTACGGGGGGGCCTTCGATGGTGTCGGTGGCGGGCGCTTCTCCGCCGCCTCCGCACGCGGCGGTGGTGAGTACCAAGAGGGCGCTTAGGGTCGTTTTCATCACAAGTGTTCTCCGACTATTCGAGTGGACCTTCACACTGGTCGCCGCCGCCAGTGCGAGGGTTCTGTGGTGTTCCAAGGGGGGAACCGGGGCGATCGTCACGACCCAGTTCTCCGAAAATCAATCCACACGACGGATCGCGGGGATGACATAGCTTCCGTCGGTAATGGACCCTTGCGGGAGGTACATCCGGAGCGCCGGGCGGAAGGGGCCCTCGGGGGCGGGGAGCCAGTTCGCGCGCTGGGCGGCGCCGGTGGGCCGCTCGTGGCTGATGTAGATCGTGACCGAGCCATCACGGGCTGTACGGATGCCGCGGGTGCGGTCGCCGATGGAGTAGCGGTTCGCATCGTTCGCCACGAGGAAGTAGTTCGGGTGGTCATACATGGTGAGGGACCAGAAGGCGTCGACGGGGGGCGGGGCCTCGAAGCGGACCTCGTAGTTGTGTTCGCCGGTGAGCTGCTCGCCGTTCGAGTCGACGTAGAGCAGGGCGTAGGCGGCCTCGTAGCCGTGCTGACCCCAGAGGCCGACGCGCGCGGCGATGGCCCGCGCCTTGTAGGCGTCCATCCGGTTGGCGATCTTCCACTCGTCGCTGTCGATGGTGCCGATCTCGAAGTGGTCGAGGTTGTAGTCGAAGAGGTGCGTCGTCATGAGCCAGCCGGCGTCGGTCACGGCTCCGCCCGACCTGATGTCCTCTTCGAGCTGGGCCGTGGCGGCCGCGAGGCCCGCGAGGAGCGCCTGGCGGAGCTCAGGGCTGGGGTTGCGATAGGGGCTCTCGGAGCCGGGGGTCGTGAGGCCGAGGGGCGCGAAGGTCGCGATGTAGTCGGTCTCGGCGGCGGGGGGCGGGTTCAGGGCCATCCAGGAGCGCATCTTCTCCCAGAAGACGAGCTCCTCGGGGACCTCGTGGTCGTAGGGGGCGAAGTCGCGGTCACCGAGCTCTCTCGCG
>QMMC01000327.1 GCA_003647065.1 Deltaproteobacteria bacterium | reverse complement strand
CAAGGTGGTTGCCGCGCGGCCTCTTCCAGGACCGGCGGACTCGCCTACTCCTTGACCCGCCCGTCCTCCTCCTATGGCGCGCTTCGGACGCGGACCTCGAAGACGTAATCCTGGTCGTAGGTGCGTACGAAGAGCTGGCCCTGGTGTTCGATGATGTAGCTGGGGCCAGATGCGACGCGCTGGCGGTGTAGGCGGCGGCCGGTTGTGCGGTCGACGACCGTCAGTTCGTCCTTCTCGTCGGTGAAGCCGTAGCCCGTCACGATGACGTCGCCGACGACGGCGAAGCTGCGCACATTGCTGACGAGGGGACCGGTCCGCCACAGCAACTGGCCGGTCGCGAGGTCGATGGCGGAGAGGTAGGCGTTGCGCCCTCCGGACTCCGCCGCGTAGGTGCGATGAGAGTGGGATATGTAGAGCACGCCATCGTGGACCTCGGCGTACTGGGGCCACATCTCGGTGTACTGGCCGGCGCGGCCCGTAGGCGGGCGCACCCAATCGGTGAAGTCGAAGGACGCGAGGGTTCGGCCGTTCGAATCGACCACCCACACCAGGGGGCCTCCCCCGAAGTTCGGACCGTAAAAGCGCACGGCGTAGTCGGGCCGGCTGACCACCCGGATGAGCCCTAACCCGCCGTAGGAACTCGGGTGCAGCGCGAACCCCGGCGAGGCGTGGCCTCGCTGGGGCCCGATGAAGGGGCGCGAGAGGCCGTTACGTTGGAACCACGCGTCTCGGTCCGTCACCTGGTTGCGCTGTCGTGAGATGCGGACCAGGCGTGCGCCCTGGACGGGGCTCGGGGCCGCCGCCAGTTGCTGCGCAAAAGGCGGGGCCGGGAGACGCTGCGGCGCCGGCGCGAGGGACTCAGCCGGCGGTGGAGCGACCTGCTCTCGGGGCGGTTCCAGGGACGGCGGTGCGACGATGGACACAGCTTCAGAGTTGGAGGGAATTTCGGTCGGGAGGGATCCCTTGGCGGGCGCCCGTTCTGTCTCGCGCCCCTGGGGGGATGTCTCTTCGGGACGCGCTGCGCGGTCATCCGGGCTCGAAGGCGTCTGGACCGCTCCACCACCGCACGCGGTGACGAAGAGTAACGGGACGAGAGCAGCCCCCACGTTCTTCAATCGAGCCCGCATCACGGACACTCGCAGCCCGGCAGCAACGTGCCGTCGTAGCCCTCGGGGCACGGCGGACATGCGAGGCTTCCGGGTCCCGCGTCCTCCCACCGCATGGAGATCCACGTCTGCGTGCCCGCCGGCGCCCCCTCGGGAGCCCCTGCGGCCGCGCGGTCCGCGTAGAGCCCGACAGACACGCGATCCTCGCTGCGCCAAGCAGCCGACGCCGAGGTCGTCTCTCTGGTGAGCCGACTTGCAGCGCGATCTAACCAGGCCGCGACTTCGTCGGGGCTGCAGGGAGAGGTGGCCCAGGCCTGCTCGTAACCAACGCCTTCATTCAGAGCGCCAGACTCCTCATGCAGCAGCGTCGCTACCGGGGGTAGCGGGACCCGCCGGAAGGACCCGGCGCCCGCGAGCGCCGATGGCGCACACGCGGCCGTACCGCTCGGACCGCCGCAACCGGAGCCCACACCATTGCCGCACCCAGCGCCCGCAACGCCGAGTAGAGCGAAGACCGCGAGCCACCCTCCGAACCCCGAGACCGTCAACCGCATCACCATGGCGGCATTGAAACAGAGCGCCGCCTCTTTTTCGAGTCTCCCCGCGCTATGCTTGGGCGGTGAGACGCTCTCTCTTCCTCGTGCCATGCCTGGCCCTCGTCCTGGTCGCCCTCCCCGAGGCGCTGCCCACCTCGACCCACGGCAACGCCCAGGCCCAGGAGGTCTACACGATTCGCCTCGCGACCCTCGCGCCCCGGGGCACAGCGATGCAGCGGACCTTTGCGCGCTTTCAGCGACGGCTCTCGGACCGGACCAACGGCCGCCTCCGGCTCCAGGTCTACTACGGGGGCGTCGCAGGCGGTGAGCGGTCGGTGGTGCGCAAGATGCGCAACAACCAACTCGACGCAGCATCGGTCACGACGACGGGCCTCGGCATGATCGTGCGCGAGGCGATGGTGCTCGCGGCTCCCGGGGTCATCGAGAACTACGCCCAACTCGATGCGGTCCGTGGCGCCCTCGCCCCGGAGTTGGCCCAGCACTTCGAAGAGGCCGGCTTCAAGTTACTCGGCTGGGGCGACGCCGGCCGGGTCCGGCTCTTCTCGAACCGACGCATCATGAGGCCCCGGGACATGCGCGCGGCCCGGGTCTGGGTGTGGCGCGACAATCCGATCTTCGTCGCGACGTTGCGCGCGATGGGAGTCACCGGCGTGCCTCTCCGCATTGGAGAGGTCCTCGGGGGCCTATCGACGGGGCGCATCGACACCTTTCCGTCGAGCGCCATCGCCGCGGTCGGGCTGCAATGGTTCAACCACGCGCGCTTCGTCTCGGCCCACCCGACCGGCATCGTGGTCGGCGCCACGGTCATGCGGAAGTCGGTCTTCGACGCATTCCCGGCGGACATCCAGGAGGCCCTCATGGAGACGGCCCGGGAGTCCGAGCGCGCGATGCAGCGGGCGGTGCGCACCTTGGACGACCGGGCGTACGCGACCCTCATCGACCGCGGCATGACTCCGGTCGACGCCAGCGCTCATCGCGCCGAGTGGGAGGCGATAGGGGAGCGCGCTCGCCAGAGCCTCCGGGGGCGCCTCTTCCAGCCCGAGCTACTCGAACGAGTCGAGCGCATCGCGGCCCAGCACCGCTGAGCGCTCAGGGTTCGACGGAGGCAATCGGCCCGGGGACGGGCAGCGTCATCGAGTCCAGGTTCGTCTCGTTGTCCACGAATGCGACGTTGACGAACGACCCCGTAATATCGAACTCCGGGTTGCGAACGTTGAGGCCGATGACGTTCCCCGAGACCACGCCGTCCCGAGCGCTGATGGTCGCTTGATCTTCGACCTGCACGCCGACGAGGGCGCTCCGGGTCGAGATAAAACGTTCGACGGTGAGGTCCCCGCGTCGCGTCACCATCATGCCGGCTCCCACGGCGAAGTCGGGGCAGGTCGATGTCGCGCACACCCGAAACAGGGTGTCCTCGATGACGAGGTCATGAACCCGCACCACACTGTCGATGACGATGAGGGCAACTTCGTGGGCCTCGGCCACGCGCACCCTCTCGAACTCGACAACGCCCGAGGTGGACCTCGAGTAGGTCTGAAGGCTGATGCCGCGGCCATAGTCCCCCGCCGCCGTTTCGCCGCTCACCCGCCGAACGTCCAGGTCGGTCAGACGCCCGGGGTAGACCCCAGCGACCAGCACGCCAATGTCGACGGTGTCGTCGACGCGCACGCGCTCGGCATCGACCTGGGCGTTTTCGACCGACAGGCCGCGCCCAACGGCAAACTCCGGTGCGTAGCGCACGGTCGCGATGTGCACGTCACGGAGCCGCAGGGTCTCCCCCTCGGCACCGGCAACGACCCCTACCCCCGTCGTATCCGCGATGCGAACCCGCTCGAGGGCGGCGCCGGCCAACTGGGTGACGAAGATGCCGGGGGCCGCGGCTGCCGTAGGGGCAGGCCGGAGCCGCTCGATGCGCGCATCGGCGACCGTCACCGAACTGTCCGCCCCGATGGCACCAATGCCCCCGGTGTCGAGGTCGACGATCGAAGCGCGAGAGATGAACGCGCGACTTCCCCCGGTCATCTCCACCGCATGGCTGACTTTGGGAAAACCGCCGACGTCGCGAATCACCAGATCGGTCATGGTCACTTCCGCTCCCGTGGCCCCGTAAACAGCATTGATCGCGACACGCTCCACCAGCAGTCGGTCCAGCCGCACGGTAGCCTCGCGGCCCAAGCTGACCCCCACGCTGGAAGTACCGACGAAACCGTCGACGGCGACATCGCGGACGACGACGTCCGACAGCGTCGTGGCCTCACCAGCGCCGAGCACCATCAAGCCGGTGGCCACGGTGCGCTCGACGACGAGACGACTGCCTGTGGCATGGGCTCGGTTGATGACGCTGAGCCCGACGCCCGAACCAAACGTGCTCGCGTCCTCGCTCACATCGCGGACGACGAGGCCGTCGATGGTGATGGCAGCTTGGGGCCCTACCATCACCCCACCGAAGGAAGTGGACGCGACGATGACGTTCTCGAACGCCAGCTCGGAGTCCGTCACCCGGACGCCCACCGCCGGGCCGCGGACAGTGACCCCGCGGAGGCGTGCACTGCCGGCGACGAGCCGCACCGTGGCCCCGACAATGCCCGTGGCACCGGGCGGTCCTTCGATGACGGTCTCTGCCGTACAAGCACCGACGATGGTCGCCCCGTCGTGCAGGGACAGGGCGCCGCGATAGGTCCCGGGAGCAACCACGATGGGCCTGGTGCTGCGGGCCGCGAGGGCGTCGGTGATGGCCGCGTAGGGGCGGCCCTCGGAGCCATCACCGCCGGTCGCGCCGGCCCGAACGTAGATGGGGTCGACGAGGCCCTCGTCGGCAAATCCCCCAGCCGGGCACGGTGGGCCGAGGGGCGCACAGGCGGCGTCACCGACGAAGCGCGCCGTGCCCTCGGGGCAGGGAGCCGCTCCAGACTCCCAGGGTTCACACGCGGCGAGTCCGTCTTCGACGATTTCACGCCACCCGACCGGACAAGGCGTCAGCACCGGTGGGGCCGGTGGGGCCGGCGGGTTGGGCGGCGTCTCGATGACAGACGCACCGTCACGGGTTGCGTCCGGGCCACCGTCGATGGGGGCAGGTGTCGCTTCGTCGCAGGCCAGGAGGAGAATCACCGTCAGCAGGACTGGACCGATACTGCGCACGCCGTTTCCATCGTTGCACAAGGCGCTTCGTTCGTCAGCTATGCTGGCACGTAATGAACCTCCCGGCGCCGCGGTACTCTCACGCCTGCTTTCTTTCTCTGCTCTCCCTTCTGTCTCTGGGTGCGTGTGGCGATGACCAGGCGCGCTCTGATGCCGCAATGGATGCCGAAGTCGTCGACACGGGCCGGCCTGCAGTCGATGGCGCCACGCCGGCTGCTGAATGGGCCGTCAACATCGTCGTCGCCGGAGGGCCCGAAGCGATTCGCAGCTTCATCGAGGGCGGCCCGGACGACGGCCTGCTTCCCATCACCAACGCCTTCTTCGACGC
The DNA here is from genome assembly GCA_003647065.1 of Deltaproteobacteria bacterium. Taxonomy (GTDB): domain Bacteria; phylum Myxococcota_A; class Polyangia; order Polyangiales; family B10-G4; genus B10-G4. The sequence continues at coordinate 3,613 of QMMC01000327.1, read as the reverse complement.
CCACGAAGACGACTTCGACTTTCTCTACCTCTTGGCCGAGGTCGAGGGCGGCGCCGGGCGCTATATGACGGCCCACCGGCCGGCGATGCCTGAGAACGGCTTGACGTCGGCCGCCTCGGACGCGCGGTATGGAAGCGCCGGGCGCCTCAAGGGCGTGGTCGCGTTACGTCTGGGCGATTCCGGCAACGGCCCGACCCTCCACGAGACCGGTCACTACTGGATGAACTTCCTCGACCGCTCCTTCGGCTTCGGCCAAGACCTCGACCGCGACTGGGGCCCGCATTGGGGAGCCTCGAGCGTGAACGGCCAGCTCGGCGGCTTCGATGGCGACACCCTCAGATGCACGTCACCGGCAGACAGCCCGCCGCCGTGCACCCCCGAACCCTCCGGACGCATCGGCTATACGACGGCGCCGTTCGGTCCCGCGGCGAACGGCGGCGACGTCGTGCCCTACGCGCCCCTCGAACTCTACCTGATGGGGCTCGCCCCGGCAGCTGAGGTGACCGCGCCCCTCCAAGTGCTCATCCGTCCGATGTTCGTCGAAGAGCTACCCTCGGGCAGGCTCTCCTTCGAAGCCGACGGTATGCGCGAGGTGCCGCTGTCGGAGATCATCGCGATACACGGAGAGAAGACGCCGCTCCCGGAGGACGAACGGATCTTCCGAGGCGCCTTCGTCCTAGTGACCGAGACGCCCGCCACCGAGGCTCAGCTGGCTCGCGTACGCACCTGGTCCCGAGTCTTCGCCGGCGAAGAAAACTCTGGCGGGCTGCTGAGCTTCACCGACGCCACGAGCGGCCGCGCGCACATGGACACGGCGATCCGCTGAACGACGAAAGCGGCTGGGCCCTGCCCGTCGTGGTCAGCCGCGAACGAGCTTCGCCACCACTTCGACGTGGGGCGTCTGGGGAAGCGTGTCGTAGGCGGTGAGGGACGAGAGGGTGTAGCCCCCGTCGATGAGGCGGCCGAGGTCGCGAGCGAGGCCCTCGGGGCCACAGGACATCACGTGCAGATGCGGGGCCCCGGCGGCGACGAGGGCCGCGCAGACCTTTTCACCGAGGCCCTTGCGTGGCGGATTCGCGACGATGAGGTCGGGGGTCACCGCGGACTCGGCCCGCGCCGCGAGGAAGTCTTCGACGCGAACGGGCTCGATGCCGAGGGCGGCGGCGCTCTCGGGGTAGCTCTCGGCGGCGACGACCTCGGTGAAGGCCTTTCGGAGGAGCGCCGTCGTCACCCCGGCCCCGGCGTAGAGGTCCCAGGCAACGCCGCCTCGAGCGGGGGCGCCATCGATGTCACCCACCAAGTCTCGGTAGGCCTCGGCGATGGCCTGAGGGTTCGGCTGGAGGAACCCCAAGGGGCCGACGTCGACGTGCACATCGCCAACGTTCCCGGAGATGCGGGCGACTCCACGAAGGGTCACGGGTTCTCTGGCGCCGCGCATTGCATTGCCCGCCCCCGACTGCACGCTCGCGGCCACACCAGCGGCGAGGGTCAGCTGCTCGGCGAGTTCGGCTACGCGGGTTTCTTCATGGGCAACGATGAGCGTCACCAAGACCGACTCGCCATCGGTCTTCAACCATACGTAGCGGAGGTCGCCCTTGCTCTTGGCCTCGTCGTAGGGCGCGATGCGCAAAGCCCGGGCCTCGTGTTCGACCTGGTCGGCAGCCGCGGCGATGAGGGGGTGGTCGACGCGGCACCCGGCCATCGTCGCCCCCTGGTGCGTGCCCCGAACCCAGCTGCCGAGGCGCAGGCGGCCCTTGTCGGCGAAGGCCACGCGCTTGCTCGACCAACGATAGCCGAAGTCGGCATCACCGATGACGTCGGACACCTCGAGGCCTAGGGCCTCGAGCATGTCGCGCTTCTGGGCGCGCTGGGCGGGCTCGGTGAGCTCCATCAGCGCGCACCCTCCGCAGCGACTACGGCCATCAGCAAGCGATTCGTGGTTGGCGCAAGGGGCGACGCGGCGCGCCGGATCCGCCGTGCGCAGCTCGACCAATCGCCCTACGTCCTTGGCGCGTTGCCGAGAGCGATGGACCACCTCGACGGCGGCCGTTTCGCCGCCGAAGAGCCCGCGAACGCTCACCTCCCGATCGTCGAGAACACCGACACCGGCCCCCGAAAGATCGATGTGGGTCGCAGCAACCTCCGGGAGGTCCTCTGGCGGCGCTTCTTGCTCTTCTTGGTCAGGCATGGGGTGCGATCGAAACGAGGCGGAGCGTAGACGCCCCGCCTCGGTCGTCGTTCAGGGTATCGACTCAGGCTTCGGCGGGCTCGCCCTCGTCGTCTGCCTTGGGCTCGGCCTCGGACTTCGGGGGACGCTGCTGCTGGCGGGGCCGCGGGGCGACAATGGCGGTCATCGTACGTCCCTCCATGCGCGGGCTCTGCTCGAGCTGCCCGATGTCGTCGACCTCGTCGAGGATGACCAGGATCTGCCGCTCGGCGGTCTCCGGGTGGGTGATTTCGCGACCACGGAATCGGACCGTGATTTTCACCTTGTTGCCATCTTCGATGAAGCGACGGACGTGCTTCACCTTGAAGTCGATGTCGTGATCATCGGTCTTCGGGCGCAGCTTCACTTCCTTCAGCTCGACGAGCTTCTGGCGCTTCTTCGCCTCGTTCTTCTGCTTCTTCTCTTCGTATTTGAAGCGGCCGAAGTCCATGATCTTACAGACCGGTGGACGGGCCTTGGGGTTCACCTCGACGAGGTCGAAACCCTTTGCCTGGGCGATCTTCTTCGCCTCGTAGGTATCCATCACACCCAGCTGAGATCCGTCATCTCCGATGACGCGGACCTCAGGAACACGGATGCGGTCGTTTGTGCGCGGGCCCGACGGACGTGGGCGCGAGCGATCGAATCGGCCTCTAGCGATGACTCATTTCCTCCGGTTGTGAGGGCCTCGCCCTCCGGATCATTACATTCAGTAGCATAAATCCTACGCCTTACGCTGCGAAGGGGGCAGGGATTCTGCCCGGACCCTCGCGATGAAGTCGGTGAGGGGCATCAGCCCGATATCTTTGTTCTCGTCGCGGGACCGAACTGCGAGGCCCCGGGCCTCGACTTCCTTCTCGCCGATGACCCCGAGGTAGGGGATGCGCATCAGCCGGCCCCGGCGAACCTTCGCCCCTAGCTTGTCATCCGTGAGGTCGGTGATGACCCGGATACCCGCCGCCTCGAGCTCGGCCTTCGCCTCGAGGGCGAAATCGTTGAACTTCTCGCTGATGGTGAGAAGCGTGACCTGCTCGGGGGCGATCCAGGTCGGGAAGGCACCACCGACATGCTCGATGAGCACGCCGTAGAAGCGCTCGACGGAGCCGAGGATGGCCCGGTGAAGCATCACCGGCCGGTGGGCCGTGTTGTCTTTGCCGACGTAGGAGAGGTCGAAGCGCTCGGGGAGGTTGAAATCGGCCTGCATGGTGCCGAGCTGCCAGGGGCGGCCGAGGGCGTCCTTGAGGTGGAACTCGATCTTCGGGCCGTAGAAGGCGCCCTCCCCTTCGGCGATCTCGTAGGGCAGGCCCTTGTCCTTGATGCCCTCTTCGAGGGCCGCCTCGGACTTGTCCCAGACCTCGTCGGTGCCGAGGCGTTCGTCGGGGCGCGTGGCGAGGACGATGCGCACGT
>QMMC01000326.1 GCA_003647065.1 Deltaproteobacteria bacterium | reverse complement strand
TCCCATCGACGCGATCCGGACGGCGTTCGTCACCTCCGGAGAGTTCACCATCGAAGCGTGGGTGCGCCCGGAGAACATCACCCAGGGCGGCCCCGCCCGAATCCTGACCATCGCCGAAGAGACGAACTCGCAGAACGTGCTCCTCGGCCAGGATGCGGAGACCTACGAGGCCGGCATTCGCCGAATCGGGAGCGATACGGGCTCACCACTATTCAACTCGGCGGCGAGTTCCGTGACGACGTCGCTCCAGCACGTGGTGCTCACCCGCCACCCCGACGGCACCGCCCAGTTATGGGTCGACGGCGTAGCGAGCAATGGCCCCGAAGACACCGCCGGCGACCTCTCCAACTGGGACGCAGCTTTCCGCCTTTATGTCGGCAATGCACAGACAGACGACCGCCCGTGGCACGGCGAGTTCCATCTCATCGCGATGTACTCGCGGGCTCTGAGTCAGGCCGCGATCGAGCGACACCACCGCATCGGGCCGCGGCGCGTCGCGGCGCCCTGATTCACGCCCGCGTCGCGGGCCCGTGATTCACACCCCGGCGAGGGGAGCGCCGGTCGCGTCGGCGACCTCCTTCGGCGTGACCCCGGCGGCACACTCGACGAGGCGGAAGCCCTCGTCGGTGACGTCGATGACCGCGAGGTCGGTGATGATGCGGTTGACGACGCCCTTCGCGGTCAGCGGGTAGTTCGCGTCCTGGACGAGCTTCGGCTCACCCTTCTTGGTGAGGTGCTTGGTGAGCACCAGGATGCGCCGGGCGCCGGCGGCGAGGTCCATCGCACCGCCGATGCCCATCACGCGGCCGCCGGGGATGGCCCAGTTGGCGAGGTCGCCGTTGGCCCCGACCTGCATCGCGCCGAGGATGGCGAGGTCGACGTGGCCGCCCCGGATCATGGTGAAGGACGTCGCCGAGTCGAAGCACGAGCCGCCCTGGGCGACGGTGACCGTCTGTTTGCCGGCGTTGATGATCTGCGGGTCGGCTTCGCCCTCGTAGGGGAAGGGCCCCATGCCGAGGATCCCGTTCTCGGTATGCAGCCAGACGTCGTGACCCTCAGGCAGATAGTTGGCCACCATGGTCGGCAGGCCGATGCCCAGGTTGACGACGCTGCCGGCTGGGATCTCCTCGGCGGCGCGGGCGGCGATTGCGTTGCGGTCCCAGGGCATCAGGCGCTCCCTTCTGCGGCACCCGCCGCGGACGGGCGCGGCCGAGTGGTCTCGTACTCGAAGGGGTCTTCGTGTTCGGTCACCTCGACGACGCGGTGCACGAAGACCCCAGGAAGGTACACGTCGTCGGGGTAGATGGCGCCGAGGGGGACGAGGAGGTAGGCCTCGACGATGGTCGTCGTCGCGGCGGTGGCCATGATCGGCGCGAAGTTGCGCGCGGTACGCCAGAACCGCACGTTGCCGAAGGGGTCGGCTTTGTGCGCGCGGACCAGCGCGTAGTCGGCGAAGAGGGCCTCTTCGAGCAGGTACTCGCGGCCGCCAAACTCGCGCACCTCTTTGCCCTCGGCGACGACGGTGCCGACGCCGGTCGGCGTGTAGAAGGCGGGGATGCCGGCGCCGGCTGCGCGCATGCGCTCCACGAAGGTGCCCTGGGGCACGATCTGCACGTCGATGATGCCACCAGCCATCGCCTGGTGCAGGTCCTCGTTGTTGCCCACGTAGGTGCAAACGATCTTGCGCACGATGTCGGCCTTCAGCCACGCCGCGAGCCCCTGGCCCATGTTGCCAGCGTTGTTGCTGATCAGCGTGAGGTTACGAGCGCCGGAGGCGACCACCGCTCGGATCAGCGCCTCCGCGTTGCCGCAGAGCCCGAAGCCGCCGACCATGATGCGCGCCCCGTCGGTGAGCCCCTCGAGGGCCTCGGCCGGCGTCTGCTTCACCTTGTCTCGATGTCGTCCGTTCATGGCCGTACTCCAAATGCTTCCTGGACCGCGTCTGCCACGGTGCCGAGACCGTCACGAAGCTCCTCTTCACCGATGACGAGGGGCGGGGCGATGACCAGGATGTTCCGCTGCAGAGGCAAGTGGGCGTGCACGCAGCGCGCGACGAGGGCGCTCTTCAGGGCCTCGTAGCGGCCCGCCCCGAGGTCGAGTTCGACGCCGCCGAGCAGCCCACGGCAGCGAGTCTGCCCACCCCAGGTACCCGCAGCCTGGACGATTCGTTCGAGGCCCGCTCGGAGGGTGCCCTCGAGGGCGGCCGCCCGGTCGACGAGGCCCTCGTCGTCGATGACGCGGAGGGTCTCGAGGGCCGCGGCGACGCCGAGGGGATGGGCGTAATGGGTCAGCCCCGTCACGAGCGCTCGGTCGTCGAAGTGGGCGCTCACGCGCTCGTGTACGAGTACCGCACCGAGGGTCCCGTAGCCCCCGGTGATGGCTTTGCCGCAGGTGATGAGGTCGGGGACGATGCCCTCGTGGTCGAGCGCAAAGAAGCGCCCCGTGCGGCCAAAACCGACGAGGACCTCATCCATGACGAGCAGCGCCCCGTGACGGTCGCAGGCGTCGCGCACCTCCGCCATGTACCCGGGCGGCGGGATCAACACCCCGTTCGCTCCGACGATAGACTCCACGAAGACCGCGGCGACGCCGTCCCCTTCGCGGGAGAGCGTGGCCGGGATGTGGGTCAGCGGCGCATGCGCGCAGTCGGGCGCTCGAACGCCGCCCGGACAAGCGCCGCAGTCGAAGTCGGAGACGTGCACCACGCCGGGCAGCCCCGGCTCCACCGCCATACGCCGCGCGTCACCCGTGAGGGAGACCGCGCCCATGGTCGCTCCATGATAGCTGCGGTAGCGCGCGAGCAGCTTGAACTTGCCGGTGGCCATCCGGGCGATCTTGATCGCGTTCTCGTTGGCGTCGGAGCCCCCGAGGGTGAAGAACACGCGGTCGAATCCGTCCGGTGCCTTGGCGAGCAAGCGCTCCGCGAGCTCGCGCTTCTCGGGGTAGTCGGCCGCGGGGATCGCCAGACAGAGCCGGTCGGCCTGGGCCTTCACCGCGTCGATGACGCGCCGGTTCCCGTGACCGAGGTTCGCCTGATAGATCAGGCTGCCGAGGTCGAGCCAGCGCTCGCCCGTCGCGAGCTCGAAGTGGGCCCCTTCGCCGCCGACGAGAGAGATCGGACGCGCGTCTTTCTGCGCGCCCCAGGTAAAGAAATAGGGGTGGTCCGCCACGGGGCGGATCGTACACGGGCGCATGCCCGCCGAAAGGGCTAAGTTTCGACGGAATGGGGAGTCAGGGCGCCGCCAGCGAGGGACCGGATCGGGAGCCGAACTCGGCGACCGACGAGGACGACATCCCCCTCGAGGCCGGGGCGTCCGTCGACGGTCGATACCGCATCTCCTCGGTCCTCGGCATGGGCGGCGTGGGGGTCGTCTACGAGGCAGAGCATCTGGGCCTGAAGCGCGCGGTAGCTCTGAAGGTTCTGCGCAAGTCCTTCGTCGAGCACGTGTCCCTCCGGCCCCGCTTCGAGCGCGAGGCCCGGGCCCTCTCGGCGATGGCGCACCCCAACATCGTCGCCGTGATGGACTACGCGATCGCCGACGAAGGGCCCTACCTCGTCATGGAGTTGCTCGCCGGGCGCACCCTCCGGGCGTTGATGGACGAGGGCCCCGTACAGGCGCCCTACGCCCTGCGCATCACCCGAGCCCTGCTCCGGGGCCTCGGCTACGCCCACGGCCGCGGCCTCGTGCACCGCGACATCAAGCCGGGGAACGTCTTCCTTCAGTCCCTCGACGCCCAGGGCGAATACGTGAAGCTCCTGGATTTCGGCTTCGCAAAGATATCGCCCGGTTCGGACCTCACCACCGGGTCGATGATCTCGTCCGTTGACGAGACCTTCGGTACCCCGGCCTATATGTCGCCGGAGCAAGCGATGGGCGACGACCTCGACCACCGGGCCGACCTCTACTCGGTGGGCATCTTGCTCTACGAGATGCTCGCCGGCGCCAAGCCCTTCGATGGCGAAGTGGGCGAAATCATCAACGCCCATCTCACGGCCCCGGTCCCCGCCCTCGAAGAGTTTCGGTCCGACGTGCGCGCGACGCCCGAGCTCGTCGCGCTCTTCGAGCGCGCCCTCGCCAAGGACCCGGCGCACCGCTTCGATTCCGCCGACGCGATGGCCGCGGCCATCGAGGATCTTCCCAGCACCTCGTTGGTGCCCCGGGACAGCCGACAGGCGGCCCTCGGGGCGCGCGAGACGCCAATGATCCCCGCACCGCCGAAAGTGAGCCGGGCACGCCAGGACGACGTCCCCGAAACGAGCAACGAACGAGCGCGCCCCTGGGCGTTCATCGCAGTCGCCGTAGCCATCGGCCTGGCCGGCATCGGGTTGCTCTGGGACGCGGCGGAGCGCCCAAGAGAGAGCACGCAAGAGAACGCTGAAGAGAACGCTGAAGAGAACGCTGAAGAGAACGCTGAAGAGAGCGCACAACGGCTCGAAGCCGCTCAATTTCCCCCCACCGCGGTCCTCGTCCCCACGACCGCTCCGGCACCTGCCGCCGCCCCTCTCCCCCAGGGCCTCGTCGCCCCGGAGCCGCGCCCCGCCCCGTGGGACATGCATCCTCAGGTGCCGCTCCTCGAATCGGCCCGAGCGATCCTCGACGAGGGCGAGGTCCCCGGGAGCGAGGTCATCAACCGCCTCCGAGCCTACTCCCGCGGCAACCGCGCAGACCCACGCCCTCATCTGCTCCTCGGCCGCCTCTTCCTGGCCCGGGAGTGGTGGAGCGACGCCCTCGCCCGGCTCTCCATCGCCTACGCCGTCGACCCCCGCTTCGGGGCCGATCCGGACCTCCGCGGGGGCCTCGAGGCCCTGGCCCTGCGCCCAGAGTTGTCCACCGAAGCCGAAGCCCTCCTCGCCCATATCGACACAGCAGCCGACCGAGAGCTCCCCGCGCCAGAGCTCTGACGCCCACGCGAACCCTGCCTAGTAGGGCAAAACTTGCTCGCCACCCACCCGCCCGGAGGGACCGTAGGACCGAAAGAAACGGCGTGATCTCGAAGGCTTCGGGCCTCGACGGCCATGTGGGGGAAGGTGGCCGGGGACTTGCTCAATAGGCAGTCATGTCCCACTTCACCAGCGTCTTCGCGCTCTTCCTCTCCGGCACCCTCGTCAGCGCCCTGCCCTCCATGGCGGACAAACACGTCGGGGACGTCGATGGCGCCATGTCCGCTCACGGGGCCCCCTCGGCGGTGGCCAAAGCGACGGTGCCGGCGACCGAGGAAGACGCGGACGAGGCCCGGGTGGCCCTCGCTGCTCAGGAGGCCCAAGAAGCCCAAGAGCAGGCCGTGCGAGAGGCGCAAGAAGCACGTGACGCACGAGACGCTCGCGAAGCCGAGCTCGCCTTCGCGACGGTCCTCGGCACCTACCGCACCCGCTACCAGAGGTCAGGCCGGAGTCGGGGCCGGGCGCACAATGTCGAGCGGGCCACGGAGATCCTCGACGGCGCAGTCATCGCCCCCGGTGAGCGTCTGAGCTTCAACGACCGGGTCGGCCGCCGGGACCGGCAGAACGGCTTCACCGAGGCGCCGGTGATCGACGGCGGCCGCATCGTCCCGGGCATGGGCGGCGGCGTCTGCCAAGTGGCGAGCACCCTCCACGCCGCGGCGCTCCTCGGCGGCCTCGAGATGACCCAGTACCGGCCCCACAGCCGGCCGAGCTCGTACATCCCGATGGGCCTCGACGCGACCGTGTCGTTCCCGCAGATCGACTTCGAGATCGAAAACCCCTTCGACTTCCCCGTCGAGGTCCACGCCCGGACCGAGGGCGGCCGGGTCTTCGTCGAGCTCGTCGGCCGGGCCGATCCTCGGGAGGTCGAGATCTCCCGCCAGATCCTCAATCGCCGCGCCTACGAAACCCGCATCGTCGAAGACGCGACCCTCGCCGCCGGCACCCGGGTCGTCCAACAACGAGGAGTCCGCGGCGCCCGCATCGCCCGGACCCGCACCTTCGTCGAAGCCGGAGAGACCCACGTGCAGCGTCAGGTGGTGCGGTACCCGCCGACCGATGAGGTGGTCCGGGTGGGCACGGGCCCGGCGCCGGTGGGGTGAGGTGGGGGCGGAGGGGCCGTCCTACTTCTCGAGCCGATCCATCCAGTATCCGGGCACCCTCTTGTGATGGGCAAACGCGAGAACATGAATCGCGTCGTCGTGAACGAGGAAGACCAGGGAATACGGGAACCGATCGAGCAACATACGGCGCACGCCAAGCTCCTCTCGGACACCGGGAATGCGCATCCCCGGTAATGTGCCCTGCTGGAGCCGAGCCAACGTCTCTTGCACCTCAGTGAGCAGCGCGGCACCGAGACCGGGGCCCTGCTCTTCGTACCAGTCCATCGCCGCACCGAGTTCCTCTTCGGCCTCGGGCTCGAACCGCAGGCCGAGCATCAGTCGCGCTCGAGGCGCTCGATCAGGCGACGGCGAACTTCCTTCCAGGGCCGTCCTTGCGCCTTTCCGGACAGAACCCGCTCGGCGCGGCGCTCGATCTCGGTCGCCCACGCCGCGTTTCTTGCGGCTTCAGCCGGTTGATCGTGATCGAGACTGGCCAGCAAAGCGGCGGCGACCTCGGCCCGCGTATCCGTGGGCAGGGTCAAAGCGTCTTCCAGGATCTTCTTAGCCGCGGTCATTGTCATTCATTTTAGCTCCGCCGGGACCAACCACGCAAACCACCCCATCGCGCCGGGCGAGATGAAGGGCGCAGCTCGCGGCGGCGAGGCCGTCCACGTCGCCGGTGAGCATCCGACGGATTCGCCGCGGGCTCGGCGGGATCAGATCGCCGCGCGCATCGCTCACCGAGAGCGTGCCGGTCAACGCGCTGGCTCCGGCGCGGGCGAGGGTGAGCGCGTATTCGTGATCTTCGTCTCGTCCCGTTCCCGTGTCCTTGTCCGCATCGCGTTCGTCATCGTCATCGGTCAGTGCCCTTCTTCCCATTTGTTCCAGCTCGTCGATCTCGCGCGCGGGGCGCGCGGCGAGGTCGCCGGTGAGGCTGAGGACGACGGCCCAGCCGAGGGTCTCGTAGACGGGGGTGGGGTCATGGCCGGCGCGCCACTCGCGCATGCGCCCGAGGGAGGCCGTCCAGGTGCGTTCGAGGGCGGCGTTCATCGCAAACGCTCGTGGTCTCGGGTGGTGTCGTGATCAGTCATCTACTGAACAGACGTATCGGACACGCCGCGACTGACAGCGCGGCGGACAGTTCGACGAGACCGGCGCGGCTTGCGCGACTTTTGTCGCCGAGTCGCGATGAGAATGATTTGCAGGGTCGTGACGAAGGCGGCCTCTTCGTCCTCGAGCTCGGCGCGGGCGCCCCAGGCCCCGAGGGTGGGGAGCAGCACTTCGTCGCGTCCGCGCTCGAACCACTTGTAGAGGGTGTCCCGGGACGGCGCTTCACCGAGCATGTCGCGAAGCTCGTCGAGGGAGACTTTGCGGACGTGGTGGAGCAACGCGACCTCGGCCCGCCGACGGTCCCCCGCCCGCTTCATCGGTCGCGTGACATTGACCTCGAGCCACTCGTCGACGTGGTCGAGGAGGGTATCGAAGAAGCCATCGAGGGCGCCGGGACTTGTGGAGAGTTCGACGACCGGGGCCTCGAGGCGCCGGAGCTCCCGGTCCCGGGCCTTCGGGCTCAACTTCGAGAGCGCGCTCGCGACGGGCTCGTTGTTAGCGAAACGGTACACGTCCGAGAAACCGGTGCGCAGCACGCGGCGCAGCCAGCACACGGCTTGGGTCGGCGTCTCGGCGCGGAGGCCGTCGACGCCGCGGCTCACGCGCATCATCGCGTATTGGCACGCCTCGCCGGCGTCCTGCTTGGTGCCCGCCTCGCGCCGGAGCCACGACCCCACATAGCGCCACTCGGCGTTCATCGTGCGGCGGCCTTCGGCGTCGCTGTCATGGAGGGACGAGAGCGCTCGAAGGAGCTCCGTCCCGTGGATGGATTCGCCGCAGCGAGACGGTCCCTTCAGCGCTGTACCGTTTGCGCCTTTTGCGCACTTGGCACCCTTTGCTCCCTGGGCACCCTGGGCGCTTTCATTCTTCCCTGATTCCAACGACGTCCCCTTCCGGTAGGCAGGACGAGCGCTGGGGGCCGCGACTGACGGGAGCGGCGAAGAAAGATCGGCCAAGACGGCAGAGGCGACAGAAGCGACAGATAGCCGTGTAGAGTCGTCCAAGGAGAGCCATGCCCAACAAGCCCCCCACCGTCGCCTCGTCAAACCAGGACCGCGTAGCCCGCAAAGAGAACGCCGATGCCTGAGTCGGACGAGGCTCGGCTCATCGAGAAGCTGCGCGCCATCGAGGCGCTCTTTGCGGGGACCGACTCGGAAGGAGAGCGGGCGGCGGCGTCGAACGCCCGGGACGGGATCCTCGACCGGCTCATCGAAATCGCCAAAGACGACCCGCCGGTCGAGTTCCGGTTCACGATGGCGGACGTTTGGTCGCGCCGCGTCTTCCTCGCCCTCCTGCGCCGGTACGACATCAAGCCCTACCGCCTCAAAGGCCAGCGCCGGACGACGGTGATGGCGAAGGTCTCCACGAGCTTCGTGGACGAGACGCTCTGGCCGGAGTTCGAAGCGCTCAGCTCGTCGTTGCAGACCTACCTCGACGAGGTGACCAGCCGAGTCGTCGCCGAGGTGATCCACGCCGACGTCTCCGAGGCGTCCGTGGTGGAAGAGCCCAAGCAGCTCCCCGCCGCAGCAGCGCGGCCGCCGCCCGTCGCCGCGACCGCCCCTGCCCCCGAGAGCAATGCCTCGGCGCCGGAGGAC
>QMMC01000325.1 GCA_003647065.1 Deltaproteobacteria bacterium | reverse complement strand
CCCGGAGCGGCGTCAGGTCCCAGCTCGCGCTCCCCGCCGCCCCCGCGGTCCCCCCGGCGGTCGAGTTTGCATCACCCCCGATGCCGCCGGCGCCGCAGAGCCCGCCGCCGCCGCCGCCACCATCCTCGTACGTCCCGCTGTGCACCCCGGCCCCACCGGTGCCAGGCGAGGCGGGGGTCACTCGGGTTCCCCGGGCACCCCCGCCGGGGCCGGTCCCGGTGCCGATGGCGGAAGCATCGAGGATGCCGTCGATGTGGGCGTACTCGGACGCGAGGATGACCAACGGTCGACCGCCGATGACACGCAGGCGCACCGTGGGGTCGACGGTGAAGCGGGCCGTGCGCACGACGCAGAGTTCGAGGTTGTCCCCGCCTTGCATGACGACCATCGCACTTCCGGGCAGCGGCGCGGTCTCGCAGCTGTTCGTGTTCCAGGTGGTGTCAGCCGTAATCTGGATGTCTCCGGTCGCGGCGAAGAGCGATGCGTCGACATTGCTCGGGACGAGCTCCATGCAGTGCGCGCCGCCGACGTCACTGCACCCGAGGGAGCAACTCGCCTCAAACACGAAGGCCCCGCCGATGCAGCGTTCGAGATCGTCGGTCGCGCAGCGTGCCTCGGTCCCGACGCACGAGGGAGGCGGCGCATCGGGCGCCGCGTCGCTGGAAGCCCCGGTGTCGAGGGAGCTCGAGTCGGTCACGCTCGAGTCGGTCACGCTCGAGTCGACTCGAGCCGAGTCGACCGGGGCCTCTCCATCTCCGGCCGCATCCGGCGGGATCATGCGCATGGACGAGTCGCCCTCGGGCACCAAGGCCCCGGTGTCGACGGAACAGGCTCCGCCAAGAGAGGCCAGAAGACCGACCAAGATTGGAGCTACGAGCCTCGGCACCACCGAACGAGGATAGCATGGCGGCACCGCCCAACTTGCGCCGTCAACCGACGATCGTTGCGAAGCCGCCCCCCGTGTACACTTCCCAGGCGAAATGACCTCTCTGATGAAGCACATCGTCGTCCCGGTAGATGGCTCGGAACAAGCGGCACGGGCCGCGCTCTTTGCGGCACGCCTCGCGTCCCCCCATCGAGCGCAGATCACGCTGCTCTTCGTCTACGACGCGCCGTCCGCGGTGAACATGGGCCTCGCGGGCCTCGCCGGACACGAGGGCCTCGCCGAAGCCTCCCGCGCCAGCGCCGACGCGGCCTTCGGCGCCGCCCTCGCGGTGATGGCGGACGCCGTCGAGTCGGAGCCCACCCAATCTCTCGTCGTCGGCAATCCCGCCGTCGAGATCATCGGCTTCATCCAGCGGTCCGATGTCGACCTCGTGGTCATGGGCTCCCGGGGGATGTCCTCGATGGAGGGCCTCGTCATGGGCAGCGTCAGCGAGCGCGTCCTGCGCGGCGCACCGTGCCCCGTGACCGTGGTGCGGTAGCCAGCCGGCAGTCGCTCGATCCGACTCAGAGCTCGGGCGGGGTAGCGAGGTCGGGCACGGGGAGCGCCGTCGTGTCGAGGTTCGTGCCGTTGTCGAGATATGCGACGTCGTTCATGAGCCGGCTGAGATCATAGCCATCGACCTGCACGCAAACCCCAATTTCGGAGGTGGCGACGAGGCCGGCGTCGAGGTCGAGGGACGATGGGCTGGTGTAGCCCTCGAGGGGACTCACCATGACTCCGCAGACCGCGCCGTCGGTGACCTGAAAGCGAGTCAGGGACAGAGACGCGGCGTACGTACCGACCCCATAACCATACGGATCGCCCGAACACGAGGTGGACGCGCAGTCCGCAACCTCCGCGCCGCGAATCGAGGTGTCCGTGAGGACCACGACCGCGTCCGCGATGGCCATGACTCCCACCTCGAAGCTACGGTCGACCTCGAGGCGCGTAGCCTCGACGCGCGCCCCTGATTGCCCGATGAGGCCGCGGCCAAAGCGACCGTCGTTCGCTCGGGGCTGGGTATCGCGGACGACCACGTCGGAGAGCCCCAGGAAGGTCCCCTCACTCACTCCGAGCAAGCCGTGTCCGGCATTGTTCGTGACGACCATCCGGGTCGCCTCGAAGTGCGCACCGAACTGCACCGAGACGCCCCCGCCGGCTTCGGGGTCGACCGGGCTGGACACGGTATCCTGAACGAGGGCATCGGTAACCGACAAGTAGCTCTCGGGACTGGCCACGAAGGCCGCCCCCTCGACATTGCCCGAAAGCACGAATCGAGTGGCCTCGACGCGACCGCCCCCTTGGATATTGAGGCCGCGGCCGAGGTGAGCGCCGCTCGCCGGCACCTGCGTGTCCCGGATGACGGCGTCGGTGAATACGACCCGGGCGTCTGTCTGACCCACGAAGACGCCGACGTCACGGCTGTTGGCGACGAGCAAGCGGGTAGCGGTGAGCAGCGCCCCACCCTGCACCGTAATCCCCCGCCCGTCCTCTCCGTCACTCTCTCGAGACTCGGTATCCCGGACCACCGCATCGGTCAGCGTCACCTCGGAGTCGGCGTCGATCAAGAAGACTCCGATCGTACGGTTCCTCGCTACCAAGATTCGTGTGCCCTCGAAAGAAGCCCCGGCCTGCACGTTGATGCCGCGGCCGCCTCCGCCGTCGGAGTCTCGCGACACGGTGTCCCGCACGACGGAATCCGTGAGGCTCGCCGACGCACCGTGGGTTACGGCGACGCCGATGCCCCGATTCCCCTCGACGATGAGCCGCGTCGCCTCGAGGCGCGCACCCAACTGCAAGAAGATTCCAATGCCATACTCGAAGGTAGGCAGTCCCGATGGCTGCGTGTCTCGGATCACGACGTCGGAGAGGGTCACCACAGCGCCGTCCCCTTGGGCGAATATGCCGAGCCCTCGTACTCGATCGAAGAGCACCCCCCGGAGGCTCATGCGGGTTCCCTCGCCGACGGCGACGCCGCGCTGCGGCGTGCCTCGAACAGTGAGGTTTTCGAACACCGCGGGTTCGCCCGGGCCCGTGACACCAAGCGCCGAGGGAACCATGGTGGAGAATCCCGTCACCACGGTCTCCCGGGCACACGCCCCGGTGACGGTCATCCCGGCCCCGAGGGGCGCCACCCCCTCGTAGCTCCCCTTGGCGAGGGCCACCACCGTCGGTGCCCGGAGGGAGAACCACGGCACATCCGAGAACCCGGCGTAGGGTGCCGCGAGGGACCCGTCTCCTCCGGCGGGCGCCCCGGCCTTCACGTACACCACCGGCCCATCCGTCGGCAGCGACGTCGCGTAGTCCCCGGTCGGACAAGCATCCCCAATGGGTCGACATCCGGGCTCTCCGGGGAAGTGCGCCTCTCCCGCATCGCATGCCTCAGGCCCTTCCGGAGGATAGGGGTCGCACTCGGTCACCGCACCGCCGAGGACCTCGTGCCACCCCTCCGGGCAAGGAGCGAGCATGATCGGCGGCGCCCCCTCGGCAAGCCAGGGGATATCGGGGGGCGTGACGAGCATGCCACCGTCCGCCGAACCATCGGGCCCCGCATCGGTGACGGAGGTGTCATCGGCGCAACCGATCGCTGCGGTCACCGCAGCCGCAATCATGAGCGCGGGGAAGACATCAGCGCGTCGCAACATCAATGAGGAGAGTACTGCGATCCGGGTATCGCTGCGCAAGGATATGTCGGGGAGCGTCAGGGCGCCGGGAGGATGGCGATTTCGTCGATGGCCACCGAATGTCCGTCCCCGGCGAGGATAGGATCGACGCGCAGGTGCCGAATCTCGCCGACCCAGCCCGGGGTGGAGCTCATGTCGAATTCGATCGTCTGAAAGCCGCCGCCGTTGCTGACGGTCGCGCTCCGGCTCCAGGCTTCACGCAGCCCCTCATCGCCGAAGCGGTCCCAGTAGACCTTCAAGATGGAGGAAGGCGCCGGGTTCCCATCGTTCGCGACGACGACGCGAACCACGGGATGGGTGGCGGCCTCGATCGCCAACTCCGGGCTCTCGAGCATCGGGGTGGCGCCCGGAACGGTGAAGCCCCAAGAGCCATCTCGGGGGCCGGCGGCGGTCTCCGTGCCATTGGTGAGTGTCCAACCCTCCCGGTCGCCGTCCGTATCGAAGCCGAAGACGACGGGGGCGCTCGGGCGCCGCTCGTAGACCAACGAAAGGTCTTTGACGCGCATCTCGACGTCGTTGAGGCCGGAGGCCTCCCAGCCGATGTTCATGCCACCGATACGGTAGTCGGAGAGATCGTTGGACCCGGTCAAGAAGCCGTTGGCCCACGCCCGCCTGAGGGCGTCACGCATGCCCGGCAGCAGATCGCCCGCGAAGACCATCCCCGGCCCCCCGGGGGTGAACGCCCGGGAGACGAAGGGAGCCGCGCCCAGGTTGTAGATCAAGCGCTCCGTGCCGCCGCGGTCTTGGAGCACCGAGAGGCCGGGCACCGGCGTGCGGTCATCGTAGAGGGTGACCCCGAACCAGAGGTAGTCGCCGAAGCCGGGGCTGCTGCCGTTCTGGTTCTGCACGGTGAAGTAGATGAGGTACTGGGCCGCGTGGACGTCGGGGTCATAGCCGGCCCCGCGGTTTTGGCTCGCCGCGATCAGCTGCCCGAAGACGGAGAAGTCCAACCCGCGGAGGGAGGAGATGGCCGGGGAGCCCGACGAGTAGTCGCCGGGAATGCTGATCTGCTGCTGGGCGAGGTGAAAGACCCACCCCTGCATCGCCCTGGGCACGTAGTAGGCGCCGCCGTAGAGCGCCCGGCCATTCATGCCGAGGACAAAGTCCGCCTCGGCGCTGCGTTGGGGCCCGACGGCCAGGTGGGCGTAAGAATCGCTCCACTGGACCGCCCCCGACGGCAGGGTCTCGCGCGGCTGGGCGTAGAGCGTCGAAGGGCTGTTGCCGAAGGCAATCTGCCAAATGGGCGCCCCGGGGCAGAGGCCGGCGACCATGGTCGTGCGCTCGGCGCTCGTGGTCGGCTCGACGTCGATGAACCCCCGCTGAAAATGGCGGTCGCCGATGAGCTGGTTGGTCGGCTCATAGGCGAGGCACCTATTTGGATCCGGGAACGGGGGCTCCGTGCCGGTGTCCACCGGAGGACGAGCATCGCTGGCGGCGTCGGTAGGCCCGGAATCCGGGCCCGGGGGCGGAGGCGTGGTCCCGGCGTCAGCGTCCTCCGAACCGGCATCTCCCGGGGACGCGTCCCCGGCATCGGCACCCGGAGTCGAGGCTTCAGTGCAGGCGACGGCTCCGAGGCAGGTCAGGAGAACCAATTGAGCCAGCAGAACCGAGTGTATTCGGCGGGGACGGCAGACGATTGCAGACAGCATGCCGCCGCACCTTGACTCGAATCCCGCCTGTTCTCAATGCGCAGTCGGCGTCAAGCGTTCCAGCGAAAGGCGACGTCGAGGTGGTCGTTGCCGTCGTTGCCGCCGGTGATGATGCGGTTGCGTAGGTCTTCGGCGCCCATGTTCTCGAGGACCCCCTCGATGCCGCCGATGAAGTCGCGCCACATGAGCCGCGTATAGCCGTGGTACTCGCGGAAGCGATATTGGACCTCGCCGTGCTCCTGGCTCACGACCTCGATGACGCCGCCGTCGACGTAGCGCTTGGAGACGCGCATCGCCTGCTGGGCGGCCTTCTCGGGAGACAGGAAGAGGCGCACGACCTTGAAGAGCGTCTGAAAGTCTGCCTTCACGGCCTCGCGAGCGAGGGTCCGGGCCGTGTCGTCCCCGCCACCGACCTGGTCGACGATCGCGGCGAGGAGCGCGCCGTACCACGATGCCGGGTACCACCCCGAAGCGATGATCATCCCGCCCCGAAGCGCCTCGCCGATCTCGCCTTCGAGAGACGCTAGGAGGGACGCCCGCGCTTCATCGCCGTAATGCTCGGCGAAGGCCCCGAGGGTCCCGTTGAAGTTGATCCCCTTCAGCTTCAGTTCGGCTGCCATGGCCGCGAAGCGTACAGGGGGACGGACCGAACTTTCGGAACTTTTCGAACTTTTCGTGCCGTCCCGCTGTAGGCTCCGCGCCCCATGAAGCCTCGACACAGCCACTGCCACCACTGCGGCGCCGCCTACTCCGAACCCCTCGGCGACTTCCCCCGGGCCTGCATCGACTGCGGCGCCATGGTGTGGGCGAACCCCACCCCGGTCTCGGTCCTGCTGGTGCCCGTCCGCCACGACGACCGCGTCGGCTTGCTCGTCATCCGCCGCGGCCACGCTCCCGAGGAAGGCAAGCTCGCCCTCGTCGGCGGCTACGTCGAAGACCACGAAACCTGGCAGCAAGGCGGCGCCCGGGAGGTCCTCGAAGAGACCGGCGTCGTCGTGGATGCCGCGGACGTCGAGCCCCTGTGGTTCGACTCGACGGATCCGAAGCCGAATCGGGTGCTCTTGTTTGGCGCGACGAAGGAAGTCGACGCCTCGACCTTCCCCGCCCACGACGAACACAACGCCGAGTGCCCGGCCCGGGGCGCTATCTTTGGCCCGGAAGGCCTCGAGGACGTCTTCGCCTTCCCGCTGCACATCGAAGCCGCGAAGCGGTTCTTCGCCAGCCGCGAGGTGACCGGCGGGCACGAGTTCACGGAGCTGTAGAGACGCCCGTCGGGGCGGCCCCGCCGTTCGGCGGCCGTAATCCACGACGTAGCTGATGGAGAACCAGACGCCGCGTGGTCTCAGACAGCCCCAGGCCCAGCGTCTCTGCTGAGACGCTGAATTGTCGCGGTCTGGCGGGTGGTCACCGCGTGCACGACGGGGAGCGCGAGAAGCGCACACGAGGCCGCCAAGGCGTATCGGACGACTTGAGCGACAATGTGGGCGCTCCCCTCGGCGGCCGCGTCCACATCCCAGGTCTCCACAAACTGCGGCAAAGCCCACATCGCGAACCAGGTAACCCACCACGCAACCATGGTCGGCGTCGCCCTCAGCGCCGCGTCTGCGACGGGGCGTCGGTCCAGGCCGCTGAGAGCGTGAATCTCCCGCATGATTTGGAAGGGGCGGAAGATGTTCATGATTGGCACGAACCAGCCACCGATTGCCCACCCGAGATCAAATCGGCGCTGGTAGCCGAAAGCTGTGAGATTGGAGTAGGCGCGGTCCATCCAAGCGAGAAAGGTGATGGGAAGGACAACGGCGAGAGCCAGTTGGCCACCGAATAGGAGCAAGGCCACGACGAGCCCTACCTCCTCGCCCAGGACCCCAGCGCTCACGCCGCCGGGAAACTGGAGCGCCTGAAAGTTCATCCACGCTGCCACGACGCTGCCAGCCGCCGTCAGCCCGAACAAGACGATGAGGACGCGGCCGAGTGCCCCAACGGGCAACGCTCTGTGGGTCGGGTCACCAGGAACGGCCGAAGACGGGGCGTTGCCGTCCGCTGGGGTGGTCGAGGCGGTCATCTGGTTCTCAAACTCGGAGGAGATGAGGACTATACCTGATTCTCGTGCCGCCCACGCGCCCCGCATCCGGCTACTAGCCGTGGGGATTGGCGCACCGGGTGGGCGCCGGCGGCAGTTCGCCACCGGGGCCGCCTTCGACGACTTCGATGGTGGTTTCGAAACCGCCGGCCGCCACGGTGTAGGTCCCAGGAGCCAGTGGCGGCAGCCGGCACTCGGTCTCGACCGGGACGCATCCGTCGTCGCAGGCGCCGCAGGTGGGGCAATCGCAAGTCCGCGTGCGCGCGTCGACGATCAACCGATGACCCTGCTGCGTGACGACGCAGTCGGCGGGCCCATCGAAACAGCCGCCGCAGCCATCGGTGACAGTCACTACCGACGACGTATTGGCGAAGACCTCCGGGGGCACGCAGAGTTGGGCGACGTCGACGATGGAGGTCGTCTCCCAGGGGCAGAAGAGGTGGTCGGACACGGGGGGTGCCGGCGTGAAGCAGACCTGCTCTTCGGAGTCAGTGCGCCAGACCGGCAAGGAGAGCAAGAACCCCTCTTCGCCGTTGAGGCGAACCCGGTAGTCCCCCGCCGGCAACGCGGGAACGCGGCACAGGCCATCGACGTGGGGATAGCAGCCGTCGCAGAGGAGGGAGCCGTCGCAAATCGACGTGGTCAGGTCGATCAGCGCAGGACCGGTCCCCGGGAACATCATGTTCACCTCGCAGACCACCTGCTCGCCGCAAAAGCACGCACCGTCGATGGACACCGGCAGGTCGAATGCCTCGTCTGCGGGCAAGGCCATGCCGCCGAAGCCGCTGACCTCGACGGTGGTCCTCGTGCCGCGATGGGGGACGCTCGGCCCCACACACCCCGTCGGAACCGCGGCGTCCACGGCGGGTGTCGGACCAGCATCGGTGACCGGCGGCGGCCCCGCGTCCTCGGAGGGCCGGGGCGGCAGGGGGGCAGCATCGGGCGCGGGGGACACGCTCGAATCTGGAGCGGGAGCGGGTGGATCGCCGTGATTCATGAAGCACCCGCTGGCTCCGATGAGCAGCATGACGCTGAGACCACAGAGCACAGTGGGTGACGCGGGCACAGGTTGGCACGGAATCAGCGACATGGCGGGGCCATACGCAATTGGCGTACCAGGGCGCGCGGCTTCGAGATTTCTGTTGGGTCAGCTCGCTTTGAGGGTCTGCTGGATCGGCACGACGTTCGAGAACCAGGCCGAGCGACGCAGCTCCACCGAGAGTGACCCGTCGATCGCCTCGAGGGCCTCGCGCATTTCATCCGCCGACTGATATCGGTCATCAACGGACCTGGAGAGGGCCATGAGGACGATGTCGTCGAGGGCCGGCGGAACATCGGGCCAGAGCTCCGACGGGGGGATGGGGTCCTGGCCGATGATGGCGGCGAGGATGCCCAGCATCGAGTCGGCGGCGAACGGGT
>QMMC01000324.1 GCA_003647065.1 Deltaproteobacteria bacterium | reverse complement strand
CGGACCTTGCCGCGGATGCCGATCACCCACTCCGGGCGCAGCTCGTTGGCGAGGGCGTAGACCTCGGTGTCGGGGTCGAAGACGAGCTGGGTGACGCCCTCGCGATCGCGGATGTCCGCGAAGACGAAGCCGCCCATGTCCCGGCGCCGTTGCACCCAACCGAAGAGCACGACCTCTTGGTCGATGTCCTATTCGCGGAGGGCACCGCAATTATGAGTTCGCTTGAGCTCGTCGATGAAGCGCGCCACGTCAGTTCTCCTTCGGGGACCGGCAAGGTAGACGACCCCCTGCGGCGGTCAAGGTCAACGGCGCCGGAGGTCTGGGGGGGCACCCCAACATGTCGGGATCATCCCCCTACGCGGGCCCGGTCGATATCGAGTCCGCTTCCCGCGAGACCCCACACGCGGGCCGCCGTGATAGCCTCCGGCGATTCATCATGAGCAATACCGCGCTTCGTCTTCAGCTATTCGCCATCGCGATCTCCCTCACCACCGCCTGCGGAGCGAGCCCGTCGGCCGCGCCGGCGACGGGGTCCGAACCCGCCGCCGCTACGGAAACGGCACCCCCCGAGGAGGGCGGCGGCGATCCGGCCAGGGATGGCGAGTTCCAGATTCGGAACTCGGAGACCGCAGGGCAAGCCCACGGGGAGCGCCCGTCGGAGATCGAGGCGACGGAAACCCACGCGGCCATGCGGCTCTTCGTCGTCAATCGGGACTCGGGACCGATCCCGGGCATCGTGATCAAGATGACGGCGCCGGACGGCACGGCCTATTACACGGGGGAGACCGACTCGGTCGGCTACGGCGAGGTCCTCGTGCCGGTCGGCCAGAGGTACGAGATGGTATATCTGGCCCTCGGACGCCAGAACACCTCCGCGACCGTCGAGGTGCCCGCGGGGCCGAATCAGGACATCCGCCTGACCATGCGCTATCGGCGGTGGCGTCCGACCCCCGTCGCGGCGCTTCCGGAGCAGGCTGAGGAGGAACCGCAGGGGCTCGTTCTCGAGGGCATCCTCTTCGATACCGGCCGCGCCACCATCAAGGAGGAGTCTTTCCCTCGCCTCGACCGGGTCGTCGAATACCTGACCCACCGGTTGAGCGCAGGCATTCGTGTCTCCGGCCATACCGACAACGTCGGCAACCCCCGGGGTAACCAGAGGCTCTCGGAGGCCCGCGCTGAAGCCGTCCGCACCTACCTCATCTCCCACGGCATCGACGCCAGTCGCGTCGAGGCCGTCGGCTACGGAGACCAGCGCCCGGTCGCCTCGAACGACACCGAAGAGGGCCGGCGCCAGAACCGACGCATCGAGGCCGTCGAGCTCTAGGGCACGACCGGCGGGTGGCGGGGGGCCGTCGGTAAGCGCGTGCTAGATCTGACTGGTGAGCCTCACGAGCGCCACGCAGCAGATCGGGGTCGCAGCCGGTGTGGCCCTTCAGCTGCTCGTGCTCGTCGGATGCGCCAACAGGATGAGTTCACGCAGGCGGCGGCAAGCATCGGAGGTCCAAGTGGTCATTTCGAAGCCCTGGACGTCTGGTTGTGCCCCAGCGGTTACTTCGAGCATGTCTTTCGGCGCGACAGCAGCGGAACGGTGGTCCGGTGGCTGAGTCATATCGCCATAACTCGTTTCCCCGAGTCCCCGGGCGCGGAGGAAACCATCCACATCGACTGCGACTTCGACCGGGCCCCGTAGCGGGTCCGTCCAGGAACGGGGCGGCCACCCTTTGGACATGCGCATGGAGTTCATGGAGGCCGAGGACGAGCCCGGGCGCGGAACCTACGAAGTCCAGATGGATAACGGCTACGCGGTGGCGGTCGAGTTGACGAACCCCTGACTCGAGTCCTTGACCAAGAGGGTCGCGCGCGCACCTAACGGATGTGAACCACCGAGGAGCCAGAACCGGATTCGCTCGCGCGCTCTTGGCGGCCGTGTCGTGCGCGATGCTCTTTGCCGGGTGTGCTGGACCCGACCTACCGTGGGGCTGGGAAGATGCCCAGCCGGTGGAGAGTACCCAGACCGAGTGTGTGGGAAATCCCTACGAGGCCCACGATGAGCACATCGAGGTCGCGGGGGGCGCGAGCTGGATCGACGTCGACTACCTCGAGGCCCACTTTCGGTGTGATCAGGAAGTGGAGGCCTTCCGTCGAGGGAACGGGGCCAGTATCGAGTTCCTCGTCCAACCCGTGGACATGAACCCCTCCGTCGTCACGGCCTGCGACTGCCTTTACAACGTCACCATCACGGTCCCCGGGCTGGCCACCGGCGACTACGCCGTCAGTCTCTTTCGTCGCTGGGACAACTTGAACGACCCCAACGATCCGCTGCTGATCGGAAGTGCGTCCGGGGTCGTCGAGTAGCTGACCCGAACGATGCGGCGTGGGTCGGGTGACCCGTGTCAACCGCACGCACCTTCGCTCGTTCAAGACTGCGGCCGCCATGCCAGCCCTCACCGCTTCAGAGCTCTCGGCGATCCAGCCCATACCGAGGCGCCCCGAGAGCGAGTACCTGGACCCCCTCGATACGATCTGGATCGACGCCCTCGAGCGGATGGGGCTCCGCGTCGTATTCGCCAATGGGGTCTACGCCGACTACGACGGCAAAGGCACCCTCGCTATCGGGACCCCGAGAAACCTCGACCCGGACGATTGCGTCGCCCAGATCGTCTTTCACGAGATCTGTCACTGGCTCGTCGAAGGCGAAGAGAGCGTCAAGCAGGTCAACTGGGGCGTGATCAATACGACGCTCCGCGACCTCGGCCGCGAGTATGCGAGCCTGCGCGTCCAGGCGGCCCTCGCGGAGCCCCATGGCCTCCGGCGCTTCCTGGCCAATACGACAGACCACCGGGCGTACTACGACGCCCTCCCGGACGATCCCTTCGCCCTGAGCGACGACGGCACCGCCGAGTTGGCCGAGATCGCGATGGCTCGGGCGAGCAATGCGCCCTGGGCTCCCGCTCTCCAACATGCCCTCGCGGCCACGCAGACCATCGTCGCCGCCGCCGCGCCGAGCGCACGACCGCCGTCGTCGTACTGCCTCTACGAACCTCCCCCGGAGCGCCGGTCTTTGGGGAGTTGAGGTCGAGTGGCGGCCCGGTCGGTCTCCGCCCCTTCGCGACTGCCCCTGACCGTTCGGTACGCGCAGCGCGGCGACGATGACGGCGGTGGAGAGGCGTCGCTGCGCGTAGACAGTGTATCCTTCCCGCGTCTCTCGCCCCCCCCGCAGGCAATGAAGTCGATGTCTGATTCTGACGATCCTGAGCTCTTGATAGTTCGCCCCGGCGTCTCCTATGCGGCGGTGGGCAACGTCACCCTGATGTTCTACCGCGACGCGCCCACCGTCCATGACCTGAAGCAGCGACTGCCCCTTCTCGCGAGGGTGAAGCGCGAACATCCAGAAGGAGGCGCCCTGATCTCGGTCTTCGAGGGTGGCATCTTCCGCGGTCTGCCTGACCGTGACGCCCGGGCGGAGACGGCGCGGCAATACAAGGCTCATAGTCACTGGCTCGCAGCAGGCGCCTTGGTGCTCAGAGGCGACACCCTCGAGGTGAGTCTCGTCCGAACGCTGCTCCGAAGCATGATCCTCGTGAGCCGCGGCCCCGTCCCGATGCGCTTCTTCTCGGAGGTTGGCGGCGCCGCGTCGTGGAGTCTCGGTCTCCTCGAACCGAGCGCTGGCGATCGTCTCCGCCGTATCGCCGAAATCCGCAATGTGGTCGAGGCGATGCGACGAGAGACGGGCTTCCCGGAGGCCGATTCAGGACGCTTTCGCTCCAGCGGCTGAGCGATTCTACGACTCTCTCGTGGTCCGAATGTTCGGGAGCGGGTCACCCGCCCCCTCAATGATCGCCCCGGCCGTCCGGGTCCCCGCGGCGCAAAGCGGCGGCGAGCTCGGTGCCCCCTTCGGCCATGACCCTCGCGGTATGGCCGGCGAGGAATTGCAGTCGGTCAATGAAGCGGTGGTCGTGCTCGGCGGTCTCGAGGTGGGCGATTTCGTGGAGGACCAGGCCCAGGGTCCGGGCGTCGAGGAGGTCGTCGAAGCGCAGGCTGGCCCGGGTGTTGAAACGAATCTCCTTCGTATCGAGGTCTGTCACCGCATCTTCGAGGAGCCCCGCGTCGTTGGGGTCCCGGGCAAAGAAGCCGACCCGAATCACCCGCCCCGCGACGCGCCGGGCCAGCCACCGGACGGCGGCGGCGAAGGCGATCTGCTCTTCATCGGGCTCGACGTCCTCGCCCTCGAACTCGGCGGCCCGGCGGCGCACGTAGTCGTCGGAGGTCTCGAGGACCCGCCCGAGGGCGAGGTAGGCGCCGTGGCTGATGACCGAGGCCTCGATGACGTGGGCGCCTATCTGCTGAGCGCGGTCGTTCGCTCGGTTGGTGCCGCCGAGGACCGCGCCCCGGGGAAAGACCTTCGAGACGTAGGCCTCGAGGAGCGACGTCTTGACCGGCCAGCGGCTGATGACGTCTTGCACCCAGTCGCCGCGGAGATCGCGCTTGTCGAGGTACCGGGAGATCATCGCTTCGAGGAGCGTCGCTTCGAGGGCGAGCTTGAAGCGCGAGGGCACGCCGTCGCGGCCTTCGAGGAGGGGGATGCGCTGGGCCACGTCGACGTGCCAGGGCACGAGCCAGGTCTCGACGGGGAGCCCCATCTCGTAGACCTGCGGGGTCTCGCCTTCGCGCGGCATGTAGACCGAGACCGAGGTGCTGCGCAGCTCGGCCCGTTCGACGCGCTCGGACACGACGACGGTCTCGAGCTCCTGGGAGGGCAGCTCGAGGACCAGCTCGGGTCGGCTCACGACCTGACCGTCCACGCGCAGCATCACGTCCCGGGGCGGAATGCAGGCCCCGAGTAGGGCCCGGGCGCTGGCGAGCTCATCCGGGAGGAACTGCCGGCGCAGCACCAGCCGGGTGCCCCTCTTTCGACGGTTCCTCCGGGTCCGGCGCCCGGCGTCGTTGAATTCGATGGTCGTGCCGACGGTCTCGACGGTCGCGGCCTCCATCGACGCGATGAGCTCTTTGAGCCCTCGCCCCATGCGTCCCCGGCGGGTGGGGTCCTGGCGCTTTTCCGACAGGAAGACGGTGTAGACGAGGCGCTCGTCGCCGAAGCCCCCCTCGGCGTCGTCGACCACTTCGATTGCCGTTGGACCGAGGCGGACCTGGATTCGCTGGGCCCGTTCGTCGAAGGCGTTCTGGATGGCTTCGAGGAGGAGCCGCCCCAGGGGCCGGGAGGCCGAGAGCTGACGCCATCCATCGTGGGATATCTCGAACCAGTCGCGGCGGGTCATTCGATGCGGCCTCGGTGAATTCTCGGGGCAGAAGCTGAAGGGTGGACCAATTGCGCCTTTCGGTCCTTGGGAGTCCCTAGGAGATCCTCGTCGAGCCATGAAATGTTCGAAAGTCTTGCGCTAATTGCGTAGCTCCGGTGAAATGTCATCCCGGAGCAGCTCTTAGCTTCATTTTCGAGGGGATATCGATGGCGGCCAAGGAAATCGTCTGTCCGATGTGTGGGTTCAAGAACCCGTCCACGGCGGCGAGGTGCGCCTCGTGCGGCGCCCGCGTGGAAGCCCTCGGGGCGGGGGACCTCACCGCCGAAGAAGAGTACGAGAGACGAAATCAGCAGGACTCCTTCGTTTGGAAGTGGGCCTTCATCTCCTTCATCGTCTACGGCGCTCTGCAGACGGTCATCCTCGTGGGCCTCGACCTCGCGATCGACGCCATCGACTTCCAGGGCCTGCCGGGCTTGGTGATCTCCATCGCCACCTGGTTCGTCGGCGGCATCATCATCGGATACATCTCGCCGGGCAAAACCTTCATCGAGCCCGCCGTCGGCGCGCTCATGGCGGTCATCCCGACCGCCGCGTGGCTGATGCACATCGACATCGTCGCCCAGCTCTCGGTTCTGGCCTACATCATCGGCGGCCTCCTCGGCGTGATGATCACCCTCTTCGGGGCCTTCATCGGCGAGAAGGTCCAGTACACGTTCGGCCAGCGCTCCGACAGCCGCAAGTAGCGGTCTAGGTCCGGTAACGCAGCGCGAAGGTGGGCGTCAGGACGACGCCGCGACACGTGGCGAGCTGAGCATCGACGGCGATGCGACGGCGCGGGTGGCGGTCTGGTCGGCTGCAGAAGATGCCACGGGCGTGGTGGCGTACGTCCTGCACATCGACGGGGAGCCGGCGGTCCGCCTCGGGTCGGAGATCCTGCGCTACGCCCTCGATGATCTGGACCTCGGAGAACATCACGTCACGATCGTCGCCGTCGACGCCGCCGGAAATGAATCGCCGGCCCTCGAAGCACGGACCGGGGATGGCACGCCGCCGTCGTTCGGTGACCGCGAGATTCAAGTCACCGCGGTCATCGGCCGGTTGGCAGACGAGCCCCAGGCGGTTTCGGTGCTGGCTGGAGGCGCCGAAGACGAGTCGGGAATCGCGGCGTATGTCGTCCGGATCGGGGGTGAAGAGGTTCGGAGGGTGACCCCGGAGGAGGCGTATGGCCTGACCATCGAGGATGTCGACCTGCGGGCCCGGCCCACGTTTACGATCGTGGCCATCGACAACGCCGGCAACGAGTCCGAGCCGCAGTCGACGTCGGATGCTCTGCCGCCTGGATTTCCCACGGGCGCTGAGCTCGAACTCGTGACGGCGGGCCCGGCCGGAGGTGATGACCCGGAGGCCGGGCGACTGTCTTGGCCTCCGGCCACCGATGACGTGGCCGTCACAGCATACGTGATCACCAAGGGAAGGGAGGAGGTGGGCCGCCTCGGTCCCGACATCCTCGCGTTCTCCCTCGAGTCCCCGCTCGAGCCGGCGGTGCTCTACCAGGTGCACGCCTACGATGAAGCCAGGCACTCAGCATCACTCCGGTACGTAACGCCGGGAGCCTCGGGGGAGCCGCCGGGGCGAATCGATGCGGTAGCTCTCCGTGCCATTCTCGACGATCCGGACGTAGCGCGGCAGATTGACGAACTCCTCATGGGCGGTCTGCAGGAAGAAATGCCGGTCCGCGGGAACCAACAGGGCAGGAGGGGCACCGTCGGAGGCCGAATCGGGGGCCAAGTCGGGGGTACGGACATGACCCCGATCGAGGGCTCCCCCGGCTGAGCACTCCCGAGCGCCACGGCCGGCGGCCTACTCGGCGTGACGATTACCCTTCGTCGAGGAGTTGGCGCGGGTTTCACCGCGGGCGCGCCTCTGAGCGTTGATCGAGAGCGCTGCAGGACATCACCTCCTGCTCTTCACGGAATCGCCTATTTCTCACGATTGGAGCAAATGGAGCGCCATGGCGCCGGAGGCCGGGGCCGGCGAGGTCTGCAGACACCAGTCGCTTGGCCGTCGCCGCGCGAAAAGAGCGAGGTTTTGGGAAAGCTCGGCGTGGCACGCAAGTTGAAGAGGGACTCCTCGAAGCGGAAGAGGCGGCTCACGACAGGGTCGAGCCTGAGGAAGAAGCGCGGTCGGAGCAGCCTCGAGTGACGAAGTAGATATTGCCGGCGAGAACGCAGCGAGGGGATGTCATGGTCCCTCCTCGTTCAGTTGCGTAATTTCTCCACCAGGATCGGGGCTCAAACAAACCAAGTGATCATAAGTGGGTTGCCATCATCCGCGCCACTCAATTGCTATTGCGCGCGCACACCAAGCCAGGTGAGATAGGGAAGCTCGCTACCCGGATCGCTGACGATCATGCCGTCTGCCACGTGGCCCGTTCCGAACTTTTCAAATGCGCCTTCGGTCAACGTGGTTCCCGTTTGCAGCTCGAACTCGTCTAGGCCTCCAAGCACGTACAGATCTACGACCGACCCCTCCGGCAGAGACGTTGGTATGCGCACGGGAAAGCCCACCTCGGACGTACCAAATCGGAAAGTCAGCGACTCCGGCGTGAGGGCGTAAAGCACGTCGAAGCTCTCATCCGCGAAACAGGTGCTTTCGTCCAAACGAGAGGCGCCCAACTCTGCGTAGGAGCCATAAAGCGGCGCGGGGATGACGTCGAGCTCGAGGCCATCGGCCAGCACCACAGTGCGACTGACCTCCGGATCTCCTTCGGGCGGCAAGTCGGCCGCGGGGGTCACTTCGTACAGAACGAGCGGTGATCCTATGGATAGAATGCCATCGTCTGCACGTAGGTCACTGCGGCAGTAGGTGGTCCCGTATGGGCTGTCTCCGAGGAAAACCCGGAAGTTGAGGTCAGACATACAGCGGTTATCGGCTGGGATTACCTGACCGAAATATCCGTCGTCGCGCGCTGGTTCAGGGACCAAGCAGCTCAGAAAACCGTTCTCTGCCAAACGGACGCACATTTGAGGGAAGGCTGCAGGAACACCCGCGCCGTTCTCATCCACGATCCGCCCGGTCACGCCTGCGACCCACGTTCCACTGCACGAGGGGTCGGGGGTCGTGTCGAGGGCGTCGAGTTCTGGAAACTGCGGGGACACCTCTTCGTCTGATCCACAGCCGAGTGGTCCGATCACTAGAACCGCCAGAAGAAGGCTGCGGGTAGAGCCATAGAAATTGCGCATTGCCCACGGTAGCAGCCAAGAGCAAACGTGCATCGACAAATGGCTCTCCTGAATAACACTGTTGACCAGGAATCGGGATTGTCATACATTGTGCGGTATGGTGCGCGTTCTTTGTATTCTGTCTCTTCTCCTCGCCGTGGGTTGTGAGCCTGGGCAGTTGACGTCGCACACGAGTTCGGCGGGCGACGGAGGGGTCGCGCGGACCGATGCCGATGCCGATGGGGATCGCGACATTAGGCTTCTCGATGCTTCAACCGGCGCG
>QMMC01000323.1 GCA_003647065.1 Deltaproteobacteria bacterium | reverse complement strand
TTGCCAGAACTTCCCCGACGACACCGCTTGCGACAACGGTTTCTTCTGCGATGGCGTCGAGGTTTGCGACGCGGTCATGGACTGCCAGGCGGGCCCGGCCCTCGACTGCGACGACGCGGTGACCTGCACCCTCGACAGCTGCTCCGAGGCGGCCGGCGGCTGCGTCAACACCGTCGATGACGGAATGTGCGACGACGGCACCTTCTGCAACGGCGCCGAGCTCTGCTCGCCGACCCTGGACTGCCAGGCGGGGACCCCGCCGGTCTGCGACGATACCTTCGCGTGCACCGACGACAGCTGTGACGCCGGCCTCGACGCGTGCCTGTACACGCCCTTCGACGCTCGTTGCGATGACAGCGCCTACTGCAACGGCACCGAGACCTGCACGGTCGGCGTGGGCTGCGAGTCCGGTACCGCCATCCTCTGCAACGATGGCATCGCCTGCTCGGACGACAGCTGCAACGAGGCATCCGACATGTGCGAGGCGATATTCAACTCCGGCAACTGCGGCGGGGGTGAGGTCTGCACGGCGGTGGGTTGCACTCCGGGTAGCGCTTGCACCGGCCCGACCGCCAGCCTCTGCGACGACGGCCTCTACTGCAATGGCGTCGAGACCTGCAGCAGTTCGACCAGCACCCCCGGGGTCTGCCAGGCCGGCACGGCGCCGAGCTGCAACGACTTCAACGCCTGCACCGTCGACAGCTGCTCGGACGCGTCGGGGAGCTGCACCCACACCCCCCGTGACATCGACCTCGACGGCTTCGGCGACGACGCCTGCGGCGGCGACGACTGCAACGACGGAGACCCGGCGATCAATCCGACGGCGACTGACATCTGCGACGGGGTCGACAACGACTGCGACGGACTCATCGACGGTGGCCTCAGCAGCGCGGGCGACATGTGCAGCGCGGGGCCCCAGTGCTGCAGCGGGAACTGCGCTTCGGGTATCTGCGTGGATGCCACCGGCAGCTGCCAGCGCATCCTCGACACCTGCACCGCCGACTCCGAGTGCTGCACCGGATTGTGCAGCGCGTCGATCGACGGCGCTCTCCGCTGCCAGGTCCCTGGCGGCTGCGGCGTCGGTGGCACGGCCTGCCTGACGGCGGCGGACTGCTGCTCCGGCGGCTGCGTCGGCGGCTTCTGCGACGACACGGCCACCTGCGGCGATGACGGCGAGGCCTGCACGACGAGCGTCGAGTGCTGCAGCCACGACTGCAACGGCACCACCTGTGAGAGCGCCGGCGGCAGTTGCAACGTCGACGGTGAAAACTGCAGCTCGGACGGCAACTGCTGCTCCGGCTTCTGCTTCCCCGACGGAAGCGGCGGCGGGCGCTGCTCGGGCCACGACACCTGCCGGGCCATGGGGCAGATCTGTTCCACCAACGGCGACTGCTGCACCGGCGGTTGCGACTTCGCAGAACACCCGGAGGCGGGCGTGGGGCGCTGCCAGGACCTCGGCTCGTGCTCGACCTCCGGTGAGTCCTGCACCAGCGTGCGCGGCTGCTGCTCGGCGCTCTGCGTCGACGCCGGCAGCGGCGTCGGCATCTGCGAGTTCCTCCCGGGCTGCCATCCCTTCGGCGAGGTCTGCAACATGAACAGCGACTGCTGCTCGGACGAGTGCGGACCCCCCGAGGGCACGGCGGGCCTGCGTCGCTGCGTGAATCCGCCGGGTTGCGTCGATGCTGGTGAAATCTGCGGCCAGGGCGGCTCCAACAACTGCTGCGTGCTGAAGTCTCTGGGCTGCATCCCGACGGGCCTCGGCGTCAGCCGCTGCAACGACCAAGAGATGTGCATCATGGAAGGCGACGAGTGCGACTTCTCGGAGCAGTGTTGCCCCGATGCCTCCGGTGACATCCTGAGCTGCATCCTCGATGCCTCCGGCGTGCGTCGGTGCTCGAGCCTCTGCATCCCCAACGGTAGCGGCACCTGCACCGCCAACGCGGACTGCTGTGAGGGGCGCTGCCTCGACGGCATCTGCGACGACACCCCCATCGGCTGCATTCCCTTCGGCGGCGGCGGCTGCGTCCTCGACGCGGACTGCTGTAGTGGGTCGTGCCTGGGCGGCATCTGCGGCATCGGCGACTGACGACGGAGGCGCCCACGCACGCCATCTGGCGGCTTGCCTCCTCGGCCCCTCGGTCGACGTACTTTAGGTACGTCTCTGTCGGGGCCTGCGGGGGCGCTCGCCAGCTGACGCACGTGGACGCCTCCTCTGACCAAGCACCACAGGATTTGGGGACGCGTGGTTGCTTAATTGTCTTGTGGGCGTTTGCTCGCGGCGCCGGTTCATGACCCCACAGGACTTGGGGACGCGTGGTTGCTTAATTGTCTTGTGGGCGCCTGCGCGTGGCGCGGGTCAGGACGATGGAGCCGTGTAGCCGTTCTCTCGGGCTGGTCGCGTGAGGAAGGCGTAGCGGGAGTCCTCTCCGGCCGGGGCGGCTATTTTGGCGGGATTGCTTTTGATCAATTCTTTCGCAGTCGCGGGGGAGGCACTAGAGTTGCGATCCATGGACCATCGCGTCAGCCACGATCTGGACCTCGAGACCGCCCGCCGTGTCGCCGACAAGGCGTGGCAGAGCTATGCGGAGCGCTTCGAGAAGTACTCACCGACCATCGACTGGGCCACGGAGCGCCTGGCGAATATCGGTTTCTCGGCGGGGGGCTTCTCCCTCGGTGGTTCCATCGAGCTCCTGGACGGCGCAATCGAACTGACCATGGACGTGCCGTTCATCATGCGGCCCTTCAAGAAGCGGGCGATCGAGATCATCGAGCGCGAGATGAAGAAGTGGATCGGCGTGGCGAAGGCCGGGGACCTGTAGCATCGCGGCCTGGGCTCGACGCCCCTCAGAGCAGCTGGATGCCCGCGCCGAGGCCGGCATAGAGGACGGCCCCCGGGACCGAGCCGATGCCCGCGCAGATGGCAAAGCGCAGCAGCGAGATGCGCTTCACGCCGGCGAGCACGTTGACGACGTGGAAGCCGAAGGGCACCTGGCGGCCGAGGATTAGGAAGAGTGGGTGATCCACCGGCAGCTCCCGGAGCCGAGCGGGGAGCTTGTCGAGGTGGCGGTCGACGTCGAAGTCGACGGCGGTCCGTGAGGCGAGGGCGTATTGGATGAGCGACGCCAAGGTCCAGCCCATCCAGCCGAGGGCGCCGCCGAGGAGCCAGCCGTAGGCGGTCCCGTTGGCGAGTACGAAGAGCTCACTCGGGAAAGGGGTGACGGAGATGACCGCGTGGATCGGGACCGTCAAAAGCGGCGCGGCGATGCCGTAGCGCTCGACGAAGGCCTCCGGACCGCCGATGTCATCGACCCATAGGCCCAAGGGGATCGCGGTCGCCGCGAAGGCGAAGAGCATCAGAGTCGCCCGGACCCGGCGGCTTTGGTGGGCGGTCACGGAGCTCGCCGGTGGGCCCCGATGGCCCCCCAACCTCCCATATATCGTTCGTTTTGGCGCGGTTTCGAGCGGTCGCGCCCTCTACTGCGTCGGCGACCACCCTATTCGACCTTGTAGATCTCGGGCCAAAGCGCCCGGGAATATCCGGCTTGATGCCGTTTTAATTTTCCTGAGCGGCTAGGGCAGCCCGCCGCGCCCGACCTCGGCGCCCGAGGGGGAAGGGCTGGAGCATACCCCGGGCTGCGCCCCGGGCTGCTTGGTAGAGCATCGTATACCGCGACCCCGGGTGCCAGAAGAGGTAGCCATCGGCACGTCCGCGACGAGCTCCCTGGATCTGTCGAGCGATGAACATCGGGCCGGGGTCGTCGGCGCCTTCCTCGAAGGCCTGAAGGTACGGACGGATGACAGTGTGTGGTCCGATGCGTCGACGCAGCTGGGTGACGCCCGCTTCGATCAACTGGCGGTCGCGCTCGGTCTGACCACGACCCCAGGTGCGCATCGAGTTCATGTAGAGCATCGGCGAGATCACTTCGACGTAGTCGGTCCACTCGTCGAGCTTCTGACCGAGGGGGCGCGGGTTTCCGAAGTCGAAGGCGGTGAGCCCGAAGACGTCGACGCCGATGGGGATGCGGAGCGCTACGTCCATGCGCCGCAGAAATTCCCTGAGCACGCTCCACCGCGGCTCGTCGGTGTGCGCGGGGTAGTTCGCGTACTGCGTCCCGTCGTCGACCGGCCAACGCACGTAGTCGAGCTGAACCTCGTCGAAGCCGAAGCTCTCGGCCTCGCGCGCGAGCTCGATGACCATGTCGTGGTTCGCCGTGTTGTAGGGGTCGAGCCAGGTCCCCGCCGTGCCCCAGCTCGTCCACGGGCGGTTCCGGCGGTTCCGGCGGTTGTCGAGGACGGCGAGCTCCGGGTGCCGGGCCGGCAACTGCGGGTCGGCAAAGCACACGATCCGGGCGATGGTGTAGATGCCGTTTTCCTTGAGCTTGCGCACCAAGGCGCCGACATCACCCAGGTAATTGCGCTGCTGGGGCTCTAGGATTTCGATCTGGGTATCGTAGGTGACGCGCCCCGCGCCGTCCTTCATGTCGATCACCGCGGTGTCGAGGCGGGCCAATTGGATGCGATTGATGACGGCGTCCACGCCGAGCACCCTGACGAAGGGCCCGGTGATGTACATGCCGCGCGCCTGCTGGCCTTGCTCCGAAACCGGGTCGTAGAGGGGGTCGTCGTTCGTACTCGGCGTGGGGATGCGCAGACGGATGTTCGCGGACTCCTGACCCGTCGGTGGGTTGGCGTGGCCTTCGGTCGGAAGAACTACGATCGCGCACGCTGTCACAGCAGCGCACACACTCAGTCGACGCATCTTCGAATTCATCTTCCCCATCGTCTGCCAATTGTGAGGCCCACCAAGTCAGCCTACAAGAAACCGGCCGGCGCCGCTGTCAGGATAATTCCTACAGGCATTGCGCAAGGGAAAGAGCATGTCTTCTGCGGGCGCCGGGGGACCCGGCCCGTACGTTCCGCACCCGGACCGGTCGGTTGGCTGTTCGCGGCGTCCCGACGTGCTATGGCACCGGCCCTCCTCGGGCGCATCTCCGTGCTCCGTTTTCGGGGCACCCGATGAGCGCCCGATGGGCTCCTGATGACCGCCGATGAGCCTTCCTGAACGTCCCGCCGCAGCCACCATTTTTGATGACCTCCGATGAGCCATTGGCGCGACCGACGCGCACGCCGGACCGCCCCACCGGGGCGCGCGTCGCGAGGTGGCCCTTCGACGAGCCGACGATGCTCGCGCCCATGGAAGGGGTGACCCACCCGGTCTTCCGGGCGCTCACCGCGGAGCGCGGCGGCGTCGGCGTGGTATGCACCGAGTTCGTTCGCATCAGCCGGTCCCCGCTTTCGGTTCGGGCCCTCGAGCGCGAGGTCGTCAAGGTTC
This sequence comes from Deltaproteobacteria bacterium, assembly GCA_003647065.1. Classification (GTDB taxonomy): domain Bacteria; phylum Myxococcota_A; class Polyangia; order Polyangiales; family B10-G4; genus B10-G4. The sequence continues at coordinate 3,464 of QMMC01000323.1, read as the reverse complement.
CGGGCGTGCCCCTTTCGGTCCAAGTCATGGGTAATGACGCCGAAAAAATGGCCGAAGCGGCCGGCGTCGTGGCCGCCGCGGGGGCTGATGTCGTCGACATCAACCTGGGCTGTCCAATGCCTCGCGTCGTCAAGAAGGGGGTCGGGGCGGCGATGCTCAAGGACCCCGCGCTCCTCTACGACGTCCTATCGAAGATGCGCGCCCAGGTACCCGGCCTCTTGTCCGCCAAGATTCGCGCGGGCTTCGATGATGCCGATGATGTCGTCGCGATCGCGAGGGTCGTCGAAGAGGCCGGCGCCGATTTTATCGTGGTGCACCCGAGGCGCCGCGCCGACTTTTATAGCGGTGTCGCTGACTGGCGCATCGTGCGCACCTTGAAGTCCGAGCTCTCCATCCCCGTCGTCGGCAATGGCGACGTCTGGTACGCCGCCGACGCCGTGCGCATGCAAGAGGAGACCGGGTGTGACGCGGTGATGATCGGTCGTCCGGCGCTGCGCAATCCTTGGATCTTTCAACAGGTGCGTGACTTGAATCGTGGCGTGACACCGTTCCGACCGTCCGGTGCCGATCTCTTCGAGCATCTCCTCGATGTGCGTGTTCGTTACGAGACGATCTATCGCAAGACCGTCGGCAAGATGAAGGAGCTCATCCGTTACGTCGGCCGCGCCCTCGACGACGAGCGCGCGTTCTCGAAGGAGGCGCTCCGGGCAGAGACTCTCGATGACATCATGGCCATCGCCGAGCGACACCTTTCACCCCTACCGCCGGAGGCTCTGGACCTCGACGCTGACGGCTCTTTGAAGCTCGAGCGCTCCGGGAGCGCGGCACTGCCGGCGACGGCGGCTTGAGGCTTGAACATGCAGGAATCATTGAATAATGGCTGATGCGCCCATCCTCGTCGGTCGGGACCTCCGGAAAGCCTTTGGCTCACGGGTGCTCCTCGATGACGTCAGCCTTTCGATCCATGACGGCGAGCGCGTTGGTCTCGTCGGCATCAACGGTTCGGGCAAGAGCACCATTGCCAAGATCCTCGCCGGGGTCGACATGCCGGATGGCGGCGACGTCGCGGTTCGCCGGGACGCCCGCGTCAGTTACTTGCCCCAGGAGCCCCGCTTCGAAGGCGCGCCGACGGCCCGTGAGGCGGCGCTTGCCGGTCTCGAAGGCTGGTCCGAGGCGATGGGGCGCTACGATGAGGCCACCGCTCACCTCGAGTCGGGCGCCCCGGACATGGACATCGAGGCGCTCGTGCACGCCCAAGCCGACGCGGCCGAAGAGCTCGAGCATCACGGCGGCTTCGACCTCGGCCGCACAGCGACGGTGATGCTGACGCGCCTCGGGATCCACGACCCCGAACAGCTCGTGACGGAGATGAGCGGCGGCGAGCGCCGACGCGTGGCCCTCGCGGGCATCCTGGTATCGGAGCCCACCCTCGCCATCCTCGATGAGCCGACCAACCACCTCGACGCGGACACCGTCGAGTGGCTCGAGGGTTACCTCGCAAACGACTTCAGCGGCGCGCTCATCCTGGTGACCCACGACCGCTACCTCCTCGACGCGGTCTGCACCCGGACCCTCGAGCTCGACCGCGGCGCGCTGCACAGCTTCGACGGCGGCTGGACCGAGTATCTGCTGACCAAGTCCGAGCGCCTCGCCCACGAGGCCCGGACCGAACAGAACCGTCAGAACTTCCTGCGCACCGAAGTCGAATGGCTACGCCGAAGCCCCAAGGCCCGGTCGACCAAACAGAAGGCGCGAGTCGCCCGGGGCGAAGCGGCCCTCGACGCCAATCCGCAGCGTCGTCACGAGCAGGTCTCGGGCTTGTCCCTCACCGCCCAGCGGACGGGCAAGACCATCCTCGAGCTGCACGACCTGTCCGTCGAGCTCGGAGGGCGACGCCTCATCGATGGCCTGACCCTGATCCTGCGCAAGGGCGACCGGGTGGGTATCGTCGGTCCGAATGGCGCGGGCAAGACCACCCTCCTGCGCGTCGCGCTGGGACAGCTAGCCCCCGTGGAGGGTGAGGTGGTGGTCGGCCAAAACACGCGTTTCGCCTATTTCGACCAGAACCGATCGGGCCTCGACGACGACCTCTCGGTGGCCGAGAACGTCGCCGGCGACCGGGACAAGGTCCAGATCGGCGATCACACCATGCCCCTCGTCGCCTGGCTCGGGCGCTTTCTCTTCACCGCGGACATGCAGCGCAAGAAGCTCTCGGCTCTTTCCGGCGGTGAACGGGCCCGGGTCGCCCTTGCCAAGCTCCTGCTCTCGCCGGCGAACCTCTACCTCTTCGACGAGCCGACGAACGATCTCGACGTCCAGACCCTCGGCGCCGTCGAAGAGATGCTCCTCGAACAGAACGGCACGGCCCTGGTCGTCACCCACGACCGCTATTTCCTCGACCGCATCGCGACCTCGATCCTCGCTTTCGAGGGTGATGGCCGGGTCGTTCATTATATCGGGGACTACACGAACTATCGGAAGCTCCGGGCCGCGGCCGAAAAAGCGCGGAAGAATCAGGCGGGCCAGCAGGGCCGAAAGCAGCAAGGGCCCGCCTCGGAAGAATCCCCGAAGTCCTCTCCGCCCTCTCAGGCCGCTTCTTCCACCCAGGCGGGCACCAAGCTCACCTACGGCGAAGAGAAGGAGCTCGGTGGAATCTTCGTGAAGATCGAGGAGGCGGACGCCGAGGTCGCCCGCCTCGAAGCTCTCCTCGCCGACCCCAGCCTCTACGCCGAACGCGGAGACGAAGTGCCGGCTCTGAACGACGCCCTCGACGCCGCCCGCACCGTGGCCAAAGACCTCGTCACGCGCTGGGAAGCCCTCGAAGCCAAAAAGGGCGAGTAGGGCGAGTAGCCCTCAGGGCATTCGGAAGGGGCTGAGGAAGCTCCAGATTTCGCCGGGGTGCGAGGGCAGCAAGGTGTGTCCTCCGTCGAAGGGAGACCAGGAAAAGTCCGACCCTTCGGTCCAGCCTGCGCTCGTGAACCTTCCGCGGTCGGTCATCGCCCCGGGGTAGAGGGGGTCGGTCGTGCCGATGTGGATGTCGACGGGGATGCGCCGGGCGGCCTCTCCGGGAGCGCCACCGCCCGCGAAGGCGTCGAGCACGCCGGCGCTCACCGAGTAGGCGGCGAAGAGGTTGGTATTCTGCAGGGCGACGGCGTGGGTGAGGTGGGCGCCGGCCGAGAAGCCCCAGACGTAGACGCGCTTCTGCTCGACGTTGTAGGCGCCGAGGGCGTCGGTGAGGGCGGCGTCGTAGCGGGCGACGTCGGGGCCGCCGGTCCATCCTCCGGAGCTTCCGGTGCTCGTCGTGGCGAGCAGCATGAAGCCGTTGGCCTCGGCGGTGCTCGTCCAGAAGCTCACCATGTTGGCGCCTGAGCCGCCCTGGCCGTGGAAGAGGGTCAGGAGCGGCACGGGGCGCGATGGATCGTATGACGAAGGGATGTAGAGGGCGTACTCGAGGGTGCCCCCTC
>QMMC01000322.1 GCA_003647065.1 Deltaproteobacteria bacterium | reverse complement strand
CCGGTTCTCGGGGGAGCCCCGGCATGGTGTTCATGCTGCCCATCAAGACGACGATGAACCCGGCCCCCGCGCTCACTCGTACGTTGGTGACGGTGATGCGGAAACCGCCCTTGATCGCCGGGCGCTTGGGGTCGTCGGTGAACGAGGTCTGGGTCTTGGCGATGCACGGTGGCAGGTGGGCGTAGCCGCTCTTCTCGAGGATCTTGAGGTCGCGTAGCGCATCCTTCGACCAGTCGACCCCGTCGGCGCCGTAGAGCGTCGTCGCCACGGCTTCGACCTTCTCGGGCAGCGTCGCGCTCTCCTCGTAGAGATACTTGGGCGTCGGCGTCGGGCCATCGCCGATGGTCGCCATCACCTTATGGGCGAGGTCTTCGGAGCCTGCGCCGCCATCGGCAAATCCGGTGAATCGAGCGACTGGAGCCCCGCGCTCGGCCGCCCGGGCCTCGATCGCCGCGAGGGCTTCTTCGGAATCGTCTGGGAAGACGTTGACCGCCACCACCGCCGGCACCCCGAAGGCTGCGATGTTGTCGAGCTGTGCGTCGAGATGGGCGAGGCCGCGCTTCACGGCTTCGATGTCTCCGGCGTCGCCTTCTCCGTGGCTCGCGAGGGCTCTGACGGTGGCCACCAATACCACCGCGCTCGGCCAGAGCCCGGCGCCGCGGCACTTGAGGTGCATGAACTTTTCGCCGCCGAGGTCGAAGCCGAAGCCCGCTTCGGTGACGACCACGTCGGCGAGGGAGAGCCCGAGGCGCGTCGAGATCACGCTCGAACAGCCGTGGGCGATGTTGGCGAAAGGCCCGCCGTGGAGCAGCGCCGGGCCGCCCTCGGCGGTCTGCACCAGGTTCGGGTCGATCGCGTCGTCGAGGAGCACCGCCATGGCGTCGGTGGCTCCGATGTCCTCGGCGGTGACCGGGCTGCGGTCTGCTTTGAGACCGACCACGATGCGGCCCAGGCGTTCACGGAGGTCGGCCCGGTCCTTGGCCATCGAGAGGACCGCCATGACCTCGGAGGCGGCGGTGATGTCGAAGCGCGTCTCCCGGGGCACGCCGTTTAGACGCCCCCCGAGGCCCGTGGTGATCTGGCGCAGGGTGCGATCGTTCACGTCGAGGACCCGGGGCCAGGTGACCCGCCTGGGGTCGAGGCCGGACTTCGCGCCGAAATGCAGGTCGTTGTCGACGAGGGCCGCGAGCAGGTCGTGGGCCGAGGCGATGGCGTGGAGGTCGCCGGTGAAGTGCAGGTTGATGCGGGCCGCCGGCATGACCTGGGCCTTGCCGCCGCCGGTGCCGCCGCCTTTGATGCCGAAGACCGGACCGAGGGACGGTTCCCGCAGGCAGGCGAGCACGTTCACGCCGCTCTTCTTGAGGCCCATGGCGAGGCCGACGCTCACCGTGGACTTGCCCTCGCCGTGTTTGGTGGGGGTCACCGCGCTCACCAGGACCAGCTTGCCCCGGGGCTTCGGCTCTCCGATGGCGCGGAGCGGCACCTTCGCGGCGTGCGGCCCCCACGGGATCACGGAGTCACGGAGTCCGAGGTCGTCGGCGACATCGAGAATGGGGCGGAGCTTCATGGGCGGGAGCATAGCCCGAGGTGGCCTCGCCTGTGTCCAGGGAAGTCGCCCCCGGGCCCGCGCCCCGGGCCCCGGGAGAGCATACTGACCCCGCCTCCGTACGACTCGACTTAACGGCCGTTTGGCTGCCACCCTCCTGCCTTTCGCGCCATGACCAAAGGCTTCACCCAAGACCTCTCCGCGTCATTCGTGGTCTTCCTCATCGCGCTCCCCCTGAGCATGGGGATCGCCATCGCGTCGGGCGTCGAGCCGGCCCTCGGCCTGGTCACGGCGATCATCGGCGGCCTCGTCGTCGGCGCCTTCGGCGGGGCCCCCTTGCAAATCAGCGGGCCTTCGGCGGGGCTGACGGTGTTGGTGTTGCAGATGCACTCCGAGCACGGGATGGAGAAGCTCGGGGCCATCGTCATCGTCGCCGGTCTGGTGCAGTTGGCGGCTGGCCTCCTGCGCATTGGGCGTCAGTTCCAGGCCGTCTCCCCCGCCGTCATCCGCGGCATGCTTTCGGGCATCGGGGTGCTGATCATCGCGAGTCAGTTTCACGTCATGGTGGACGACAGCATCCACGAGACGGGCCTCGAGAACCTCATCCGGATCCCCGAGGGCATCTGGAAGGCCGCGACCGATTATCAGGACCGAACCCACGACATCGCCGCCCTCGTCGGCATCGCGACCCTGGTCGCGATGGTCGCCTGGGACCGATTCAAGCCGAGGGTACTGAAGGTCATCCCGGGCCCCCTGGTGGGCGCCGCTCTCGCAGCAGGCATCGCCGCCGTCTTTGCGATGCCCGTCCGCTACGTGGCGGTGCCCGAGAACCTCATCGAGATCATGAGCTTCCCGGGCTGGCACACGCTCCGTTACATGGCAGAGCCGGACATCCTCACGGCGGGGTTGGGCCTCGCCTTCGTCGCCAGCGCCGAGACCCTGCTCTGCGCGACCGCCGTGTCCCGCACCCACGACCGCGGCAAGACCAACTACGATCGCGAGCTGGCGGTGCACGGGATTGCCAATCTTCTCTGTGGCCTGGTCGGGGTTCTGCCGCTGACCGGGGTCATCTCCCGGAGCACGGCCAACGTCGAAGCGGACGCTCTGACTCGGCGTTCGGCGGTCATGCATGCCATCTGGATCGCCGGATTCGTGCTCATCATACCGAACGTGCTCGGCCTGGTCCCGACCTCCAGCCTCGCCGCCATCCTCGTCTACATCGGCTTCAAGCTGCTCAACATCAAGGCGATTCGGTCCTTGGCGCGCTTCGGCAAACCGGTCCTCGGCATCTTCCTCGCGACCGCCGTGTCGATCGTCGCGATCGACCTGCTCAAGGGCATCGTCATCGGCCTGCTGCTCAGTGCAATGCGCCTGATGTACATGATGAGCCACGTCGAATACTGGATGGAGAAGGTCTCGGAGGACCGCATCGACATGCACATGCGCGGCTCGGCGACCTTCCTCGGGCTGCCGAAGCTCGCCGAGACGATCGATTCGGTGCCGCAGGGTAAGGAAGTGCACTTCCATTTCGACGAGCTCGAGTTCATCGACCACGCCTGCCTCGACGCGATCAGCGAGTTCCGGACGCGCTACGAAGCCAATGGCGGCAAGGTCGTCGTCGAGTGGGAGGAGCTCTTCAGCCTGCAGACGAAGAGCCTCGGTGACGAGGTCGCCGTCGTCGAGGGCATTACCCTCACCGGAGAGCCCTCCCCGGAGGATGAGGACGAGGCGGCCCAGGAGGACTGACGAGGCCCGGCGGCCGTCGGTTATCTTTGGCCGACGTCGGTCGCGATACGGGTGGTGCCGGCCAGCGTCGGGAAGACGCCGTTGGTGCCGACATAGACCATCGACAGGCCGGTGTCGGTCGTGGCGACGTCTGCCTCGCGAACCCCGACCGCTTCGAAGGGGGCGCTTCCGGCGGGGAAGACCTCTCCGAGGGATCGCCAGTGGACGAGGTCATCGGATACCAGGAGGCCGATGGACTCCCGCGTTCCGCGGCGGCCGGTGTAGTGCAGCTTCCACGCGCCATTGTGGATGGTTAGCGAGGGGTGGCTCGCCTCGTCCTGGTCGAAGCGACTGATCGCTCCCTCGCCGCCGTGGCGGCTCAACGTGGCGAGCTTCGGTGACCGATGGATGGTGAAGGTGGCGCCTGCCGAAGACCGCGCGAGGGCGAGCCACTCGGTGGCGCTGTCCGAGGCGCGCACGGCCATCACCAGCCCGCCGGTGGTTTCGTGCACGTGCACCGTGGGCTCCCGCACCTCGTCCGCTGAGAGGGTTGATGGCGCGAGGACCATGACCGGCACCGCCGAACGATCGAGGTCCGAGTCTAGAACCACACGGCCGATGCTCGTCGCTCCGTCTGTGGTGATCGCCGTGAAGTAGAGAGAGTAGCCGGTGCCGTTCTCGATGAGCTCCGGGTCGGCGACACCGCCGCCCATGAAGCCGGCGCTCGAGTCGGCCTCGAGAGCGACGCCCGACATCGTCTGGAAGAGTCCTCCGGGGGTCCCTCGTTGCGCGAGGTAGATGGCTCCGCCGAGTTCGAAGGCGAGCACGTCGCCCGCGACCGAAGGAGCCGAAGCCACGTCTTCCGCCTGGAGCGCGGCGCCGCCATCGAGGGTTACGGTGAGGGGCGCCCGGTCGCGCCATCCAGCGGCAACGTCGCAGAGGGAGACCGCGGCGGTTACGCCCCGGAGTCGGGTGGGGAGCCGGATGGCGGGGTTGATGGTCCGGCCCCAGAGGACCGCGGAGACCGAGGCCCGGGGCCGATACTGGGCTTCGAACGGCAGCGCCTCCGTGCCGCGGTGGACCGCCGCTGTGCCGTCGGGGCGAAGATCGAGGACCCACTCTTCGGGGGCGATGACGTCGTCCCACTGCTTCACTGGGGTATCGCCGATCAGCAGGGCCATGCGCTGTCGACTCGCGCTGTAGACGAGGGCCGCGACGGGGCGCACCGGTCCGGGGATGGTGGTCTGTTCCGTCACGCCGAGGGCGACACTCTCGGCGCATGCGCCCTCGCAGCTGGTCGGGGGCACGAAGGTCGCGGTCAGGCGCAGGCGGTGAAGAACGAGGTCGACGCGCTCGGTGGTCAGGACGCCAGCGATGCCGCCGAGGTCGCCCCCCGGCGCGATGTCGTCGCCCTCCGCGCCGTAGGCGAACGACGATGGGCTGCCGAAGCCGACGACGCCTGGGGCGCAGTCTGCGATGCTGTTGTTTGTGGCGCAGCTCGTGGTCGTGAAGGCCCGTTCGAGGGCTGGCCGCGGGACGGCGGCGCAGCACGCACCGTCGTCGACGCAGCAGCTGCGCACGTCGAAGCACGAACCGTCGTCGCAGCCGAGGCTTCCATCCCCCTCGGCGTAGCACTCGGCGCGCCCGTCGAGGGAGGGCTCGGCGTCCTCGTCCAAGCCATCCGAGTTGCGCGCCAGCAGGGGAGAGCCCGGCTCCTCCGGGACGGAAGTCCAGGGGCCGTCGAGCGCGGCGTCCAGGGCCGCGCTCGAATCCTGTGTGGCGCCAATGAACCCCGAGTCCATGAGGCCCGTGTCGCCATCCGGCACGCCCGTCGGGCGGTCGTTATCGGCCGAACACCCCGTGACCACCAAGGCGGAGACCAAGAGCGCGTAGATACCGAAGGACCGCGCCATCAGAAGGACCCGCTGTCGGTGCCCGAGCGCGTCGCCCAGCCGAGGGTCGAACGCACTCCATCGAGGCCCGAGTAAACCATCTCGAGAGTATCGCCCGCCCCGGTGACGTCCGCTTGGGAGACCCCGAGGGCCTCCCAGTTGGCGGCGCCCGCGTCGAGGACGGCGCCGCCGGTGGGGCTGCGCCAGCCGAGCAGATCGTCCGAGACCAGGAGGCCGATGCTGGTGCGTGTCCCGCGCCGGGCGCTGAAGTGCAGATGCCACGCCCCGTTGTGGATGGAGAGGGCGGGGTGGGCGACCTCGTCGCGGCTGAAGCCCTCGGTAACTCCATCACCGCGCCCCGTGAGAGACCTGAGGAGGGGCACATCGAAGAGGTTGAAGGTGTCTGCCGCCATGGCTTCCGAGCGGTGGATCTCCAGCCAGGTCCCCGCGGGGGTTTGAGCGCGCACGATGAGGACCCAGGCGCCGCTATCGTGTTCGAAGACCGTGGGCTCGGAGACCCCGATGGTCACGTCGTTCATGTCGTCGAAGGTTTCGGTGCGTGAGCCGACGGCGATCTCGGGGAGCTCTTCCGTTTGGAAGTCGAGGGAGAAGTCTTGCCGCGCGATCGATGCAATCCCGTCGTCCCGGAGGGTGAAGAAGAGCCGCCACCCTTCGCCATGGCGCACCAACTCCGGGTCCGAAACGGTTGCTGTGCCGCTCACCAAACTCGCCACCGTCGCCGGCGAAACCGAAGTCCCCGGGAGGGCGATGCTCGTGAACTCGTGGGGCACGTCGGTCCCGAGAGCGAAGAAGATCTCGCCGCCCTGCTCGTAGGCGAGGGCGCGGTTGGCGCCTGTGGCGAGGCTCGCGCTCCGGCCGAAGACCGGCGCGCCGTCGACGAGGACCTGCTGCCGGTCTCGCCATCCGGTGGGCACATCGCAGAGCTCGACCGCCACGTCCATGATCTGAATCGTCGTCGGTGAGTCTCCGCCTGCGGGATTGAGGGAGTGGCCGAAGACCGCCAAGTGGGCTTCGCGGTCGGGGCGATAGTGCGCGGTGAACAGGGCGCTTCCGCCGAGCCCTGCGCGGACCGAGACCTCGCCGGTCGGCTGGAGGTCGAGCACGTAGTCGGTCGCCAGCGGCGGGTCATCGTCGAACCAGACCACCACGTCCCGGACCATGAGCATCAGGCGCTTCCGGGATGCCGCGTACTGGAGTGATGCGAGGGTGCGCAGCTCGCCCGTGACCGCGCTCTGGGTGGTGACCCCGACGCCGGCGGTCTCGAAGCACCCGGCATCGCAGGTGCTGTCCGAGGTGAACTTGGCGGTGACGGATACGCGGTGCTGGGTCAGGTCGACGGTCGCGTCCGTGAGGAAGCCGCTATCCCCGTCGCCGTCTCCGCCGGGGGAGATGCCGTCCCCGGAGATGCTTGGCGTCGGGCTGCCGAAGAGCGTCACTCCGGCGAAGCAGTCTCCCGCGGGCCCGTCGCCGCAGGACGACGAGTCGAGGCTCGGGAGCACGCTGGCCGCCAGCGGGGCGCAGCAGGTCCCTGCGCCGACGCAGCAGCTGCGCACCGAGTCGCAGCTGCTGGCGCCGCACTCTCCCGTGAAGCATTCGGCCATGCCCGACGCCGACGAGAAGCGGTCTTCGGAGGCGTCGCGGGCCAGAAGGCCCTGCTCTGCGGGGGGGGGCGGTCCCGCGTCGGCCGTCGGAGCGGCGGAGTCGCTGGCGCCGGGGTCGATGACGTCGCCGTCGCCGTCGATGACGCTGCTGTCTGTGGAGTCCTCATCCACGGCGCCGCGGGTCGCGAAATCGCCACATCCGCTGGTCAGAAGAGCGGCCATCGCCGCGATCACGAGGGCGATATGGAGCACCTTCACGGCGCCGCCACCGCCGGCGTGGCTCGCCGGGCGTAGCCGATGCCCGTCTCGACTCCGTCCGTGCCCTCGTAGATGGCGACGGCGAAACCATCGACGATCTCGATGTCCATCCCGCGGACCCCGAGGGCGTCGAAGCCCGTGCCGTCTCCGCTGAGGATCGGCATGGTCGGCGTGACATCGCGGAAGGTGATGAAGTCTTCGCTTGCGAGGAGCCCGATGGCCCACCGGGTGCCCCGGCGCCCCGCGTAGTAGAGGTGGAAGGCGCCATCCCAGACGAGCAGGCTTGGTTGGGCGACCTCGTCGGCGGCGAAGCCTCCACGTGCCGTCCCGTCATTGCGCGCGGTCATCGGGCCGAGGCCGCCGGTGATGCGGATGAAGTCGCCGGCGGCCGGGTCCAAGGGGTCCTCTAGGCCTTCGACGAAACCTACGAGGCGGTGGCTCCCGTCGTCCATCGTTGCTCGGACGACCACCACTCGGCGCCCATCGGCGGCCACCGCGACCGTAGGCATCTCGAGGGCGGTCAGATCGGCCCACCCGTCGGAGGTGATGAGCGGGGCGTCGTCCGCTGTCAGATCGGTCACCGTCGGACCCTCGGCGTGGCCGATGGTGAGTGCTCTCCCGGGGCCCTCCGCCGTGTAGTAGAGGTGCCAAAGGCCGCCCCCCTCATCCCAGACAAGCTCCGGGTCGCGCACCGACTCCGACTGGTGGCCCTGGCTGGGCGCGAGGAGCTCTGTGGTTAGGTCGTGGGTGAGCCTGAGCACGCCGAGGCCGAGGCTCGTCTCGAAGGCTCCGAAGATTCGGCCGGTCCCGTCTCCGTCGTGCTCGTCGAAGGCGAACCAGCGCACCGGCGCGTCGTTTTCGGTGGAAGTGGGGCCTGTGGCGACGGTAGCGCCGCTCGGCCGGTGCGCCGTGTAGGCGCTTCCCCCGGTCCTGAGCTGGAAGGAAGAGGGGCCCCGCTCGGTCCACGCGTCGGGGATGTCGCAGGCCGCGGTCTCGGCGCTGAGGCCACTGAGCCGTGCACCCACGGGGAAGTCTGAGCCACGGTTGACGCTGCGACCGTAGACGACGACGCGGAGCTCATCGCGGGGCGCGTAATCGAATGAATCTACCTCCTCGGTGCCGCCGTTCCAGATGTGGGCTCGTCCATCGGGGGTGAGCTCGAGGGCCCAGGTGGGTTTGGACGGATCGTAGTCCTGAGCGAAGACCGTCACGTCTTCGAGGATCAAGGCGACCTCGCCGCGGGCGCCGCGGGCGCCCCGGAACTCGAGAGCTGCCGCTGCTCGCACACGCGTGGTTGCGTCGAACTCCGTCCGTTCGGTCACCCCGAAGGCCACGTTCTCGCGGCAAGTCACAGTCCCCGCACAATCCGGCGCCGCGAAGGTCCCAGCGAGCTTTAGCCGTTCGGAGCGAAGTGGGTTGGCCCCGTGCAGGTAGAAGCCGCTATCGAAGTCCCTTCCGCCCGGGTGAATGCCGCCGCCGGCGACCCACGGCGCGGGGCCGCCGAAGACGTCGCCGGCCTCACCGAGACACGCCGCGGTCAGGGGAGACCCGTCGCAGCCACCGGTGAAAACGTCGGTCGCCGGGCGCACCGTGCACAATTGCCCACTGCCGATCCGACACGACCCGAGGTCCGCACAGGCCGGGTTGTTGCAGTCATAGCCGCCCTCCGCCGCGCCTCCGGCGCCTACACAAGCCTCGAGACTCGGGGGAAACCCCGCCCCTATGCCCGCGTCTGCCCCTGGCGCACCGCCGCT
>QMMC01000321.1 GCA_003647065.1 Deltaproteobacteria bacterium | reverse complement strand
GTAGCCCAAGGGGCCCAGGGGCACCGGGGCACGCCCTTCGGCAGCGGGTTCGGAGTGGCCCTCGTTGGCGCCGCGGTGAGGCGGCGCCGACGGTGACCCGACGACCCGACCATGCAGCCGACGGGCCCGATGCAACGCCTCACGACCGTTGAGCGCTCCTGGGAACCTCCGTGATGAACTCGATTCCCACGATGGACCCGTCCGGAAACCTTCGCGCCCATTTGACCACACCAGGGCGGAGCTTCGGGTCACCCTCGACCCATAACAGCACCTTGGAACCCTCGAGCGCGCTGGTCTCCCAGACCGCGACCCGCATCCCCATGTCGCTGACGTCGAGGACGAAGCCCCCCACTCCCCTCACGACGAGTCGGGCGCTCCCGTCCATCGGGGCGCGGCGGTCGTGACGACGTTCGTGGAACCGGGGCGGGCACATGATGACGGGTGAGGTTGCGGCCATGCTCAGGCACGACGCACGAGTCGTGCCGACTGGGAACCGGCCCATTCGCGTAGATCCCGGCCCCAAACGCGCACCGGTGGGCAAGGTTTGCGCGACGGATCGGCCCGACGGCCGCCTGGCTCAGACGTCGGTGGCTCGTCGACCGCTCTGGCGTCGGTCGCCCTCGGGCAGTGAGGACTCCGGGGCGCATGTCCGCCGGGCAAGGTAGGACCGGCGACCGTCGGACTCGCCGTAGAGCCAGCGAAGGCCCCCGAAGGTGGTGACCCCAGAGCGCTGGGCGATGCGACGATGCATCTCGCAGAGCACTACGGCGACGTCGCCAAAGGGGACGGTCGTGAGGGTGCGCTGGCGCAGGTTCGCAGCGGGGCGGAAGTTGTGACAGACGTCGCAGCCGTGGTGCATGGAGCCACGATTGCCGGTCGGGCCGAAATCACAAAGTTTTCGGGCGAGGGAAGTGGGTTCCGGGGCCCCCGAACCAGAGATGTAGGCAATTGTGAGGAATTTGCGGTCCGCGGTGCCGTACAGGGGGCATGCAGTGGCCACACCCGAACCGGTTCGTAGCTCCCGTCGTCATTCCGGCCCTTCTTCTGTCGGCCTGCGCCGCCCTGCCGAGTGACCCCGAAAGCGGGCTCTCATCCTCGGGGAGCAATCTCGGCGACGCCACCCTCGACGACCTCGGCTACGGGCCCTGCCTGACCGCCGCGGCCTTGTCGTTCCTCAACGACTCGACGACGGGCCGGGACGCCCTCGAGGAGGCCCTCGACTCGCGCCGGGTCGCGGGGCGCATCCTCGACCACCGCGCTGGCCGGGATGAAGAGTTGGGGACCTGGGACGACGAGCCCATCGTCGGCCTCGGCGAGATGCTCGACGGCGACCTCGACATCAGTGAGCGCCGCGTCCGGCGCTTCGTCGAAGGACTCGGTGCGTCGTGCGAAGCGGGCTGGGCCGAGAGCGTCGACTGGACCGGCGAGACCCCGGCGCCCGACTTCCTGCACGCCGATTCGCCCCTCGAGGGCGCCGGAGGATGGAACCGCGAGAGCTCGGAGATCGAGGTCGCGATGGCGCTGCGCGGGCTGACGGGCGCGCAGCTGCACGCCATCATGGAGTCCGACGACGGCTTCAAAGAGCTGCGCCGGGACCGCCTGATGGAGTCCTTCTCCTACAGCCTACCTCCGAACGAGATGCCGTGGACGGCGAAGCATCACCGAGCGCGGGAGGCCTACCCGCTGGTCGCCCTCACCATCGAGTGGGGCCGCTACGAGCTCGACGAGGACACCGATGCGAGGGGCCGGCGGATCTATCCGGAGCTGGGCCGGGAGCTCAGCCTCGGCACCGACGTGATGAGTGACACCTACTACGACACCCGCGACTTCGCCGGGCTGATGAACGATGTATCGGTTCGAGGTCGCGTTCGGTGGGACTCCCCGGGCTGCATCCGTCGCCTCCTGGTAGCCGCCAAGCTCGGCTCGGCCCGAGTGGACCCGGTAAGCGGCATCAAGGAAGTCTTCAAGGTCGATGTGCGCACCGACGCCTGGGGCTGCAACGCCGACGAAGCGCAGCTCGGCTGGGCGGCCGAAATGGACGCCCACATGCGCACCGGAATCCTCCCCTGGAGCAACTCGACCTTCGTGGCGCCGCCCCTTCGCGCGGCCTACGCCCGCCTCGCCGAGGAAGGCGCCCTGACCGACGTAAGCGCCGTCGACCCGGCCGACCCGACCCGGCGAGCGGAATTCGCGGGCGCCCTGGCGCTTCTTCCCCAGGCCCACGTCCAGAGCGTGCGCAGTCGCTTTCACTACAACGAGGCGAGCGTAGGCGACCTCGAGCGCCTCTATGAGCACGGCCGGGCCCGCCTCATCGAGCTCGGCGAATACCTCGATGCAGCAGGCACGACGGGCACACCGGGAGTCGCCGGGCTCCGCGCCGACATCGAGGAGGCCCTCGCCGCGATCCCCGAGCGCGGCCTCGAAATCTACCCCGACGAGATCACCCGCGACAGCGTCGTGGCGACCGCCGAGCGCGCCGAGGAGATCAGCGACCGGCTGCACGCCATCGGCGACATCCTGGACGCCGACAACGAGGAGCTCCTCCGCGAGGTCACCAACGCTCGCGATGGAACGCGGGACGAGAACCGATTTTCGGCGTTTGTCGCGTGGGTCAAGATCCGCCACATCGAGTCGCTCCCGGAAGCCGACCGCACGGCCTGGAACCTCGAAGGCAGCATCGTCACCCAGCACGCCGTCGACGAGTTCCGCGCGTTCTACGGAGACTCGATGAGCGACCCGGCGAACCCGGACCACGTCGCGCTCCGCGAAGAGTTCAACGCCTACGCCGAGGCCGCCCAGGCCGACGACGACCACCCCTACCACCGGCACTTTCGGCGCTTCAACGACCTCGACGACGAGGACGACTGGCGGGACCTCGAGGCACAGCTCGAACTCGAGCACTTTCAGATTGTGCGCCGCCAGATCGAAGCCGCCGGGAGCGCCGCCCGGGCCATCGCCTTCGACGCGGCCCGGAGGCACTACGTGCCCGAGAGTTGGCGAGTCACCAGCAACTTCATCATCGATACGATGGACTTCAGCGAATACTTCAGCCATCGCCAGTGGACGGCACTCTCGGCGGAGCAGATCGACGGCCAGGACCTGCCCGCCGATGCCGTCCTCGACGCCTCGCTCATCAACGAGGTGCAGATCGAACTCGGCTCCGAAGCCGCCTTCGTGGAGCGCGTGGCAGAGCTGGACGCCGAGCTGCGGCGCCTCGCCGCGGACGAGCCCGACGTCGACGTCTCGGACGTCTGCGAGCTCAGTGACCCGGGCCGGGCCTCGGAGGTTCTCTGGAATGCAGCGAGCGACTGCCTCGGCGCCAAGGACATCCTCGACACCTACCGTGGGGTGCTCACCCACCTCGCCGTGCTCAAGGGCGGCGCGCTCGTCGACGCCGTGAGTGACGCGATCGACGACGCCGGCGGCGACCTCGGCGAAGAACCCGACGACCTGCGCTGGGCCCCGAGCACGCGCAGCAAGGGCGCCCGGGCGCTCCTCCTGCTCATCGGCGGCGGCACCGACTGAGCCCGCCGCCGTGGGGTGGCGCTAGGGGTGGATGTACTGGATCAGCAGGCCGTCGCTCAGGCTCGCGGTGTTGCACGAGAACTGCAACGCGTCGGCGGGGCCCTGGTCGATGCCGATGGTCGCACCGATTCCGCGGTCCTCGGTGGAGGGGTTGCCCAGGTTGGTATCGTAGTAACAGACCTGAATGTCGTTGGTCGTCTCTTCGAGGACCATCGTGAAGAGCCCGCGCACGCTCCCGCCAAAGGCCGCCGTATCCCAGCGGACAACGAACTGCCGGTTGGGCGCCGAGCCCAGGGTCTGGTACCGAACGCTGCCGCCGGACGTCGCGGGGTTGAGGTCATCCCACCAGGTGAGGATCTGCGGCGGCCGGCCGCTCGACGTCGGCAGACACGAGTTGCCGAGGGTCATGTAGCCCGGGGTGAACGAGACGCCGCCGTTGCTCTGGACGTCGAGGGTCGTATAGGTCGTGCCGTAGAACTCGAAACTGAACCCGATTGACGCGCTGATGTTGCTGTCGTCCGAGAGGCTCGCGATCGTGCCCGTCGCGCTGATGTCCGGGCAAGGCAGGGTGGCGGGGGTCATCGGAATGGTGCAACCGAAGTACCCGAAGGTGTCCGTCGATCCCCCTACCCCTGGGAAGGGGATGCACCCGGTGGTCCCGCAGCGCCCCAAGGTGCACGCCGCGGTGTCGCAGTCAGAGGGGCCGTCACACGCCTCGTAGTCCGGGCAGCGCGGGCAGGAGCCCGACCCACCGCAGTCGCGGCCGGTCTCGGTGCCGTTGGAGACCCCGTCGGTGCAGGTGGGCGCCTGGCAAACACCGCCGGTACACACCCCGGTGTCGCAATCCGGTCCGGCGAGGCAGGTCTGTCCCACGGTGCAGGCGAGGCAGCTCCCGCCGCCGCAATCGAGGTCGGTCTCGACGCCGTTGAGCACGCCGTCACCGCACCCCGGAGCGTTGCAGGTGCTGGTGGGGGCATCGCAGATGTTGGAGGCGCAGTCCGTGGCGGCGGCGCAGACCCGGCCGGTGCCGCAGGGGGCGCAGATGGTTCCGCCGCAGTCGGCGTCGCTCTCGTCCTGGTTCAGCACGCCGTCCATGCACGAGACGCAGAGGCCCGCCTCACACGTGCCGCCTTCGCAGTCCGTTCCGACGGAGCACATCTCGCCGTCCAAGCAGGGGTCGCAGAGCCCGCCGCCGCAGTCGACGTCCGTCTCCTCGGCGTCCTGGATGCCGTCGACGCACGATACGCAGGCACCGGAGACACAGCGCATGCCCTCGCAGTCGATGTCGATGAGACAGGAGAAGCCGTCCCGACAGCCGGGGCAGGTGAGGCCGCCGCAGTCGAGGCTAGTCTCGTCCTGGTTCTGGGTTCGGTCCGTGCAAGTGGAGGTCGTGCAGGTTCCGGCGTCGCAGATGGTCGACAGGCAGTCGTCGGAGCGCAGGCACGACTGGTCGCCGGCACACTTGGGGCAAAGCGCGCCACCGCAGTCGACGTCGGTCTCGTCCTGGTTCATTTCGCCGTCTTCGCAGCCGCTCGCGGTGCAGGTCATGTCGGCCAGACACTCGCCGCTGAGGCAGTCGGAGCCCACCGTGCAGGTCACGCCTCCTGCGCATCGACCGCAGCCTCCGCCGCAGTCGGTGCCGGTCTCGGCGCCGTTCTGTACGGCGTCGCTGCAGCTCGGCACGAGGCAGTAGCGGCTCCGGCACACCATCGAGAGGCAGTCCGTGGGAGCGGTGCACATCTGACCGTCGGCGCAGGGAGCGCAATCACCGCCGCAGTCCGGGCTGGTCTCGGTCCCGTCGAGGACCCCGTTGGTGCAGTTGGTAAGCACGCCCGAGTCGGTGCCCCCTTCCCCGGTGCCGCTGTCGAAGCCGATGGAGGTATCCGCCGGGGTGGAGCGTTTGCTCGCGCAGCCAAAGAGTGACGTGCTGCTGAACGTAATGAGGAGAAGACCAAGAGTCAGTAGGTATGTACGGCGCATCATTGTTGATCTCACTACACGTCGGGCGATTGCGCAAACTCTCAGCCTCTGCCGCACCGACCCGGACGACCAAATCTGGCCGCCTCGGCCGACGATGGCCATTAAAGCCAATGATATCCGCCTATAATTGCCCGCGGATCTTGCGCTCGGGGAGCGGGGCCGCGCCCCCGACACCGGGCCCTCGCGGCCCCTTGCTCCCCGCTTGACGCCCCCCAAGGGCGCGGACATACTCCGCGTCCCTTTCAAGGAAAAACCTTTCATTCCGGGCGCGTGGGCGCCTGCAGCGAGTTGCCAAGCATGGCCCTTCTTCAAGACCGCAAGCGCGAAATCGTCGAGTCCTTCCGTACGCACGAGAGCGACACGGGCTCCCCCGAGGTGCAGATCGCCCTCCTCACCGAGCGCATCATCTATCTCACCGAGCACTTCAAGACGCACAAGAAGGACCACCACTCGCGTCGCGGGCTTCTCAAGCTCGTCAGCCAGCGTCGTCGTCTTCTCGACTACGTGCGCGGCAAGAACGTCGTTCGCTACAGCAACATCATTCAATCTCTCGGGATCCGTAAGTAGGGCTCCCGTCCTTCGACGGGCGGGGCTGGTGCTCCGTTCGTCACCGTGGCGGCAGACGAACGTACGCGGCGCGGGTTCGATCTTCGACGGGCTCCTTCGGGAGCGCGTTGTATCGAAGTACCCCGTCGAGGACCGAGCGCACTTTGCGATCGTTCGTGGGCTGCCACTTTTTCCGAGCCGGGCCAAGGGGTCCGGAGGAGACAGTTCATGATCATCAAAGAGAGCGTCAAGATCGGCGACAAGGTCGTTTCGATCGAGACAGGCCGAGTCGCCAAGCAGGCGGCCGGTTCCATCATCATCCGTTGCGGCGAGACCGTCGTGCTCTGCACGGTGTGCGGTACCAAGGAAGCCAAGCCCTTCCAGCACTTCCTTCCGCTCACCGTCGACTACGTCGAGAAGACCTACGCCGCGGGTAAGATCCCGGGCGGCTTCTTCAAGCGTGAAGGTCGGCTCCGTGAGAACGAGGTCCTTACCTCGCGCCTCATCGACCGCCCCTTCCGTCCCCTCTTCCCCGACGGATACAGGAACGAGATCCAGGTCATCGCGACGGTGATCTCGGCCGACGGATCGAACCTCTCCGACACCCTCGCCATGACGGGTTGTTCGGCGGCGCTCCACGCCTCGCCGATCCCCTGGGCTGGCCCGGTTGCCGGTGTGCGCGTCGGCCGCGTCGACGGCAAGTTCATCGCCAACCCCACCGTCGAGGAGCTCGCCGAGTCCGACTGCGACCTGCTCGTCGCGGCCAGCCGCGACGCGGTCGTGATGGTCGAAGGTGGCGCCGAGGAGATGAACGAAGAAGACCTCATCGATGCGGTCTTCTTCGGCAAGGAAGCCGTCCAGGGCATGCTCACGCTGATCGAAAAGCTGCGTGAGGAGATCGGCCAGCCGAAGTGGGCCTTCGAGCCCCCGACGGTGCAGGCGGACATCCGCGCCCGCGTCGAAGACGAAGGCCTCTCGGGCATCAAGGACGGCTGCAAGGTCGCCGAGAAGTTCGCACGCTACGACAAGTTCGATTCCGTGAAGAAGGAAGTCGTCGCCAAGCTCGAGGGCGAGTTCCCCGACCAGAAGTCCGACATCAAGACCGCCTACGGTGATCTCAAGTCGAAGACGATGCGCAGCCAGATCCTCTTCGATCGCATGCGCGTCGACGGTCGCGACACCAAGACGGTCCGCCCGATCAACATCGAGGTTGGCTGGCTCCCGCGCACCCACGGCTCGACGCTCTTCACCCGCGGCGAGACCCAGGCCATCGTCACCACGACCCTCGGGACGCGGACCGACGAGCAGAAGATCGACGGGCTCCTCGAGTCGTACTGGAAGCGCTTCATGCTCCACTACAACTTCCCGCCCTTCTCGGTCGGTGAGGCGCGCTTCATGCGCGGCCCCGGGCGCCGCGAGATCGGCCACGGCAACCTCGCCGAGCGCGCGCTGGCCGGCATGATGCCGGACCACGAAGAGTTCCCCTACACCATCCGCGTCGTCTCGGAGATCACCGAGTCGAACGGCTCGTCCTCCATGGCGAGCGTCTGCGGCGCTGCCCTGTCGATGATGGACGCCGGTGTACCCATCAAGGCGCCGGTCGCCGGCGTGGCCATGGGCCTCATCAAGGAAGGCGACGAGTACGCCGTCCTGACCGACATCTTGGGCGACGAGGACCACCTCGGTGACATGGACTTCAAGGTCTGCGGCACCGCGAAGGGCATCACCGCCATCCAGATGGACATCAAGATCAAGGGCCTCTCCCAGAAGATCATGGAAGAGGCGCTCGAGCAGGCCCGCGACGGACGCTTGCACATCCTCGATAAGATGAACGAGATCCTCGATCGTCCCCGCGAGGAGATGAGCAAGTACGCTCCGAAGATCCACAGCATCAAGGTCAAGCCGGATCAGATCCGTCTCGTCATCGGGCCTGGCGGCAAGATGATCAAGGCCATCACCGACCAGACCGGCTGCGCGATCAACGTCGCCGACGACGGCACGGTTTCCATCGCCCACCACGACCAGGACGCGGTCAACAAGGCCATCGAGATCATCGAAGGCCTCACGACCGAGCCCGAGGTTGGCAAGAAGTACAAGGGCGCCGTCCGGCGCGTCGAGCGCTACGGCGCCTTCATCGAAATCGCCCCAGGGCAGGACGGCCTGCTGCACATCTCCGACTTCGCGTGGGAGCATGTGGACAAGGTCGAGGACCACATGAACCTCGGCGACGAGGTCGAGGTGGTCGTCAGCAGCATCGACCGCGACGGCAAGATCAAGCTCTCCCGTAAGGAGCTGATCGAGAAGCCCGAGGGCTACGTGGCTCCCCCGCCCCGCGAGCGCAGTGACCGTGGCGACCGCGGCGGACGCTTCGGTAGCGACCGTGGTGGCCCCCGTGGCGGAGACCGTGACCGCGGTGGCCGTGGCGGCCCCCGTGGCGGAGACCGCGACCGCGGTGGCCGTGGTGGTGACCGAGATCGTGGCCCCCGTGGCGGAGACCGTGATCGAGGCCCCCGTGGCGGAGACTCGGATCGGGACCGCGAGGCTCCCCGTCGTCGGCGCAGCCGGGACGACGAGGGCGAGCGCAGCAGCAGCCGCGACAGCGGCGGCGACCGCAGCAGCAGCAGCAGCAGCAGCAGCCGCGACAGCGGCGGCGACCGTGACCGCAGCAGCAGCCGCGACAGCGGCGGCGACCGTGACCGCAGCAGCAGCCGCGACAGCGGCGGCGACCGTGACCGCAGCAGCAGCCGCGACAGCGGCGGCGACCGTGACCGCAGCAGCAGCCG
>QMMC01000320.1 GCA_003647065.1 Deltaproteobacteria bacterium | reverse complement strand
TCAAAACCCCTCCCGGGCGGCGGGACTATGGCAAAGGCGGGAGAAATTGCCAGGGTGGTCCCCCCCTCGCGGCACTGAGATGACGCAGCGTTACGTGAGCTACGGTGCGCTATGGTGGTCATCTGGTGAATTTTCGGATTTCTTCGCTTGCGGGCCCCTTGTTCGTTCTCCTGTCGATGTCGAGGGCCGTTGCTGCCCAAGAGGCGAACGTCGACGGTCAGACTGAAGCGGCCGCCACTGCCGACGCTGAGGCCGACGCGCGCACCGAGGAGGCGCGGGCGCTCTTCGAGGAGGGCCTCGGTCTCGCCGCCGAGGAACGTTTCGAGGAGGCCGCCGAGCGCTTTCGGCGCGCGTATCAGCTTCGACCCGCGAGCCCCATCGCCTTCAATCTCGGCAACGCCCTCGTCGAGGGCGGCCACCTCGTCGAGGGCACCGAAATGCTCCGGCAGGTCGCCCGAGACCCCAACGGATCGAGCGACCTCCGGGAGCGCGCCCAGTGGATCATCGACAATGCCGAATCACGCATCGGAAGCATCGTCGTGCAGGTGACCGGTCACCTCGACGACGTCGTCGTAGATGTTGCGGGGGCCTCTCTCGCCCCCGCGTCCTACGGCGTGCCCATCTCGGCTGACCCAGGCCCCACCGAGGTCAACGCGAGGCGTGGGGCAGAAACTGTGGCTTCCGCAACGGCCGACGTGCCGGAAGGCGGGCAAGTCGAAGTATCCCTCGATGTGCCTGCGCCTCTCGATGACGTCGCCCTGCTTCCCATCGAGGCGCCCGCCGACGAAGGAGCGTCGGCCGACGGCGGCGTCCTCGGGAAATGGTGGTTCTGGACCGCGGTCGGGGCCGTCGTCGTCGGCGTCGTCATTGCGGCCCTCGTCGTTTCGACCTCGAGCTCGAACACCGAAGGCTCCCTGGGCTCGGGCATGCTCCAATGAAGTGGCTCTTGCCAACCCTGATGGTCCTCTCGGCGTGCAGCTCCGAGACGGCGATCCTCGTGGAGATCGACTCGACCCTCGGCGTGCCGGCAGAGGTAGACCAGCTGGACATCGTCGCCGTCGGGGCGAACTCCGGCGGCATGCTCGTCAGCAGCAGCGTCATCGACGCGCCCTTTCCTCACTCGTTCTCCATTCGCCCGAAGAACGACGACTCCGAAGAGGTCACCATCACGGTCACGGCGCGCAAGCGCGGCGACGTCTCGATGACCGTCGGCGCCCTCGTCACGGAGCGGACCGTCGTAACTCGTTTCGTGCCGGGGGAGGTGCTCTCCATTCGCGTCGTCTTGGACAGCGCGTGCGTGGGGGTGAGCTGCGGCGCCGGTGAGACCTGCGTCGGGGGCATGTGCGTCGCCGTCGTTCCCGACGCCGGCACCGACGCGGCGGTCGACTCCGGGGTGGACGCGTCCATCGATTCCTCTGTCGATTCCGCCGTCGACTCCGGAATCGTCACCCCGACTGATTCCGGGCCTGGCGAGGCTTTCTCGTGTGCTAGTTCTGGATTGACCTGCAGCGCCGGCGCCGAGCTCTGTTGCCATCAGCGCGCCGATGGCACCGGGAGCTGCCTCGCAGTCGGCGAGACCTGCGTAGGACAGCCTGTCGAATGCGCGGACGCGTCCGATTGTGGAGGAGGCACGGGCGTATGCTGCGCGCGCTACTCGACCTCGACCGGGAACCTGCAGGACGTGCGGTGTGCGGCGAGCGCGTCGGGGTGCTCGGGACCATCGTCGCAGACCTACGAGTTCCTCTGTGACCCTGCGGCGGCATCACCTTGCCCGACCGGCCAGGCCTGCACCGGTACGGCGAGCTACACGGCCCTCAGCTGGCGGACCTGCGAGTAACGCCCTCGGTCTAGGCAGGAGCGGACGGATCGGTGAATCTAAGTGTTTTCAGGACGATTCGCCGCTCTCGATTCGTCGATGTAGCCGTCCAGGCGGTCGCCTTCGTGGCCACCCTGACCCTCGTCGGTGCTGGTTTCTCGTTGGCGCACTGGCCATCGTATTCATTTCACAGCCGGGACTTCGTCTTCATGACGGGGTACGCCTCCCTC
This sequence comes from Deltaproteobacteria bacterium, assembly GCA_003647065.1. GTDB lineage: Bacteria > Myxococcota_A > Polyangia > Polyangiales > B10-G4 > B10-G4. The sequence continues at coordinate 6,811 of QMMC01000320.1, read as the reverse complement.
GTCAGCTTGCTGCTGGCCGGCGGGGTGCATCTCGGCCTCGGGCACATGCTCCGGCGCACCGCACCGTTCGGGGGCAGCCTGAAGGTGGGGGACGACGGGATCGAGGTGGTCGAGTCCGCGCGTCCGAGTTTCGTCAGCCATGCCGAGGTGCGCGAGGTGCGCGTCGAGTCCTTTCGGCGGCAGGTGGTGCTCGACCTGAAGGACGGCAGTTCGGTCCGCTTTCGAGTGACCGAACCCAAGAGCGTCGTGGCGGAAATCGCCAAGCGCGCCTATCCGGTTCGCTGGGACCGGGGCGCGCGCGTCATCTCGGCTTTCGGCGGGGCACACGAGGATATCGCGGATTGGATCGCTAAGGCCCGTCAGATGCTCTCGGGCGGCTTTCGTGACCGAGTCGCGACGGTCGAGCAACTCGAGATGGTAGCCGTCGATCCGCGGGCCGAGCCAGAACAGCGCATCGGCGCGGCCTTGGCCCTCGAGGGGGCGCCGCCTCCAGTTCGCATGCGCGTGCGCACGGCCGCAGAAGCGACCGCCCGCCCTCACGTCGGCGAGGCCATGACGATGGCCCTCGAAGGCGACCTCGATGAAGAGTTGCTGGGCCGCGCGCTCAGCGAAAACTAGCCCGGGAGCCAGCGCAGTAGCCATAGGTCCCGGTGACGATCACCGGCCTCGTCATTGCGGTTCGAGACGCAGCGATCAACGCACTGTCGAGTCTTATCGGGTGGCTCGGTAGATCTCTCGAGCCTGCCCCGGGATGGCGCGCACGAAATACAACGTGCGCAGGTCCGGGGAGAGCCACGCGTCGGATTCGTCGATGGTGGGGTCGAGACCTTCGAGCTTGATGGGCGGGCCGAAGGGGGCGCTCGCCGTCGCGCGTTGCGAAACCCAGATCTGTCGGGTGCCGTCGCGCGTGCTGTCGAAGACCATCAGCGTCGAGGTGCCGTTCAGCCACGGGGCCTGATCCTCGCCGGCAGAGTTTACGGATAACGGCGTCACGGCGCCCCAGGGAGATCGATGATCGGGGCGCGTGGCGGAGAAAAGGTCCCAGCTTCCGGGGGCTGGGGATAGGTCTTGGGCCACGACGACCAGCCGACGGTTCGGAGCGACGCTGGCGAGGGAGTAGCCAGCGAGTTCCGGTATTGATGTCGGCGTCACCCAGGGGCTGTCGAGGTCTGGTCGGGTGGAGATGGACTGGTTGTCCGTCGGCCCCACCGTGAGGTGCATCGTCAGTCCATCGGCAGAGAGCTCCGGATTGGTTTCCGAGCCTGCGGAACTCAACTCCGCCACGATGGCTGGCGGGCGAAACGCGACAGCGGTGCCGTCGCGGGTGGACCGCCAGATGTCGCCGTCTCGTTCGAAGTAGATCTCGAGCATGTCGCCGCGCAGCGTCGGGTCGTCTTCGTCCGCCGCCGAGTTCAGCTCCGTCACGGCTTCCGCCGGCCCAAAAGGCGCGAGGGGGTCGACGAGTGGCGGGGTGCCCGCCGAGTCGTCAGTCCCCAGCAATGTCGCCCGCTCCATGACCTCCAGCCCGGTGAGAGCGACGTCGTAGATCGCCGCGTAAGCGATGCGCGCCCGGATGTCTCTTATTTCGGCGCTGTCGGGGTGGGCCCTCCCGAGGTGAATATTGCGTACGCCGGTGCCCAGATTGAGCGTGGCTCCTTGCGGTGGTTGTGCCTCGGCGAGGCTCACCCGGGTCCCGTTGCGATAGGCACGCACTCGCTCGTTGGGGTCGGCCTGGTCGGTGTCGACGACCACGTGGGTCACGCCGGGCGTCAGGCTCGGACACGGGGCCGTGCCCATCTGAAGGGAATACGTCGTCCAGAAAGCGTCTCCATCGAAATTCACGGCGAAGATCTCTCGGCCCTCCCAGAGGCGCAGGGTCAGCCAACTGTGGCCACCCCGGTGATTGCCGGTGCCGAGGCCAAAGAGGCGGCCATCCACACCGACCGCCTGAACGCAGTCGTCGAGGAGGTATTTGACCTCGAGGGTTGCCGTCGTGCTCCCGTGGAGGCGATCGAGCTTCGTGCCGGCCGTGTCCGCCATAGCGCCCCCCGTATCGACACCGCCGCCACCCCAGAACCGCAAATGGCGTCCCAGCCCGGAGCCCTCGGCCCAGTGGGGGGACCCGCCCTCGTAGTTAATGGTCAGGTCCACGGGATCCGGCATCCGGTCGCGCAGCACCGTCGGCCCTTGGCCCACCGACGCCTCGTCGACGAAGTACTGCGCGAGGGGAGGGCGAGCCGTCCCTGCATCGCCCGGAATCGACGTGTCCGCTGGGCCCGAATCCCCCGGCATCGACGTGTCCGGTGTGCCCGTATCCACCCGCATCGGCGCATCGGGTGCCCCCACATCCTGCGGTGGATCGAAGCCGAGGCGCCCGCAGGCGAGGCCGGAAACCGACAGGACGACGCAAAGGCATGCTGTGGCCTGGGCCCCCATCGCGGCGGATCGTAACCCATGCGGTCCCGAGGCAAACGGCGAACCACCATATGAGGACATACCCATCGGCCAATCGGTCCAGGTCCGGGTCACGTTCGAAGTACCGTCATGCTGTAATCAATGCGCTCTGATTGTGCTGGGGGCTCGTGCCTCGGGCAAATGACGAACTTGCGACGGAGGTGCCCGACAGGCGCCCGACAGCGTTGACATCAAACGGCCCCACCGCTAAAAACCGCAAGCAAATCCGGGGAAAAGCGGGATCGCGGATGGTCCCCCTCGCCCTCGGAAAACGACGGAGCCGCCCGCCCCATGGCACCAGTTTATCTGCCCGTATTCATCATGCTCCTGGTAGCCGCCACGGTCGCCGGAGCGATGTTCACACTCACGAGCATCCTCGGGCCCAAGAACCCGAACCCCGCCAAGGCGCTGCCTTTCGAGAGCGGCTCGCTGACTCGCGGTGCCGACAACGCGCGGCCCAGCGTGAAGTTCTACCTCACGGCGATCCTCTTCGTGGTCTTCGATATCGAAGCGGTGTTCCTCTACCCGTGGGCCGGCATGTTCCGGGACCTCGGTTGGTTCGGCCTCGCGGAGATGTTCACCTTCATCGCCGTCCTCGGCATCACCCTCGTCTATGCGTGGCGAAAGGGAGCTCTCGAATGGGAGAAGTAATGAAGTTCGGCGATGAGGGCTTCTTCACGACGAAGCTCGAATCGATCCTCGCCTGGGCGCGGAAGTACTCTCTCTTCCAGTATCCCTTCGCGACGGCGTGCTGCGGCATGGAGTTCATGGCCACCGCGGCGCCGCGCTACGACATCGCGCGCTTCGGCGCCGAGGCGCCGCGCTTCAGCCCGCGCCAGGCCGATGTCCTGTGGGTCGTCGGCACCATCAGCCAGCGCCAAGCGCCAGTCCTCAAGCGCATCTACGACCAGATGGCCGACCCGAAGTGGGTCGTCGCCTTCGGCACTTGCGCGAGCTGCGGTGGCTTCTACGACAACTACACGACGGTCCCCGGGGTAGACAAACTCATCCCCGTCGACGTGTACATTCCCGGATGCCCGCCCCGGCCCGAGGCCGTCCTCGACGCCCTCATCCTGCTCCAGGAAAAGATTCAGAAGGGCGGCCGAGAGCCCATCGTGGTGCCCCCCCGGGAGGTCCCCACGCTCGCCCAGATCCGAGCGAAGAAGGCCTTGCGATGAGTAAGAAAGTCCTCGATCGGCTCAAGAAAGAGCTCGGCGATACCATCCTCGAGACCAGCAACTTCCGTGGCGACGATACCGCTTGGGTCGCACCGAAGGACTGGGTGAAGGTCGCGACCTTCCTCCGGGACGACGATGCGCTCCAGATGGATCACTTCATCGATCTGACCGCCGTCGACTACCCCGAGCGCGAACCCGACGACGCACGCTTCGACGTGCTCTTGTCCGTTCGCTCGGCGGGCAAGAACCACCGTCTGCGTCTGAAGACCAAGGTCGAAGCAGGAGCCGACCTCGCGACCCTCACCGGCGTCTGGGCCGGCGCCGACTGGGCGGAGCGCGAGGTCTACGACATGTTCGGGATCAAGTTCTCGGACCACCCGGACCTCAGGCGCATCCTGCTCTACGAAGAGTTCGAAGGTCACCCGCTCCTCAAGGACTATCCCATCGAGCGCACTCAGCCCCTCGTGCCGTATCGCGATGTCGAGGACATCGCCAAGCTGCCGCCCTTCGGCCTCGACGAGGGCCAGCCCTTCGCCCGGGTCGACTGGAAGGAGCGCCTCGCCGGCAACGACGCGCAGGTCTCCCCTTCGCTCGGCGTCGACGCTGGCCAGTTGCGTAACATCAGCGACTCCCAAATCGCCGAATCAGAGCATTCGGACATGTTGCAGACCCTGGCCGGGAGCCCCGCTCCTGCACCGGGCGAGGGCTGAAGGAACCGTCATGGAACCTACCTATGAGGCATTCGAAGACGACGCCGCCCTCGAGCTCCCCTCGGAGCCGATGCGTCTCAACATGGGCCCCGCCCACCCGGCAGTGCACGGGACCATCCGCATGGTCCTCGACCTCGACGGCGAGACCGTTCAGAACGTCGATGTCCAGCCCGGCTACCTGCACCGCGGGTTCGAGAAGTCCTGCGAGCGCGGCACCTGGGCCCAGGTGTTCCCTTATACGGATCGCCTCAACTACTGCTCGCCGATGCTCAACAACGTCGGCTTCGCCCTAGCGGTCGAGAAGCTCCTCGACATCGAAGTGCCCGAGCGTGCTCAGTACTACCGGGTCATTCTTGGTGAGCTGGCCCGCATCACGGACCACATGATCTGCAACGGTGCCGGCGCGATGGAGCTCGGGGCGTTCACCCCGTTCCTCTGGCTGCTCAAGGTTCGGGACTGGGTCTGGGACGTGCTCGAGCGAGAGACCGGCTCGCGGATGACGCACAGCTTCGGGCGCATCGGCGGCATGGCCGCCCCGCCCACGGAGACCTTCGCCGAGGACGTCACGGATCTGCTCGAACAGGTCGAGAAGGTGACCATCGAGACCGAGGCTCTCCTGCTTCGCAATCGCATCTTCGTCGATCGCATGCAGGACGTCGGCATCCTCAGCAAAGAGCTCGCCCTCTCCATGGGAGCCACGGGGCCCGTGCTTCGGTCGACCGGCGTCGACTACGACGTGCGCAAGGCTCACCCCTACATGGTCTACGACCGCTTCGATTTCGAGGTGCCGATCGGCCACAAGGGCGACACCTACGACCGCTTCCTGGTCCGCATGGAAGAGATTCGCCAGTCGGTCTCAATCATCCGTCAGGCCCTCGAGCAAATGCCGACGGATGGCCCGGTGAATGTCGACGACCCGCGCATCGTGCTTCCGGAGAAGCGCGAGGTCTACAACACCATCGAAGGCACCATCGCCCACTTCAAGCTGGTGATGGAAGGGCTCAAGCCACCGAAGGGTGAGGTCTACGGTTACACCGAAGGCGCCAACGGAGAGCTCGGGTTCTTCATCGTTTCCGACGGAAGCGGTACGCCGTATCGCGTCCGCGTGAGGCCCCCCTGCTGGTTCAACCTGCAGGGGGTTCGCTCCATGGTGATGGGCGGCATGCTCGCCGACATCATCCCCACCTTCGGTTCGATCAACATGATCGGCGGGGAGTGCGATCGCTGATGGGTACCATCAAAATCGACGACCAGGAGGTCTCCTTCGAACCGGGAGACAGCATCATCCGCGCCGCCTGGCGGGCCGGGATCGAAATACCGCATTACTGCTGGCACCCCGGGCTCTCGGTGGCGGCGAGCTGCCGTATGTGCCTGGTGGAAATCACCAGCGGCCGGCGGATGGACCTGCCCACCCTCCAGTGGGACGCCAAGAAGAACGAGTACGTCCCGACCACCAAGCCGAAGCTCCAGCCCGCATGTCAGATGGGTGCCGGGGACGGCATGGAGATCTCGACCAAGAACGAGAACGTCAAGCAGGCCCACGCGGCGGTGCAGGAGTTCTTGCTCTTGAACCATCCGGTGGATTGCCCGATTTGCGACCAGGCCGGCGAGTGCAAACTCCAGGACTACTGGCTCGACCACGGCAAGAACACCAAGCGCAAGCGCTCCGAGCCGGTACACAAGGTCAAGGGCGTGCGTTTCGGCCCGACCATCGTCTACGACGGCGAGCGCTGCGTCATGTGCACGCGGTGCATTCGCGTGTGCGACGAGCTCGTTGGCGACTCGGTCCTCGACATGCGTCAGCGGGGCAACAAGAACGAGATTTTCGTCGCCCCGGGGCGCGAGCTCGACCACCGCTACACCCTGATGACCGAGCACGTTTGTCCGGTCGGCGCCCTGACCAGCCGCGACTTCCGCTTCAAGGCGTGGGTCTGGTTCCTGAAGAGCGCCCCGGGGGTCTGCGTCGGGTGCGCCAAGGGCTGCAATACCCACGTCGACTTCGACCCTCGTGTCAGCCAAGTCCATCGCCTCCGTCCCCGGGACAATGAAGAGGTCAACAAGTACTGGATGTGCGACGACGGGATGATGACCTACAAGGAGGTCCACGAGGACCGGGTCCTCGTGCCGCGCGTCGGTCACGGCGACCAAGTCCAGGAGGTCGGCTATCGCGAAGGCATCGCCGCCGCCGCGGCACGCTTCGCCGAGGTCGATGGGGCCCGGGTCGCGGTCGTGCTCTCCGCCGGCGAGACCTCCGAGAACAACCACGTCGCCGCGAGCTTCGCCCGTGAAGTCCTGGGGAGCGACAAGCTCTACCTCGCCGCCCGGGCGGACTGGGAAGGGGACGACATCCTCCGCGTCGCCGACCACAACCCGAACCGTGCCGGCGCGGTGATGGTCGCTGGCGGTGCCGATGCCCTGGGCTCCTTGGAAGACCTGCTCGCGGACGCCCTCGCGGGCAACCTCGACGGT
>QMMC01000319.1 GCA_003647065.1 Deltaproteobacteria bacterium | reverse complement strand
CGGGAACGGGAACGGGAACGGGAACGGGAACGGGAACGGGAACGGGAACGGGAACGGGAACGGTGCGGCACTACCAGCGCCACTACAGGCGGCCTATCGGCTCTGCACGCCTCCGGCGCGCTGCCGCCTCGGGCCGCCCTTCGTGACGCCTTCTTGTTGGGGGGAAACGCCTACGCGCACGGAAACGGCTCCCAGCGCGTCCACCCGCGCGAGACGCTTACGCGCATCGCCGACTGACAGCCGCGGCGATTTCTCCCTCGTCGTGACACGGCTGCGACGTGCACATGCATCGATGCATGCGCAAGCAATGGACAGCGCGCTGCGCGCGCTGAACGGATCGGGGCGAGCGCCCGGATGAGCGAGGCCCCCAACCGTCCGCTACTCCGCGTCTTCGTCTGCGGCTTCGCTGCTCGCCGCGTCGGCCACAGCGAGCTTGTTCTCGAACACCCAGGCCAACAACTCGGGGTCGTCTTCGTCGGCCTCGATGCGTAGCCGGGCCTGGGGAGAAGGTACGGAGCCCACGAGGATCTGCGCCATCTCCTGGGCCGCCTCCTCGGAGGCGTAGGTCACGAGGACCTCGTTCAGTCGGCCGTCGACGAACTGGTAATCGAACGAGTCGATGTAGAACTCGGCTCGCGTCTCCTGCAGGTAGTAGAGGCCCACGTGTGGGTCGTAGTCGGGGCGCCGGTTGCTATCCATGGCGTCGGCGATGCGCTCGCCCCGCGCGAGCAACTCGGCGAGGTCTTCGTCGCCCCGCATCTCTTCCTGGGGCAGGAAGTCGGTGTTCATTGCGGCGACCACCTCCAGCTGGTCCATGCGTCGCAAGCCGCCGAAGTCGTCGAGGGACATGCCTATGTGCATGTTGGAGAGCTGCGGCGGTAGATGGTTGTCGGTCGGTTCGACCGACGGCAGGGGTGGAGCGTCCGGCGGTGCAGGGTCTTCCTCGGGCTCTGGTGCCGGCAGCGGGCTCGGCGCGGGGGGCGTCGGCGCGGGGGTCTCCCCGTCATCGCCGCATGCGACGGCCAGGATGGGCAAGAGGCTCAGGAGGAACACGACGATGACTACCAGGGTTGCCGCTCGATTCATGGGCGTGAAGGAAACATACTGCGCGCCGAATCAGAAGCGGTCGCTGAGGAGACCGACGTCAGCGTCCACACGCTGATGGGATGGCGAAGCCGTCTGGACGTCCGGCCTGCTTTCGGAGTTCAGACGTCTGAACTCCGAAGTACAGACGTCTGTACTCGCACCAGACGTCTGAACCGGGTACAGACGTCTGAACTCCAAGCCAACGAGATCCCCATGGCCCGCCCCGTCACCAATCGAAACTTCAGCGTTAGCAATCTAAGCGTGCTCGCCCACGAGCTGCGGCCCACCGTGGCCAAGAACAAGAAAAAGGCCGAGCGCCTCATCGCTCAGATTCAAAAACGCCAGGCGCGCATCGCCGAAGACTTCTACCAAATGGGCGTCGCCCTCGAGGCCCTCTCGCGCCCCGCCCTCTACCAGGCCGCCGGCCATAAGAGCTTCAAGGAGCTCCTCAGTGCTCGGCGCCTCCTGAAACCCACTACCGCCTATAAGCTGATCGCTGTCGTCGACCATTACTCCAAGGCCCAGGCCCAGCAGCTCGGCCTAGAGAAGGCCTACGCGCTGACCCGCTTCGTCGCCGCCACCCCCGCCGCCGATCTCGCCGCGGTCCTGGTCAGAGAGAACCCCCTCATCGGCCGCATCCCTCTCGACCGAATCAGCGTCCGTGACCTCAACCTGGCCACCGCCCGCGTCCGCCGCGCGGCGACGAAACCCACCAAAGACCCCGAGGCCAAGGCGGCGCGCCGGACCGCCCGCGAGTTGCAGCGCACCCTGCGCGCGGCCGGGGCGAGGTCGGCGAAGGTCAGAGCAGTGCGTATGGATGGGGAGTGGCATGTGCGCACGGACATGAAGGTCGCGGACGCGGAGGGGTGGGGGTAGTCGCCAAGAAGGCGCAGGGCGACGTGAGTCGACCGGAGCTGGTGCCCGCCGGCGGCGTACTGCACGGTGGTCGGCGTATGGCGCCCACCGCGCCCATGGCAGGATCGCACACGGGAACCCCGGTGCGATCAAGGCAGGTCTCCGGCACAGCCCTGTCCGCGCTCGAAGCCGTTCCTCGCGGCGCGGACGGGACGCATCACGAAGCTCCTTCGCGCCGCTCCTGCAGGCTGGTGATCTTGCGCGTGGGTGCGAACCGTTTCCCTTTTCCGACGCGCTTGGACGAGAGGAACCCCAGCGCTACCAGCCGAGCGAGGTCGCTTCTGGCGGTGTGGTACGTGACGTGATGCGAGGTTGCGTGGCCCTCAATCGTGTAAGTCTGCAGGGGCTTCCGGACTGCTCTCTGCAGCAAGGCCCTCTGCCGATGGTTTAGGGTGTCGAACGACGAGATCAGCTGCGCCAGGCGTCGTGTGCGTTCGACCCGCGCTTTCAAGTGATCCGTGAGTTCTTCCATCGCCAGATTGAGAACCTCGAGCTGGTGAAGAATGAAGTACGTCACGTCGTGATTGTCGGTGTGAACCAATGCGAACGAGCGGTAGTACTTGCGTGCTTGTTTATCGATCGGACCAGAGATGGACAGGAACTCTGCTATTTCATACCCGTTCTTGAGCATCACCCAGTAGTAGAGAGCCCTCGCCATTCGACCATTGCCGTCGCGGAAGGGGTGCTCGTAAGCCATCCAATAGTGGCTAATGATTGCTCGCAGGGCTGGGTGGATAAACGTCGCGCCATCCGATCGGCCGTTCGCGAATGCGAGGAGGCTTTCGACGCGTTCAGGTAGGGGCGCCATGTTTCCGTCGGGATCGGTGGCCTGCGGGGGGACGTGCCAGTCCACGCCCTCCATGTCCCGCACGCGTACGTCGTGTTCATTTGTGCGCAACCTCCCTTCGGCATCAGGCACATCCAAAGTTCCCGATCCGATGATCTGGTGTAGGTCTAGCAACAAGTTCAGATCGAGTTCGGCCTTGTTGTCGATGAGCTCGACGATCCGTCGCATGGCCCGCCAGTTGTTCAGGATCATGCGCTCATCACGTGAGGTGGGTTCTCGTCCCTCGCGCACCATTTGGCGTGCGACCTCACGCGTGGTTGGGCGCGCTCCTTCGAGCATGCTCGAGCTGATGGCTTCCTCGACGAGCTGCCGAACCCGGTATTCCGTAATGGCATCGTCATTGCCAAGCGCGTCAGCGAAGAGCTTCGACACGTTGCGTCGGTCAAAGTGGTGCAGCGCTTCGCGAACGTAGGGGGTTTCGACGTAGGAGAACCTTTCACCAAACACCGCCGTCATTTCTGTGATCTCTGTGGCTGCCCTTCCTCGCGTGAGGCGTGTCGCTGCCCACCAGTGCTCGGAGGTCAAGCCCGACGGCGGCGGCCGGTGTCGAAGGTCGTCCCAATGGAGATATCGACCATCGGGAAGTGTGGACGAGCCCATATCAAGGACTTGCTCGATGATCTCCGGCGATTTCACCAGTATCTTGGTGACGTTAGGTGGCGTGGCCGGAAATCTCATGTTGTTCTGTTTTATAAACATCTATTTGTTATAAAACAAGCCTCTGCCTGGTTTCTGCTGTGATTTCAGGGAGTTCCCGCTTCATGTGAGGATGTTTGATAGAAATCGAAATGTCGTAAAACAAAGCTCCACGAGGTTCAGGTGGGCCGAAAAGGTGAGTCTTCCCCCCCCCCGTCGACGTACTCGAGCTGGTACATCGCCGCGGGGATATCGCGGTCTCCGGCGAACGAGACCCGCTCGCCGAAGAGGCTCGCGTTGGTCGCGGTCGCCGAGCTCGTTGCCGTGCCTAGGTCGCGTTTCCCTCCCCCGAGTCCAAGGGAGGGGACGTGTCGGCCACGGAGGAGTCGACGCCAGAGTCGACGGGATAGGGCTTCTCGAAAAAAGATGCCGATCGGTTTCATAATTCCTAGCCGGTGCGCCCACCCACCCATGGCACCCACCGAGGAGATGACCATGGAGAGCACACCCAAACTGATCGGCCGCACCGCGGTCGCTTTTGCGATGTTGACGGTTCTTACGGCGTTTTCGGCCTGTGAGGACACGGCGGCGCCAGGAGCTGACGCGCGCACGCCTCCGCCCCCGGACGGCGGACTCGTCGATCGAGATGCCGAAATCGCGCTGGATGCGCCGGACGCGGCGGCCTTTGACGACGGGGCGACGGGGCCGGTGGCGCAGGTGGTCGTGCGTACGAACACCGATCCCTTCCCCCATGCCGATGGCTACGCCGGTCAGACGTCCCGCGACGCATACCAGGGGATCCGTTCCTTCGAGCTGCTCCGCGGCATCGACGATCCGGACCCGCTGGTGCTCTTCGATCACGGGGATGACCCGGTCGAGGCGGGCTACAACGATGGGGACGATACGCTCGTAGGCATGGTGCGCCTCCACGGCCTCCGAGCGGGCCACTACACGATGGCTCGCTCCGTCGTCACCCACTCCCGCTATCGCGTCGACGCCGTCATGCACGCCGGTGGGTACGTCCTGCCGGGCGAGTTCGACAATGTACAGGTCCTCAGCGACGGCACCCGCATCGACGGGGTCATTCGTCCAGAGAGCTGGTTCCGCTACGTTTTCCGTACCGGCGGCATGGACTTCCCCCTCGAAGGCCTCGGCGCGCCCCTGCCCACCGAGCCCACGACGACTGGCGGCTTCTCGCTCTCCATCGAAGACGGCGTCGCGGCTTACTACTACCCCGTCGACATCACCCTCGTCGCGACGGCCACCGAAGACCTGGTCATCGTCCTCGAGGTCAACATGTTCGAAGCCTTCCGGTGGGAGGACCAGGATCTCCCCGGCTACACAGCCGGCGTCTTCGACAGCTCCCCCACTGCATCCGAGCCCGTGCGCCGTTTCGGGGCCAACAGTCTTCGCGTGCACGTAGAGTAGATTCGGCGGATCTACGGTCCGGTGAGTGCCCGGAATTGAACGGGTTTTACGGCTTGGCAGACTTTGGCAGCGATGGGCGGCCTCGCCTCCTCCGAGCGCTCAGCGTGGAGGAGGAGGATCTATCCTGATGACGTCTCTCGCATCCATCGACATGCACCTCGGCACGGGCTCGAAGGCCTCTTGCTCCATCCTACTGGCCTTCGCACTTTCGGGCTGCGTGGGGCAGGTCGAGGGGACGCCCGCTCCCGGCGTGCATTCTCCTCCGGGCGACTCGCCCGCCCCGGATGGCTATCCGGATGCGGGCAACGGCGCAGATGCCGCCGCCCCGGGAGACAGCACGCCGGTCGACCGCACGCCGGACGCCCCTGTTTCACGCGGCCCCCTCGACGTTCGGGTCGAGGCCGTCGGCACGAGCACCATCACGCTCGGTTGGGACCCAACCTCGGGCGCCGACGGTTTCGATGTGTACCTGGCGGCCGAACCCTCCGAGGGAGACACTCTTCCGAGAGCTCTTCACGTCGGCAGCGCACCGGCCGATGCCTCGGGGATCACCCTCAACGGGATCGCCGCCGGCACAGACGCGTTCTTGCGCGTCGAGGCGCGCGTCAGCGACGGCGTTCTGTGGGGCCACGTTCACGCGCGCACTCACGCGGGGGCGCGCGTCGCCCTCGAGACGCCGCTCAGGCGGGTGCACGGTTACGGGCCCGACGTGCTCATGCTCGTCCTCGCCAACCCGGCTCTGACCTACGAGGGCAGCCACATGGCGGGCGATCTCGGACCGGCATGGCAGGCTGGCGCGTGGACCATCGAGCGCCACGACGGCAGCACGGTCGGCGTTCGCTCGGTACATCGCAACTCGATTCCCGTCAGCCAGCCGAGCTATCCGGTGGGCTTCGAGCGCTGGCCGGACGACAGCATCGTCGACGTCGACCACCAGATCTTCCTCGTCCTCGACGAGCCTCTTGGTGCGAGCGATGTGCTGCGGGTGCGCCACTCGGGCGGCGGCGCCGACCTCGATGTCCTCGTTCCATTCAGCGACCGCTACCTCGAAACGCCGCTGATCCAGGTCAACCAAGTCGGGTACAACCCGCGTGCGAGCAGGCGCTGGGCTTACGTCTCGGGATGGATGGGGAGCGGCGGCGGGGCGGAGTTGTCCGCGCTCTCCAGTAGCGCCGAAGTACTGATCGAAGCGTTGGATCCGCTCTCGGTGCGGCGCGCGGCGCTCACCGGGCTCACGGTCGAGAGCCGCTCGGAGACCGACGAGGAGGCGGGCGGCGCGGTGCGCCAGATCGACCTCGCCGACCTGCTGCCGGCCGAGGGGGTGCGCTACCGTGTCCGTATCCCCGGCGTGGGCGTGTCCTTCCCGACGGCGGTGAGCGAGGAGGCCGCCCTGCGCGCGTTCTACGTCGTAGCGCGCGGCATGTACCACAACCGATGGTGCGGCGACCTCTCGGCGGGGCATACGGAGTGGTCTCGCTCCGAGGACCACTGCAGCGCGTACTTCGTCACGGGCAGGAGCTACCGAGAAGGCATGTTCAGCGCGGACACGCCGCGGAGCGACGCGCGCCGGCTCCGCGGGGGCCATCACGACGCCGGCGACTTCGACATCCGCCCGTACCACGTGGTCGTCGCGCAGTACCTCCTCCGCGCCGTTGAGGTGGATACGAGCCGCTTCACCGACGGACAGCTGACGGTGCCGGAGAGTGGCAACGGGATACCCGACCTCCTCGACGAAGCGCTCTGGAGCCTCGCTGCGTGGCAGGGTCTGCAAAACCCGGATGGAACCATCCGAGCAGGCGTGGAGTCCTACCGGCACCCATCCGGGATCTACAAGGCAGACGCCGACGAGCTGCCGTACTGGACCTACGATCCCGAGCCCTGGCACACGGCCTACGTCGCCGCGCTCTTCGCGCACGCGGCGCGGCTCGTGCGTCCCTTCGACGAGGCGAAGTCGACGGAGCTCGAAGAGGCTGCCCGGGCTGCCTACGGCTCACCGATCACTGGAGGAGCGCCGGATGGACCTCGGCTCTACGCCGCGAGCGAACTCGCCGCGCTGACCGGCGAGGCCGCCTATCGGAACGACTTCGTCGCTCTGTGGCGCTCCCTCGATCGCTACGGCGGCGGCGCATTCGACTCCCTCACCCCGATGCAGCACGTCTACCCCGGCTACTTCGGTACGAACCAGGCGATGGCCGACTTCGTGATGGGCTATGCGGAGAGCTCGTTCGCCGACCCCGCCATCGTGGACGTGATCCGGAGCGAGCTCGTCGAACGCGCCGACGCCGTGGCGGCGAACGTCCTCGACTCGGCGCACGCTCACCGCAACGGCCGGGTGGGGGCCGACCCACCCGATTGGGGTCACACGAGCAGCACCGGCCGGCACGTAGACCTCATCTACCAGGCACTCCAACTCGGCGAGCTCACGGAGGAGACCCGGCAGCGCTACTTCGACGCGCTCAGCGTCTCGGCGGATTACGCGCTCGGCGCGAATCCATGGGGGCGCACGTACCTCACGGGCCTCGGCTCGGACTCGCCGAACGAGCCTCTGCACAACGATTCCCTCGCCTTCATCAAGGAGGGCATGCCGCCGGTGCCGGGGATTCCGATCTACGGCCCCATCCGCTCCATCCCAGGCGCCTCGTACTACGACCCGGTCGAGGCGGCGCTCTACCCCCGATTCGACATGCGCCCGCCCGGTCGGCGGGTGATCGACAGCCGCACTGCCGTCGTGAGCTCGGAGTTCACGATCTGGGAGAACCAAGCCCCGTTTACGGAGCTCTTCGGAGCGCTCCTCGGGGCGGGCATGGAGCCGCCTTCCACTTGGCTGCCGGACGGGTCGGCGCACCGCTCGCCGCTCCCCGAGCACTTCGCAGAGTAGGCGTCAGGGGGACGCTCCCTGGGACGCGGCCCGACTTCGTGGCATAGCTGCGCCGTGGAAACGGAAGAACGGCTCGTCCCGGCACGGACGAAGGGGGGCACGTCGGTCGCGCGGGTCACCGACGACTGGTACGTGGCGTGCATCGCCGCCGAGCTCCGGGAGGCACCTCGGTCCGTGACCATCCTCGGGCAACCCCTCGTCATCTTCCGGGGTGCCGACGGCCAACCCGGGGCCCTCCTCGACCGCTGTCCCCACCGGAACGTGCCGCTGTCCCTCGGTAAGGTCCGCGGCGAACGCCTCGAGTGCGTCTACCACGGCTGGCAGTTCGACCGCGCGGGGGCCTGCCAGCACGTCCCCGGGCTGGCCGGGGAGGGCGCCGCCAAGGGGCGCCGCGTCGAGTCCTTCCCGTGCCGCGAACAGGACGGCCTCGTGTGGGTCTACCTCACCCCCGACGTGACGCCCGAGCGCGAGCCCTTCTCGATGCCCTTCGTCGACGCCCCGGGCTATACGACCGTCATCGAACGCGTCGAGGCCGAGGCGTCTCTCCACGCGGTCGCCGAGAACGCCCTCGACGTGCCCCACACCGCCTTCCTCCATGGAGGCCTCTTCCGCACCGACGACCCCGAGCGCACCCCCATCGAGGTCGTGGTTCGCCGCTCCCACGATCGCGTGGAAGCCGAATACATCGGCGAGGCGAGGCCCACGGGGCTCGTCGGCAAGTTGCTCGCGCCCCGGGGTGGGACCGTGAAGCACTTCGATCGCTTCATCATGCCGGGCATCGTCCAGGTCGAGTACGGCCTCGGAGACAGCCACTTCGTCGTATCGGCGGCACTAACCCCGGTCAGTGATTTCGTGACCGAGCTCTTCGCCGTGATCAGCTTCAAGCTGCCGGTCCCCGGGGGGGTCGTCGTGCCAATTTTGAAGCCGATAGCTCTCCGAATCTTCGGCCAGGACGCCAAGCTGCTCTCGCGACAGACCGAGACCATCCGGCGTTTCGGTGGTGAGCAATACATGTCGACCGAGATCGACGTCGTCGGCTCCCACATCCTCAAACTCCTCCGCGAGGCCGAGCGGGG
>QMMC01000318.1 GCA_003647065.1 Deltaproteobacteria bacterium | reverse complement strand
CTGCTCTGCTTTCTCGACGATGGTGTCGATTTGGGCCTGGGAAAGGCCGCTCGACGCCACGATGCGCACGGACTGCTCGCGGCCCGTGCCGAGGTCCTTGGCGCTCACATCGACGATGCCATTGGCGTCGATGTCGAAGGCCACCTCGATCTGCGGGACGCCGCGCGGCGCTGGCGGAATGGGCGCCAGCTCGAACTTGGCGAGGGACTTGTTGTCCGCGGACATCTCGCGCTCGCCCTGGAGCACGTGGACCGGAACGAAAGGCTGGTTGTCGATGCTGGTGGTGAAGATCTCACTCATCCGCGTGGGGATGGTGGTGTTGCGCTCGATGAGCTTGAAGAAGACGCCGCCGCCGGTCTCGACGCCGAGGGAGAGCGGGGTCACGTCGAGGAGCAGCACCTCTTCGACCTCGCCGGTCAGGGCCGCGCCCTGGAGCGCGGCGCCCATGGCGACGACTTCGTCGGGGTTGACCTCTTTGCTCGGCTCCCGGCCGAAGTACTCCGAGACGCGCGCTTGCACGAGGGGCATGCGGGTCTGACCGCCAACGAGGATCACCTCGTCGATGTCGTTCTTCGACATGCCCGCGTCTTCGAGGGCTTGACCGCAGGGCTCGAGGGTTCGGTCGACGAGGTCGCCGACCATGATCTCGAACTCGCTTCGCTTGAGGGTGCGGACCAGGTGCTTGGGACCCGTCTCATCGGCGGCGATGAAGGGCAGGTTGATCTCGGTCTCGAGGGAGCTCGACAGCTCTTGCTTGGCCTTCTCCGCCTGCTCCTTGAGGCGCTGCAGCGCGGAGCTGTCTTTCCGGAGATCGATGCCGTGCTCTTCTTCGAAGCCCTTGGCGAGATTTTCCATCAAGGTGTTGTCGAAGTCCTCCCCGCCGAGGTGGGTGTCTCCGGACGTCGCCTTCACGCTGAAGACGCCGTTGCTGATCTCGAGGACCGACACGTCGAAGGTGCCGCCGCCGAGGTCGTAGACCACGATGCGCTGGCCTTCTTTTTTGTCGAAGCCATAGGCGATGGCGGCGGCGGTCGGCTCGTTGATGATGCGCTTGACCTCGAGGCCGGCGATCTGGCCTGCGGCCTTCGTCGCCTGGCGCTGGGCGTCATCGAAGTATGCGGGGACGGTCACGATGGCTTCGGTGACCTCTTCGCCGAGGTAGCTTTCGGCGACCTCCCGCATCTTTTCGAGGATCATCGCCGAGACCTCGGGGGGCGAGTATTCCTTGTCGCCGATCTGAACCCACGCGTCCCCGTTCATCGCCTGGACCACCCGATAGGGCACCTGGTCCCGGTGACGTGTCATCTCGGAGGAGTCGAAGGTGCAGCCCATCATCCGCTTTACGGAGAAGATGGTGTTTTCGGGGTTGGTCACGGCCTGGCGCTTGGCCGGTGTGCCTACTCGACGCTCCCCTCCGTCGGCGACGGAAACCACCGACGGAGTGGTCCGGCTCCCCTCGGAGTTCGGGATGACGACGGGCTCGCCGTTGTCTACGAACGCCACGCACGAGTTCGTCGTGCCGAGGTCGATGCCGATGACCTTACCCATGAATCAGCTCTCCTCGACGGAGGCCTCGTCGTCCGGGGTTTCGTTTGGGGCGGGTGGCGCCGGAAGTCGGGCGACGACCACCATCGCCGGGCGCACCAGTCGTTCCCGAAGTCGATAGCCGGGCATTATCTCGGCCATGATGGTGCCGGGGTCGTGGTCGGCGCTCTCCATGTGCTGCACCGCGTCGTGAAGCTGGGGGTCGAAGCGCTCGCCGAGAGCGGCGACCTTTTCGATGCCGATGCGCGAGCCGATGTCTTCGAACTGCTTGAGGACCATCGTCACGCCTTCGGCGACGGCGGTCACTTCGGTGGCATTGTGGGCGGCGTCGGCCGCTCGTTCGAGGTTGTCGAAAACCGGCAACAGTTCGGTCAGCAGTTCTTCTCGGGCGCGGCTGGCGGCGTCTTCGAGGTCACGCCGGGTGCGCTTCCGGAAGTTGTCGAAGTCCGCGGCTGTCCTGAGCAGCTGGTCTTTCAGTCGGCCATGGTCCGCCTCGAGTTGGGCGAGGGGGTCCGCTGCCGCGCTCTCGTCGTCCAGGCCAGCTTGCTGCTCGTCGTGGCGTTCTTCCGCGACGTTCTCGTTCGTGTCCGTCAATCGACGCTCCTCAGCGGGATTCTATGGTGGAATCCTAGGCTTCGCCAAATCCCTAGGGAAGAACTAATCAAGCTCTTCTGGACCCTTTGCTGGGTCACTCGGTCGAGTCGTCCGGCTCTTGGGTCCGGCCCAGGGTACGGGCTGTGAATTCTACGATGGGAACCACCTTCCCGTAGTCCATCCGGGATGGCCCGATGACCCCGACGGTGCCTTGGCTTCCTCCGGGCTGACGGTAGGTCGCGGCGATCAAAGAAACGTCCTCGATTTCCGAGAGGTGGGTCTCGGCGCCGATGAGCACCTGAACCCCTCCCGTCGACAGGGTCTGGTCGATGAGGGAGAGCAGCCGCTCCTTGTCCTCGAAGGTCCGGAGGAACGCTTTGATCATCTCGGCGTTCTGGAATTCGGGACGATCGAAGAGCAGGCCCTGGCCGGCGATGACGACCTCGGGCTCTTCGGACTCTTCGAGGGTCGCCTGGACGATTCGCTGGCTCAATGCTCGGTAGTCGGTCCTTTGGCCTGCCATTTCCTGAGCCAATGCGTCTCGGACCTCTGCCAGACTGTGGCCGTCGACCAGCTCGCCGAGGTAGTTGTGTACGCGCTCGAGGTCCTGCGAGCCGATTTCTACGTCGAGGGTCACCACCCGATTCTGGACTTTGCCGCTGCGCGTGACGAGTACGGCCAATACTCGGCGGTCCGAGAGCGGCACGAAGCGCAGCTGCATCAGGGCCTCGTCGGCGGGCTTCGGCGGTGCCACGACCGACGCGGCGCCGGTGAGCGTCGAAAGTAGCTGCCCAGCCTCCCGGGCGCGCTCGGCCCCCGGAGCCAGACTGCCGACCCGAGACAGGATCGCCGTCCGGTCTTCGGTCGTGACCTCGCGCATCTGCACCAGGGCGTCGACGAAGAGGCGAAAACCGCCCTCGGTGGGCACGCGCCCGGCCGAGGTATGAGGCTGGGAGAGGTAGCCGGCCTCCTCGAGGTCCGAAAGCACGTTGCGGATCGAAGCTGGGGAGAGGTTGAGGCCGTAGCGCTTGGACAGGCGCCGGGAGCTTACCGGCTCGCCGGTGGCGATATACTCGGTGATCACCGCGTATAGAATTTTCCGCCCACGGAAGCTGAGGTCGGTATGGTCGTGATCGCCCAAAATACTCTAGAAAACGCTACGAATTCGGGTGGGTGGTGTCAAGTCGACGCCCAACTAGATCATTATGTAGTGCAGTACAGTATGGTTGTCTTTAGTTCGGTGTTGACCTAGGACTGGACTTGCAAGGGAACGAGGGGGAGATGGGCTATCCAATGAAGAGCAGAACAATCGGTAAACTGGCTGAAGAAGCCGGCGTCCACGTAGAGACGATTCGCTACTACGAGCGGCGCGGCATTCTTGCCCAGCCGCCCAAGCCGGAGAACGGCTGGCGAACCTATGGGGACGATTCACTGTCGACGCTTCGCTTCGTGAAGCGCGCCCAGTGGATGGGATTCTCCCTCGACGAGATCGAGGAGCTCCTGACCCTTCGCCGCGACGCCAACCGGGGCGAGGCGACGGGCCAGGCGCGGGATCAGATCAAGGCGAAGCTCGACGAGATTCAGATGAAGCTCGACGACCTCACCTCGGTCCGGAACAAGCTCGAGAGCCTCACCTCGGGATACGAGGGGCCAGAGCTCTTCGAAGCCTTCCACGGCGAGAGCAAGTTCGAGCACTGACGCTTTTGCGGGGACAACCCGGTTTGCTCGTTTTCTTGCCCTCCCGAGGGCGGGGGACGACTCTCCGGGGGCCGATGCAACGCGTCACCAGTGTCCTCGCTTGGCTCATGCCGTTTGGTCTCCTCGTCTTGGCGATCGTCGCGGTGCCCATGCACCTCCTCGATGACCACGGCTTGCCCCGGTACCGGGTCCTCGCCAGTGAGCTGCGTCAGGTGGAGTCCGAGAATGAGCGGGTCCAGCGTGAGGTGGTCGACCTCTCGCGGCAGGTGGAGGCCCTCCGCCATGACCCCCTCGCGATCGAGCGCATCGCTCGCGATGACTTTGGAATGGTCCGCGAGGGAGAGCTTGTCTTCCAGTTTCCTGAGTAATTCCGGTGCTTCTAATGGGATGCCGATAGCATCCGGATGCCGGTTGCCTTTTCTCGGGCTATTGACAATGTTCCCGATCGCGGAGGATGGTCGCCACTCGGTCGCGGCCGAACGGAGCTCATGCCGGAGCTGGATCAAGCGCTGACCATCGAAGAGCGGGTGAAAATCCTGCTCGATGTCGTGGAACCTGGGGAACGGGTCCTCGTGTGTACGCACGACAATCCCGACCCGGATTCCATCGCGTCGGCCTTTGCCCTCGGCCGTCTGCTCGAGGCGAAGCGGGGCTGTACCTTCACGCTAACCTTCGGGGGGGTCCTCGGTCGCGCTGAGAACCGAACGATGGTTCGCATGCTGAAGCTCCCGCTGGTGCCTATCCACCGGGTGTGTTTTGACGACTTCGATGTCGTCGGTCTGCTCGATACCCAGCCCGAGGTGACCAATCACGGCCTGACCCCGGAGCGAACGGCCGGCAAGAAGATGATCTGCATCGATCATCACCCTACCCGGCCCTTGTCGAAAGAGGCTGCCTTCGCCGATGTGGGGGGCGATTTCAAAACAACCTCGACCCTACTCACCCGCTATCTGCACGCCGCCGGGGTCGAGCCGGACCGCGAACTCGCCACGGCGCTCTTCTACGGGATCAAGAGCGACACGCGCGATCTCGGCCGGGAGGTATCCGATGACGACCTCTGGGCCTACAGCCACCTGGTGCCGCGGACCGACATGCCGGCCGTCTCGGCGATCGAACACCCGCCCCTGCCGCGGGCCTACTTCACCGTCCTGGGCAAGGCGATCGAGCGCGCGAAGGTCTACGAAAGCGTTGCCGTGTGTGACCTCGGCCGGGTCTACGTGCCGGACCTCGTGCCGGAGGTCGCCGACAAGCTGGTGAGCGCCGAGGGCATTCGCTGGGCGATCGTCGTCGGCGATTACCAAGAAAATATCTACGCGTCCCTCCGCGTTGGCGATCGACGCTACTCGGCAGGCAAGCTGGTCCGAGAGGTCATCAAGAAGTATCCCACTGGCGGTGCCGGGGGCCACGGCAGCATGGCCGGGGCGAGGTTGCCGTACTCCGAGCGCACCAAGAGCCCCCGCGGGCGGACTCGGGCACGACGCAAGTTCCTCCGCGAGCTCGCCCTCGCGACGGGCCTTTCGGCCGAAGTGAAAGCAGAGCGCTTTGCTCCGGCGCCCATGGATGACAACAAGCCGGCTCCGAAGAATGGCGCCGGTTGGGGCCCCAAGACCTCCGCGTCTCACCCCCGGGTGGATAAGGGATCGACCATCGCCCGGGCCGTCGACCCCAAGGCGAGCACGGCAGCGCCGAATGGCGCGCCCCCGAAGACGGCCCCGAAGACGGCCCCGAAGACGGCAACGAAAGCCGCCACGAAGACGGCCCCGAAGACGGCAACGAAAGCCGCCACGAAGGGTGCGCCGAGCACCTCGAAGCCCAGCGCAAGCGCCTCGAAGCGCAGCATCTGAACCGGCGTCCCGTCAGCAGCTTCGTCATGGGACCCTCCCTCAAGGCCTTCGCAGGAGTCTCCGGCCTCGCTTTCCTGGTGCTCTTTTCCTATGGCCTCGCGCGGTCACCGATCGACTCTCTCTTCATGGAGGCTCACGGGTCCGGGGGTCTGCCCTGGGCTTGGGCTCTGGTGGCCGTGGCCAGCGTGCTCACGGTCTTCGTCTACAACCGGGCCTCTCATGGTCGGTCGCTGCTCACCGCCTTCTCCGCCTCGGCAGGTATCTTCGCCGTCCTCCTCGGCCTGGTGCTCCTTCTGGTCAGCGCAGAGGTCGAAAACGCCTGGTACGCCGTTTACGTCTGGAAGGACGTCCACGTCGTCGTCCTGCTCGAGATCATCTGGACCCTCGCCAACTCGACGTTCAAGACCGGTTCGGCACGGCGAGCTTATGGTCTCTTCTGTGCAGCGGGGTCCGTCGGCGGCATGGCGGGCCACTTCGCCGCCGGCCAGGTGAGCGTCGCCTTTGGCGCAGGCACCGCGCTCTGGTTCGCCCTCGGGCCTCTCACGGTCCTCGCTCTCGCCGTCGAGGCGTTTCGCCGGGTCCGTCCAGGCGCTTCCCCGGCCCCCGAGCCGCGCTCCCGGGCCACCTCTGGATACTCCGGCGGTATTCGAATCCTTCGCGGATCCCGCTACCTGGGCTGGCTGCTCATCCTGATCTTGCTCACCCAGCTCTCCATCACCTTGATCGAGTTCCACTTCTACGACGTCATGAAGTCGGTCCACCCCGACGCCGACGAGCGCACGGTGGCTTTCTCCCGGGTTTACATGATGATCGACGGGACCTCTCTGGTCCTTCAGCTCACCACCTCGTGGATTCTCAAAGCCCTCGGCATCTACGGGACGATGCTCGCGATCCCGTCGATCCTCTCCGTCACCGTGTTGGCGTCCCTCGTCGACCCCCGGGCGGCCGTCATCACCGCGGCCCGGGTCGCGAGCAAGGCCTTCGACTACAGCCTCTTCCGCGCAGCGAAGGAGATGCTCTACATCCCCCTCAGCTACGACGAGAAGACCCGGGGCAAGGCGATGATCGACATGCTCACCTATCGCGTAGCCAAGGGCGGCGCGGCCATCGGCCTGGGGCTCCTCGTCGCCAACGGCTTTGGAGGCCCCGCGGTGCTCTACCTGGTCCTCGGACTCATCGCCGGGTGGCTCGCGGTGACCGTCGTGATCGTGCGCCGATATCTCGAATTACCGGCCGTTTCCCGGGAGCGTGGCTGACTCACTCGCCTCTTTCTTGGCAGAGTGCACCGCGGCGAAGTACCACCGGACAGGGTCTCCATGTCGTCCTTGGTCCACGCCGCACTGACTGTCCGCCGCACCGCCCGTGCGTCGTTCGGATTTGTCGCAGCCGCCGCCTTCGCGGTGCTCGACCTGCTTGGCGTCTTCCAGGTTCCCTTCGAAGGTCTCGGCCTCGAACACGGCGTCGTCGGTGCGGCCTTCGTCGCCGTCTTCGCGACCCGGGCCACTGCGCGTTTTCGCCTCGAAGAGTCGGCGTCGGTCAACGTGGCCCTCGACCTCGAGCTCGGCCTGCTGCTCCTGACCGCGGCTCACGCCGTCGTGCAGATCGGCGGCGGCCTCGAGAGTGACCTCTACCCCCTCGTCTACATCCTCGTCGCCTTCGTCGCCTCGTTTGCGCAGCGCCCCGTAGGCACGCTCCTGGTCCTCGCCGCTGCCTTCTTCGAGGCCGGCCTCTGGTTCATCACCGAGGACCAGTCCGATGTTCAGCCCTTCGCCGTGCACGCGGCTTTCATCGCCTTCTTCGGGATCCTCAACCTGGTCTTCACCCGGGCAGAGATCGCCCGGGTTCGGGAGCGCTCCCGACGCGAGCTCGATGACGAGCGGGAGAAGGTTCGGGACGACGCGCGCCTCTTTCGACTGGTGAGCGCCCCCACCGCATCGGGCAGCGGTGACGAGGAGCGGCTCCTCCGGTCGAGCATGGAGCAGGTGCACAACAGCCTTTTTCACCACCTCGACATGCTCCGCCGAACCCTCGAATTGCACACGGCGGTGCTGCTCTTCGCCGACGAGGATGGCGCGGAGCTCTCGATCGTGGAGCTGGCCACGGACTCGGACCACATCGCCGAAGGGCCATTCGCCATCGGAGAGGGGGCCGTCGGTGCCGTCGCAAGCCGACGTCTCACGATGAACCTCGAGAACATGCGGCCGGGATACAAGGGCCTTTGCTACTACCGGGACCCCGCTTCTGTCCGCGCCTTCGTCGGCGTGCCAGTCCTCGATGACGGGAAATTCCGTGGCGTGCTGGCCTGTGATCGCCTGGTCGACCGCCCCTTCACCGCCCGCGAGGAGCAGGTCCTCGAGAGCACGGCGATACAGATCCTCCGCATCGTGGAGAACGAGCGGGTCTTCGTGCAGCTCGAGCGGAGCAAGCGGGAGCAGACCGTGCTTTACGCGGCGTCGCAGCAGCTCGGGGCGGCCCTCACGGAAGACCAGGTCCTCGACGCGGGCCTCGCCGCGGCGGAAGAGATCGTCCACCACGACTTTGCGGCGGTGACCTTCTACGACGAAGAAAAGCGCCGCCATTCGGTCCGCCGCGCCGTCGGCGCCGGAGCCGAGGATTTTGCCAAGCTGGTCTTCCGCGACAACACCTCGCTGACGGCGATGGCCGTGAAGAACCGTCACTACCTCCCCTACAAGGGCGAGTTCGACCCGCGCCAGCAGGTGGTCTTCACCAAGCGGAAGAACCTCAAGGGCATGGCCTCTCTGCTCATCATGCCCCTGGTGGTTCGCGAGCACGCCATCGGCACCATCGCCCTCGCCGCTCACCGGAGGGATGCCTTTGGCTCTCAGGTTCGGCCGACCCTGCAGGTCCTCGCGAACCACGTCGCGGTCGCCCTCTCGAACGCGACCGCGGTTCGCCGCCTCGAGGAGATGGCGTCCATCGATGGCCTCACTGGTTGCTTCAACAAGCGGGTCTTCCTCGAAGAGCTCGAATCCAAAATCAAGAGCGCCGAGCGCTTCGACCGCAAGCTCTCGCTCCTGGTGACCGACCTCGATCACTTCAAGAGTGTCAACGACACCTATGGCCATGCCACCGGAGACGTGGTGCTCAAGGAGCTCGGGGAGATTTTGCGCCGCATGAAGCGTGAGACCGACATTGTGGCGCGCTTCGGTGGTGAAGAGTTCTGCATCCTCTGCGAGGAGACCGACACCGAAGGGG
>QMMC01000317.1 GCA_003647065.1 Deltaproteobacteria bacterium | reverse complement strand
TCCGTTCCCGTTCCCGTTCCCGTTCCCGTTCCCGTTCCCGTTCCCGTTCCCGTTCCCGTTCCCGTTCCCGTTCTCGTGTCCGTTCTCGTGTCCGTTCTCGTGTCCGTGTCCCTCAACAAGAAGGCGCCACGAGAGGCGGCCCGAGGCGGGAGCGCGCCGGAGGCGTGCCGAGCCGTCAGGCCGCCGGCAGTGGCGCTGGTAGTGCCGCTCCGTTTCCGTGTGACGGCTCTTCTTCGCTGTGCTCGAACTCGCCGACGATGCGCGTAGGGCGTGATTGCTCCTTGTGGGCTCACGGAGGGCGTGAGTAGTCATGGGGCGTGCCAGGGCGTCAGCGCGCGAAATCACGGCCATTGTCGATGCGGCTGGCGGCGGCCACCCGCGGACCGCCGCCGTCTGGGTGGTGATAGCCGGAGAGCGGTAGGTGTCGCGCTCGCGCCGAGGGGATGGGCGGAATTTGGCGTACGTCGTACGGTTCGCTCACGGACTTCCAGGACCGGCTGTGTCGGTACGGGGACTACGAGTGCACGTTTGACGCCAACGGGCGGTTCGCTCCGGCACATCGCTCGTGGGTCACTCTGTGTGGGCCTCGAAGCCAGCAGGCACGACCCAGATCTCGCTGATGTCGCCAGCGCTCGGGCACTCGAAACCCTGCGTCGAGACCGAGACCCGGCCATCGTCGTAGGCCTGCGTCCCACGAACCTCGAGGCGCACCGGGCCCGGAGGCTCCGGCGTGATGCCCGTCCGCCCGCGCTCGAGCCACACGACGATATCGAAGTCCGCGGGACAACGAGCCGCGCCCCCTTGGCGCGGCGCGTTCACGAGGGAGAAGCTCTCGATCCTGCAGTTGCCCCAGGTGCGTTCCACGCGCACGCGCATCGCCGATTCCGGCAGTGCGCAACCGCTCAAGTTCCTCACGGACAAGGGGGGGTGTGCATGCGTCGGCGCCGGCATCGTCCCGGGCGGCAACTCACTCTCGGAGCGCTGCTCGAGCGCTGTGACCCGATCTCGAAGCTCCGCCAACTCCGCGGCGACCTGCGGGTCGCTGCATCCGGCGACGGCGAGCCCGGCGAACACGAGGAGAGGCCAAACCGTAAGAGCTTTGAGGTGCATGACCGAGCCAGCTTATCACGTTACGAGAACGCGAATCACGGGTCCTCGCGACCCGTGCAAGCTCTCTCACGCCGCATCGAGATGCGCGACCACGGTGTCGACGGTTGAAGGAGCCTCGCGTCAGGCCGAGCCCACCTCAGTGCAAACCCGGTCCAGAATCTCGCGCGGAATTTGGCGTGCCTCGTACGGTTCGACGCGCTTACGCGACCTTGGCTTCGAGCTCTCGCTGGAGTTCGGAGTCCTGTGGTTGGAGGATGAAGAGCCCGCCCTTTGGATCCATCCCCTTGATGACGACCACCAGGCATTCCGAGCCGGAATCCCAAGTCACCTTCTTCACGTTCGCCCAGGGAAACACTTGGCTCACCCGCTCTCCCTCTTTCGCCGCCTTTCGCGTCGCGGCCAGAAAGACCGGGGCGGCCGCGGCTATGGCGATGACGGAACTGGTACGGGTCGCCAAGTCGAAAATGCTCGTCATCAACGTGACCACCACGCTGAAAGTGAGGATGCCGAGGACGATTCCGAGGGTCCGGCCGGTGCTCCCGGCGATTGCAAATCCAGTGATGTGTAGACCGTCGTCCTCCATCTCGAGAGTCCCGCTACCGGTGATCTTGATGGGAGCGTGGGCCGTACCGATGGGTGGGGGACGTAGCTGGATATCCATGCCGGCGATGATAACACCGTCGACATCCGCGAGCGCCGCCCTCGGCCACGGCCACGGCCACGGCCACGGCCACGGCCACGGCCACGGCTACGGCTACGGCTACGGCTACGGCGACGGACACGGGAACGGGAACAGGAACGGGAACGGGAACGGGAACGGGAACGGGAACGGGAACGGGAACGGGAACGGGAACGGGAACGGGAACGGGCGGCGCCGCTGCGGTCGGCCTGTCGGCTCTGCGCGCCTGCGCAGTCCCCCCGCCTGCGGTCGCCCATCGACCCCGCAAGTGTGAACAAGTAAACCCAGCGTCCCCAGTTCGAGGGCTTCACGATGTTACGTTCTCTCTGTCCTACCTCGACGTGGTCCTACTCAGGCCAACAGGTGCTCGGGTACTCGGAAGACAGCTCCCAACCGTCGGGGCACTCCGTCGAGCCTTCCGGCAAGGAGCACGAGAAGGGGACATGGGCCACTTCCATGAACTCCCCGCCTGCCGCTTCGCAGCTGCTCCTAGGAGTATCTTCGACCCAGAACAAGGTGAAGAGGCTGACGAGGCAGAATCCTACGAGCGCGATCAAGACCCCGCCAGATGCGAGCAACGAGCGCGCGTCTTTCGACTGAGGGCGGCCCACGTCTTCAGATTAGCACGGACCCGATGTCGCCGGGCTCACTCGTCGGGGCGGAGGACCCAGAAATCGGGCTCACGGTAGAGCATCCCGTCATCGTTCATCGCCCCCCTCAGTTCGTACACCACTGGGACGGCGTCGCAGTCGGTGTCGGCAAACACGCGCGCGCGCCAGGTCGCGGCATCACGGTCGATCAGTAGCTCGTACGCGTAGGACTGGGCTTCATAGGGAGCGAATCCCAGGTCACGCCATGTCTTGTGTTGAGTGAAATCGTACGAAACGGGTTCACAGGGAACGGTCGTGGGCACCCGACTTTGGTCTGCGGGGAACCGCCCGGAGGCGCCGGACCGATCCGGGGCCGCATGATAGCTCACCAGTGTCACGAATATCTCGGCGAGTCTCCCTCTCGCTTCTTCGGGCAAACCACCTTCGCGAAGCGGCTGCCATTCCACCTGGCCAAGCGGAGAGCCTGAAGGCGACTCTTCTCCAAGGGCTCTAACCGATTGGGATGCGGCCGCCGGGGCAGCGACCGGCGCGGGGCTCGGCGGCTCCGACCCGCCGCATCCGACGATCAAGAACGACGTCAGCACAACACGCGCCGATCCCCTCGCAAACGAGGCAGTCACGAGGGTACGCATCGCTCGATGATATACGGTGACGACCTATCCGCTCAGCGGAGTTAAGGCCGTGGCCTTGGTGCAGCGTGCTCGAGGCGCCTAAGGTCACCTAACTCTAGGACGAGCGGGAGCAGAGCATGAGAGCAGTGTCGTCGGTGTGCTTATTGGGCCTTCTATTCGGATGCGGGACGTCCCCGGTGAGCACGGCGGACTCGTCGACCGAGCCGCTCCCGGATGCAGCGACCGACGGCGCATTCATGCCCGACGGTTGGGTCGCGCCCACCGAGGCCCCCGACGGCACACCTGCAGACTTCACGGTCAGCTCGATCCGAGACGCGAGTGCCGAAGCCGCTTGGTCCGATAACAGCTCGAACGAGGAGAGCTTCGTCATCGAGCGCTGGGACGGAGAGACGTCGTCCTGGGTCGAGCACGCCACGACGGCCGCCAATGTCACATCAGTTGCGCTGACGGGTCTGGTGGCGGACACCGAGTACGGAATGCGCGTCCGGGCCCGCAACCTCCTCGGAGACTCCGACCCCAGCAATGAGGAGTGGTTCACCACGACGATGAGTGGTGCCGCCGTGTGCGGGGACGGGACATGCGGCGGCGGCGAGACGTGCTCGGACTGTGCGAGCGACTGCGGTGCCTGTGGCGCGTGTCCGCCGGGCTTTCGCGCCATGGTTGCTCGAGACCAGGGGGGCGACGCGCTCGGTGACAGCTTTCTCGACTGGCGTCGGTCGGTGGTCGACGACACCTACTCGGTCAGTCACGGCCGAGGCGTGCGCGTGCGGACCGACCCGGGCGCCGAGCTCCTTCCGGCGTGCGGCGGAGCTAAGTTCTACGCCGGGCGTACCCGGCTCCCCGAAGACGTCCCTCCGGGCAGCACGATTTGGTTCCGCGTGTACCAATACATCCCGAGCGAGTTCAGCTTCGGCTACAAGTATTCGAGCGGAGATCGCGACGAGGCGAGGGCCTGCAGTCAGCCGTCCGACGGCAACTCCAGGGTCAAGTGGCTGGTACTTGCTCCGAGCGATGGCACGGCGCGCATCTACTTCAGTCCGGGGTCGGCCCGGCGAGCGCTGCGGAGCAGTCGACCACGGCTGCGAATCATCTCCGAAGCCGCCCACGTTCCCGGAGATTTTGATGTCGAACTGCCTCGGGACCGCTGGTTCTCCCTTCAGGTAGCCGTTCGGGTTTCGAGCGGAGACGACGGGTTCATGCGGGTGTGGCTCGACGACGAGTTCCTCGGGGAGGTCCTAGGCCCGACGACGGTGGCTGGCGCCTCGATGAGAGAGTGGGGCATCGGTGACTATTGGAACGGCGTCCCGTGGACCGATGGCAGGCCCGGCCGCACGGACTTCTGGGTCGACGAGGTCATCGTGGCATCCGACGCACCGGGCTACGGGGCGCCGACTGGCGTCGATGGCGGGGGACGAGCCTATATCCCGAGTTGCATGCGCGTCGCCGACCTCAGCGAATAGGACGAGGCTGAACGACGCAGCGCTGGCGCCCGTCGACCCAACAAGTAAACAAGTAAACCGAGCGTCCCCTATTCACCTAGGAGGGCTTTCTCTAGGGCTTCGAAGCGGACTTCGAGGCGGGCGTCGAGGGTGCCGAGGTCGGTGTGGACGATGCATCCGCCTGGGGTGACGGCGGGGGCTTCGATGACTTCGACGCCGGGGAGGGCTGTGCGGATGCGGGGGGCGTCGGTGGGGTGGACCTCGACCCGGACGCGCTTGGCGCGCCGCGCCCGGTCGAGGACGTCCCGGACGATGGCGGTGGTCTTGTCTGGGGCGAGGGTGAGTTCGCCGGTGACGATGTGGCGGGCCGCCGAGAGCGCGATGCGGGTCGCTTCGGCTTCGGCTCCTGCGAGGGCGCCGTCGCGGATCTTCGCGGCCGCGGCGAGCATGGCGGCGGCTCGGGTGTCGGCCTCGGCCCGGCCCCGGGCGTCGGCGTCCCGTTCGATCTGGTGGGCTTCGGCGCGGGCGGCCTCGAGGATTTGTCGGGCCTCGATCTTCGCGGCGTCGACGATACCTGCTGCTTCGGCGGTCGCGTCGACCACCTCGCCGGGGACCACGGGGCCGCCGTCGCGGATCACCCGCGCCATGTGGCCTCCTCGGTCAGACCGAGCTCCGAGAGCTCGCGGCCGGCCCGTCCGAGGACATCGCCGTCGGCGCCGCCGCCGGCGCCCCGGGCGAGGGCGCCGAGGGACCGGACCCGGTCGCCGCCGTGGGCGGTCGCCGCGATGAGCAGGGCCGGCGGGGGACAGAGCGCCTCACGGTCTTCGTGGGCGGCAAGGGCCAAGACCGCAGCGGCTTCTTCTGCATCGAGGCCATCGAGCAGGCGCTCTGCCCCCCCACCTTCGTCGTCGTTCGCCTTTGCGCGCCGGATGGCCGCGGCGAGCAGGGCGCGGCCGCGACCGAGGTCGTCCGGGGACTCCGGGTAAGTGTGGCCGTGGGTCGCCCGTTCGAGGGCGTCGACGAGGGCCCGGGGCGGGCGGTAGCCGCGGCGCGGCGCGGGGGCTGTGGCGAGCCACTCGCGGCCCGTGGCCTTGTCGACCCGGGCGGCGAGCAACGCCCGCGCTCGCGGCGAGAGGGGGGCGTCGCGGCGCGGGCCGGGGCGCACGCTCTTGGCCATGGCCCGGAGGGCGGCGGCGCGGTCCGGGGCGTCGGCGATTTTCCCGAGGGCCTCGCCAAAGGCAGCCCGGAGGCCCGGGGCCATCTTGGTCGCGGCGGCATCGTCCTCGCGCTCCCCGGCGAGGGTCGCCGCGAGGGCGGCCCCGACCCCCAGCTCGTCCGTGCTTCCCACGGCGAAACGCTATCACGGTCCCAACAAGAAGGCGCCACGAGAGGCGGCCCGAGGCGGCAGAGCGACGCAGTCGCGCAGAGCCGACAGGCCGCCGGCCGTGGCGCCGGTAGTGCTGCACCGGCAACAAAAAGGCGCCGCTACGGTCGGCCCGGTCGGCCCCGCAAGCGCGGCCGGGGAGCGCAGGGTATAGTTCCCTCGTGCGCCCCTCGCGTTTCTCCATGTTCATCGTCCTCTCCATGCTCGTCTCGGGCGCTTGGGTCGTGACGCAATCGCCGGCTCCGGCGTCCGCGCAGATTCCAGAGGAGTGCGAAGAGCCGGTCATCCGGGCGCCCATCGAGGTGACCCCGGCGGTCGGCGCTCCCAATGTCACCCGCGGCGCGCCGATCAAGGTTCGCTATCCCGAAGGGTACTTCGAAGACCCGGTGATCGGCGCCGACCCCGCGACTTCGATCCTCGTCTTCCTCGGCGACGACACCGGCCCCGAAGTCCCCGGATATGCCCGGGCCGTCGGCGACACCCTCGTCTTCACTCCCGACGCCCCCTTCGAGTCGATGACCCGATACGCCGGCATCGCCTTCGGCATCGACGCCGACTTCAACTTCAGCTTCCGCACCGGCTTCGGCTTCGACATCGGGCCTCCGACCCTGGGTGCCATCCTGAACATGAGCTCGACCCGCATCGAAGAGGACTCCTGTGACGCCCTCGCCGGATCCTACCGGGTCGACGTCTCCTTCGACGCGGCCGACGACGATGGCCCCCTGGGAGACATCGAGTACCAACTCTATCTTTCGCGGGGCCCCGAAGTGGACGCGCCCCAGCTCCGTGCCCGGGTGCGCAATCAGAGCACCGCTGAGCAGATCATGGCGTTCATTGCGAGTCCCGAAGAGGTGGCGTCGCCGATCTGTGTTTCGGTGATCGCCGTCGACGGCGTCGGCAACGTGACCGAGACGCGCGACGCCTTCTGCGACGATCCCATCCAGGGCAGCTTCTTCGAACCACTCTGCAGCGCGGCTCCTGGTGCTCCCGGATCCCGCCCCGGTGTCCCAGGCGCGTTGGCGTTCTTGGCGGTGCTGCTCCTGGTCATCCGCCGCCGCTGAAGGAGCGCCCCACCGCCATGACCTCCCGCCCCGCCGACCAATCTCGGAGTTCTTTTGTCATCGCCGCGGGGCAAGAGCACGGGCAGGAGCACCAGCTTCCCCAGGGAGCGCGGGGCATCATCGGCGATGGCCGGACGGCGGCCCTCGTCCGCGTCGATGGCGTCATCGATTGGCTCTGCCTTCCCCGCTTCGATAGCCCGTCGGTCTTCGGCGCGTTGCTCGACCAGGGCCGAGGCGGCGTGCTCGCGACGACGCCGACTCGCCGTCCCTTCGAGAGCTTTCAACGCTACGAGCCCGAAACGAACGTGCTCGAGACGACCTTCCGAGTCGCGGGGGAGGGTGAAGCGCGCCTCGTCGATTTCATGCCCTGGGACGACGAAGCCGGTGCCCCTCGCGGGCTCGTCTTTCGTCGCGTCGACGGACTCGTGGGAGAGGTCGAACTCGACGTCGTCGTGGACCCCCGCTTCGACTACGGGCGCCGCCCGGCCCGCGTCGACATCGAAGAACGCGGCTTGGTTTGCACGGGTGGCCCAGCGACGCGTTTCGCCCTCACCGCCGAGGGGCTGCGTTTCGAAGCCCGGGCCGAAGGTGGGGTCCGGGCGACCCTTCGGGTGCGACCTGGCGAATCGCGATGGCTGGTCCTCGCCTGGGGCGCCGAAAGCGCCGCGCCGGCCGACAGCCATCGCCCCGCCGAGGTCCTCGAGGAGGCCCGCCGGGGGGGCCGCGCCTGGGTCCGGGGCCTCTCCTACGAGGGTGCGCACCGGGACCGGGTCGTACGGTCGGCGTTGCTCCTGAAGCTCCTGGTTTACGCGCCGACGGGGGCGATGGTCGCCGCACCGACGACGTCGCTCCCCGAGTGGATCGGGGGAACACGCAACTGGGACTACCGCTACAGTTGGACCCGGGATACGGCGATGGCCATGCGCTCGATGCTGCGCGTCGGTGGCCGCCGGGAGGCGCGTCGGTTCTTCGACTTCGTCCGTGAGACCCTGGCGCGAGACCCCGAGCTTCGGGTCATGTACACCGTTGACGGCCACGAGGTCCCGACCGAGACCACCCTCGAACACCTCCGCGGCTATCGCGACTCGGCTCCGGTGCGCATCGGCAACGGCGCCCGAGAGCAACTGCAACTCGACGCGGCGGGCACGCTCTTCGACTGCGCGGCGGCCCTCCAGGTTGCAGCGGGGGCGCGGGACGAGGGCACGGGGCTGACCCGCGACCACTACCAGAGGCTCCGAGGGGCGGCGGACGAGGTGCGCGAGCGCTGGCATGAACCGGACCACGGCATCTGGGAGCCGCGGGGACCGAAGCGCCACAACGTGCACTCGAAGCTGATGAGCTGGGTGGCCCTCGAGGGGGCGGCAGCTCTCGCGCAGAGCTTTGGCGATGAACCGGCTCGCCTGCGTTTCCACGGCGAGGCGCGGGAGGTGAAGGCCGACGTGCTTCGCTGTGGCGTCGCCGAGGGCAGAGAGCACTTCACCACGGCCTACGGCATGGAGGAGGTCGACGCGTCACTCCTCCTCGTGCCCATCCATGGCCTGGTCGCGCCCTCGGATCCCCGCGCGGTTGCTACGGTGAAGCGCATCCGTGAGGTCCTCGGCGACGGCGATTTCCTCTACCGCTATCACATGCATGACGGGGTCGGCGGGAGCGAGGGGGCCTTCGTACTCTGCGGCTTCTGGTTGGCCGAGGCCCTCGCGGTCCTAGGGCAGGTCGACGCCGCCGAGCGCGTCTTCGACGCCCACGCCGTTCGGGCTGCCAACCACCTCGGGCTCCTCGCCGAAGAGGTAGACCCCCGGGACAACTCGGGGCTAGGCAATTTTCCTCAGGCCTTCAGCCACCTCGGATTGATCGACGCCGCGGTGCGCATCGATCGTCTTAGTCGTCTTGGCCGCGGTGACGGCACCTGACCGGGGTGACCCAAACAGTGTTGGATGGAGCGTGAGACACAAGCGAGGTGGTCTCGGTTTCGAGCAGCCCGCG
>QMMC01000316.1 GCA_003647065.1 Deltaproteobacteria bacterium | reverse complement strand
TGCGGTCTCGGACTTGTCTTCCGACTTGGCCTCGGCGGCGGGGGCCTTCGAAGCAGATTCGGCTTTGGAGTCTTCCCGGGCCGGCGGTGCGCTCGGCTCATCCTTCGACGACGCGGAAGCAGAGGCCTCCGCCGGGGCCGGAGAAGAGGCCTTCTTCTTCTTCCGCTTCTTGTCCCGGTCGTCGTCCTTCTTGCGCTTTTTCTTCTTCTTGCCGTCGTCGCTGGCCTTGGCGCCTTCGTCTGCCACGGGCTCTGGGTTCCGCTCGCGTCGCGCGGCGGCGGCTTCCTCGTCGACGTTTTCGCCCTGCCCGAAAAAGGTCGCGATGAGACCACCGAGGAGCCGTTCGGCGTCGGCGTGAGTCATCAAGCGGCGGGCGACCGCCAGGTCCATCTCAGTCGGCTGGTTCGGGAAGGCCGCGTCGAGAAGCCCGATGCGGTCGGCTTCACGCCGCGTGCGCTCTTCGCCGGCGTTTGGCAGGGAGCGCTCGACGGGGAAGATCTTGTACTGGAGGCGCAGGTAGTAGAGGGAGCCGAGCTCCTGGGGGCTCACGATGGAAATCGCGGTGCCCGTCCGCCCGGCCCGTCCCGTACGCCCGGTGCGGTGGATGTACTGCTCGATCGCCGGCGGGAAGGTGTAGTTCATCACGTGGGTCACGTGAGAGACGTCGATGCCCCGAGCCGCGACGTCCGTCGCCACGAGGAAGCGCAGCTTGCCGGCGCGGGTCCGGGCCATGACCTTCTCGCGGTCGGACTGGGCCAGGTCGCCGTTGAGCCAGGTCGCGTTGTACCCGGACTGGGAGAGGCGCTGCGACACCATCTCGGTCTCTGCCTTGGTATTGCAGAAGATGATCGCGCTCTCGGGGTCTTCGACCTCGATGATCTTGATCAGGTCGTTCACCTTGCCCTGGCCGGTGACCAGGTAGGTGTAGTGGTCGATGGTGGTCGCGCCGACCGCGTCGCTCGAGAGCTCGATGCGCTCGGGGTCCGTCATGTGGCGAGAAGCGACGCGCTCGATGGCTCGGTCGACGGTCGCCGAGAAGAGCAGCGTCTGGCGCTTCTCCGGCAGCCGGTCGATGATGGCATTGAGCTCTTCGGCGAAGCCCATCGAGAGCATCTCGTCGGCCTCGTCGAGGACGAGGACCGAGAGGTTCCTCGCGTCGAGGGTGCCGCGCTTGAGGTGGTCGAGGACGCGCCCCGGCGTGCCCGACACGACCTGAGCCCCATCGTCGAGCTCTCGGACCTGGCGCTCGATCGGCGCGCCGCCGTAGACCGCGGTGGTCGTGATGCCGCTGTGGGCGCCGATCTTCTGCATCTCCCGGGCGCTCTGGAGGGCGAGCTCCCGGGTCGGGGCGAGGATGAGGGCCTGCACGCCAGGCTCATTCGTCACCAGCTTGTCAGCGATGACGATCCCGAAGGCGCCGGTTTTCCCGGTGCCCGTCCGGGCCTGAACGATCAGGTCCCGCCCGGCGCATGCGGGCTCGTAGGTCGCGAGCTGCACCGGCGTGGGGTTCTCCCACCCCATCTCGTTCACCGCGCGGCGTACCGCATCGGATAGGGGAATGGCGTCGAAGGTCGGCTCGCTGGCCTGGGTGGTTTCAGTGACTTCCGTAGTCATCGTGGTCGTGCTCTCGGTTTCAGTGCGAAGCAATCTTGGAAAGGCCTCGGTCGATGTCCCGCGTTAGCGGTGCCAGATCGCGGATGTTGCGCTTGAGCGCGTCCTCGATGCGGTGGCGCATTCGACCAAGAGCCTCATGGGCGTATTCCCCGTCCCCTTCACAAAGCTGAGCGAGGGAGGCGTGGCGGAGGTCCCAGCTGTGCAGCCAGGGTTCGAGCTCGCCGGGGTCGCCGGTACCGGCGGCCTCGACGTGCGTTGAAGCGTGCGACAACAGTTCCGCGCGCAGCTCCACCACCCCCGTCGCGCAGTCCGCGGCGGGTGCTGCCGCGCTGGCCTCGGGCCAGAAGAGCTGCTGTGGGATGGAGTAGAAAGCTGCGGCGGCCATGTAGAGCGCACCAAACCAGAAGAGAAGGGTCGCGAGGCGTCGTCCAATCATCGGAGCACGACTGAGCAGGCTGCCGCCCGTTCCGTCCTCGGAGCTCCCCTTGGCCACGTCTCTCGAGTCCTTCGCGATGGCCACCTCGGGGTCCGAGATGGCGAAAAAACCTAGGTAATTTCCATCCTTCTACTGCTTGGGGGCACCCCGGTCAAGGCGGCCCGAGAGCATCTCGTGGGGAGCCACGCGCCCCGGCACGTTCTTTGAGATACAATGGTCTCCATGGTTGGCAAAACACCGCAGCAGTACGAAATGGCCCAAAACCTCCCCGAGGTGGGGCTGAGGACCGGGGTCCGGGTGCCCCGGTGGAGCCTCTTGATTCCATTTCTTCTGTCCATCGTTGCGTGCGATTGCTCGAATAGCCTGGGGACGGGTCCGGAGGCAGCTCCGTGTACCTCCTCGGCGGACTGCGATCGCGGGTTCTGCGTGGATGGCCTCTGTGAGGTCGCCGACGGCGGCGGTGAGGCCTGCGACGACCCCGATGGCGATGGCTACGGCCTCGGATGCACCCGGGGGCCCGACTGTGAGGAGTACAACGCCGTCCAGACCGGCGCCGAAATCTGCGACGGCCTCGACAACGACTGCGACGGAGTCGCCGACAATGGCGTGCGCTCCCCCTGCGGCGACTGCATCTCCTACTGTGAGGTCGGCGGCGTGGGCACCGGCGGGTCGGCCGGCTCTGACGGTTTCGACGTCGCCGTCGACGAATCCGAAGGCGTCTCGGTCGACGAGGATGGGGCGCTCGTCCTCGACTCGCGGGAGGTCGACACGCATTTCATCTGGATTGCCAACACCGCCCAGGGGACCGTCTCCAAGGTCGACACGCGGACCTACGTCGAAGTCGCCCGCTACGTCACCGGCCCCGCGGGCACCAGCAACGACCCGTCGCGGACGAGCGTCAACCTCTTCGGTGATGCCTACATCGGCAACCGCGGCGGGCGGACCGTCACGAAGATCAGCGCCCTCGGCGCCGATTGCCCGGATACCAACGCCGATGGCGTCGTCACGACTTCCACCGGTCCCGACGACATACTCGCCTGGGGCATGGACGACTGCATGCTCTGGAATACGTCCCTCCCTGATGGCGGCATCATCCGCGCGGTCGCAGCTCAAGACGTCGAGGGGCTCGACTTCACTTTCGATTCCTTCGTCTGGATCGGCGGCTGGGAGGGCATCGCCTGGAAGCTCGACGGGGACGACGGGTCCATCGTGGTGCGGACCGAGTCGCCCACGAACAACTATGGATTCGCCCTCGACGGGAACGGGCAGCTCTGGGTCAGCGGGCGCGGGCACTACGCCCTCGGACGCATCGATACGACCCGGTGCCTCGATACCGCGTCGTGCTCCGCTCCCTACTGCGATGCGACCGGTGATACCTGCGTGAAGCAGCGCATTCCCATGCCTGGCGGAGAAAACCCATACGGCATCACCGTCGATCTCGAACAGCGGGTCTGGACGGCCAACCACGGGTCGAGCAACGTCGTTCGCTACGACCACTACGCAGCCGCCGGGGCGAGCCGCTGGGCGAGCGCCAACGTCGGTCAAAACTGCCACGGCATCGCCGCCGACGCCGACGGGTGGGTCTGGGCCGCGTGCTGGGACAGCGGCATCCGCCGCATCTTGGGCAGCGACCCCTCGGTGAGTCAGTTCGTGGCCGGGACCGGGGGCTTCAGCTCGAAGGGCATGGCCATCGACTTCGACGGCAAGGTCTGGACGATCAATCGCAGCCACAACTCCGCCATCGTGGTGACCCCGGGGCCGACCATCGATGCCGCCACCGTCGAGACCGGCGTCGCCAACCGCATCGTCGGCCCCTACACGTATTCGGACATGACGGGGCAGCAGCTGCGCCTCGCGACCAACCCCCGCGGTTACTATCGGCGCACGTTCGAAGGCTGTGCCGAGGACGCGACGACGACGGGGACCGAGTGGGAGGACCTTCGCTGGGTCGCCGACGTGCCCCCCGGGACGCGGCTCATCTGGCGCGTGCGCACCGCGGCGAACCGCGCCGATCTGGCAGCCCTCGACTGGGTCCTCGTGGCCGAGGTCCCGTCGGCGACGTCGCCGGCGAGCATTCGCACGGCCCTCGAGACCGCCGGGGTGACCCCGGGGCGCTGGCTCGAGGTCGAGGTTCAGATGCACTCCGAGCGCAGCAGCATGACCGAGGTCATCACGCCGAGGCTCTTCAACATCGAAGGCACCCACCTCTGCCCGCCGTCGATTGAGTAGGCGTCAGCTCGGGCCGTCAATCCGGCTCCGGTCGACTGACGTCGCCCTTTCGCCTTCTTGCCGTCAGCGTTCCCAGCGGACGGTGCCCAGGGTGCCGGGCGCGCTTTCGACGATGACTCGCCGGAGGTGGCCGTCGCGGCGGGCAACATGCAGGCCCCCGGGGCCGACCCAGGCGAGCATGCGGCACCCCGGCGAAAACGCCGGGTCCAGGTGGTCCCCCGCGGTCCCGGGGCTCACCTGACGGCGGACGCCGGTCTCCCGGTCGAGGAGCACCACGCGCATACCGTCTTCGACCTCGGTGTAGGCCACGAAGCGGCCGCAGAGGGCGGGGGTCTGGCTCTCGCCGGGGCCGTGGGTCAGCTGCTCCACCTCTGCCGTCGGCCCGTCTCCGGCATTGCGCAGGAACACTTGCGGGCGGCCTCGCCGGCTCGAGACGAAGGCGATACCACCCCCCGGCGCACAGGTCGGGCTCACGTCGATGCCCTCATCGTGGGTGAGCCGCTGCTCGTCGGTGCCGTCCGGAAGCACGCTGTAAATGTCCGTATTGCCATCTCGTGATGACGCGAAATAGAGGCGTCCGTGGCAGTAGCGAGCGCCCATGTTGGTCCGCCGGCCGCCGACGAGGGGTCGGTCGTCGAGGCCCGACCGCGTGATGAAGACGCCGGTCGGGGTCGCTACCGAGTAGAAGACGCCCCCCGGGCCAAAGGCGGGCAGGGTGGCGATGCCGTGGCCGCTGGACATGCGCTCGAGGTTTCGCCCGTCCGCCGCTGCGACGAAGATGTCTTTTCGACCGCGGGCGATGCGTCGACTGAAAGTGAGGCGCCCTGCAAAGCCGGAGCGCCGACCGGTCAAGGCCTCTACGGCGTCGTCGGCGAAGGAGTGGGCAAACGCGAGGAGGCCCTCTTCGGGGCCCTGGTAGTCACGTTGGTGTCCCTGGGTTCCGTCTCTTGGCCCGATGCGCAGCCGTGCCTGCACTCCGGTCCGAGAGCGCACCGCCTCTCCCTGGACCGTGAAGTCGGCGTCGTCATCCACGCGGACGGCGTGCACGTAGGCCAGGTCGGAGGCCAAGGTCGTCCGGAGGAGCGGTCCCAGAGGGCCGCCGACATCGAGGGTGACCGTCGCCGGTGATCGCCCCGTTGCCGCCGTGAGGCGCCAGTCGGCGGGGGCCGTGTCGGTCTCGAGGGCCGGGGAGGGGCTCGTCTCCGCGGTTGCTGTGGGGGCGATGGCGACGAGCCGCCGCGCCGTCGCCCCCGCGGGCGGTCGTTCGAGGCCGGCGGCCAACTCGAGCAGATGGACCGTTTCGGGAACTGGGGCGCTGAGATGCTCCGCGTCCTCGAGTTGCGCCGCCGCCGTCGCAGCGCACGCACAGGCGACAAATGCGCCGAGGGCGTGCAGCCGCTTCACGAAGCGCTCTGCTTACCGCGCCGCTCCAGCCGGGCCTTGCGCTCGAGGCGCTCACGGCGCCGGCCCCACATGACGAGGCCTCCACCGATCGTGACTAGGAAACTCACGCCCATGCACAGGAACCCGTACATGTAGAGATAGAACTGACCGCCGCCCACAGCGGAGGTCTAGCAGGGCTTCTCGCCCAAGGCTCGACTTTGGCGAAAATCGAGTCGCGATGGCCGTCCGTCCGGGAGGGGCCCATCCCGGGGTACGGCGGCCTCGCAACTGCGAAGCCGAGCAGCCGAGCCGCGATTCTGGTCGCCCACGGTGGCTGCCGCCGGCGCAATGGTGGCGATTCCGCCATTTTGGATCTCTAACCCCCTGAAATGGCGAGACGCCCATCTCCCATTCATGGAGCGCGAGCATGGCGGCGTAGGAGGCCAATCCGAGCAGCGCGCGCCACCACAGCCCACGCGCATCGAGCCGGGTCCGTCCGGCGATGATGGCGACGAAAGGCAGCACCGACGTCTGGGCCACCAATGCGGCCCATGGCTCCCCGAGCTCTCGAAGACGACGGCGGTCGATGTGCAGCATGCCGGCGATGGCGAGTGAGGCGAAGCTGCCGAAGAGCAGGAGGC
The DNA here is from genome assembly GCA_003647065.1 of Deltaproteobacteria bacterium. Taxonomy (GTDB): domain Bacteria; phylum Myxococcota_A; class Polyangia; order Polyangiales; family B10-G4; genus B10-G4. Next base: position 2,626 of record QMMC01000316.1, on the reverse strand, counting down.
TGGCCAAATCGCCGTTTGCCGGACTCCGCCAGTCACTACCGTCGAAGAGCTTCCGAAGAGCCCCGAGAACGTCGTCGCCGGTCCGGGGGACCCATCGATGGTGTGACAGGCCAGGCAGCCGTGATCGGCCAGCACGTCGGCAGGCTCCTGCCCCGTCACGACCCCAGGCGTCATGATCACCAAGGCGAATGCGAGCCGAATGGAACGTGAGCCACCCATGAGCTGCAAAGGCTACTTCACTGGTGGTGCGGCGCCCGAGACGGGCCGCAGCTTCTGGGGCGCGGCTTCTCGAACGAGAGCACGGGCGAGGACTCGCATGGGGTCGACCAGCGGCACAGATCGATGATGGCCGTGGGGAAGCGCCAAGGGGATCTCCGTGCATCCAAGGAGGATCACCCCGGCCCCGGCGTCACATAGGACATCCGCCATCTCCGCGAGTTGGGCCCCAGCTTCTTGCGAGACTGGGCTCGCTGCCTTGACGCCCCAACTCGGGTGGTAAATCGCCTCGTGCACCGTGTCCTGTGCAGTCTCCGGCACCTCCAGCACCTCGAGGCCCAGGGGCTCGAGCACGTTCGGGAAGATGCGCGCCATGCGTGTACCCGTGGTCGAGAGGAGGCCCACCTTCCGCAAGCCCGGCCGCTGCCCGGCGAGCACGGACCCGACCTCGTCGATCATGTGAAGTACGCGCACGTTCAGCGCGTGTTCCGCGATGAGCTCGGTGAGCCGGGAGAAGATGGGCGGCGCGTGGAACGTGTTGCAGGGGATTCCGACGAGCACCTGGCGCCCCGCCATCTGCCCGCAGCGCGCGGCCATCTCGAGGCTACGGAACATGCCCTCTGCGGGGTTGTCCGCGACCTGCCCACGCAGGAACCCCGTGCGGTCCGCGATGTCTGGCGAGCGAGAGAAGTGGTGCACCTCCAGATGATCCTGGTCGGTCCCGTCCGTCACCGTGCTCTCGATGATCATCCGATGCAGCTCGACGCCCGCCATGGGCCCGACTCCGCCTCCGATTGCCACCACGGGAATGTTCATGCCTGGTCGCCCTCGTGCATGGGCGCCGTCCGAGCATTGGGCGCGGATGACGCTGGCCCGTGAGGTTGTGGGATTCGCCGCAGCTAGGCAAGCAGGCTGCTGAGAGGCACACTGCAGTGCGCTCGAACGCTGCGCTCGCGAACAACTCAGCAACTCAACCACGCGTCTCCGACCCCCGAAGCAACCGGCTCTTCTGGGGTTCGAGTGGGGCATGGCTGACCAGGGACGGGTAGAGGTCGAGGCCGTTGAGCCCACTTCTGGACACAACCTCACGCAGATCTCCGTGCTGTGTGGGTCCGACCGGACAGCAGTCGCGAGCCTTCGGAAACCTCGGCGACTACTCGGGGAAACACTCATCAAACAGGCTGTCCGTTTCGGCCGAGCACGACGGTGCGCTGAGCGGCATCGGAACTTCGTCGCAGGCCGTGGCGGCAGCGCAGAGCATTACCGCCTCCCATCGGCGCAAGCACTCATCACCCTGCCCGGCAGCGTCAAGCCCCACCTGGGACCATGGGTTCTCACATTGCTCAAGTCGGGACAGATCCGGATCACATTCCAGAGCGCGATCGCAGTAGGTTGCAACAGTCTCCGCAATCACCTGTGTGTAGTCTCGACCGCACCCGGTTGACCAAAACAAGACGGCCACTAGCGCTGCCAGTTCGGACCTCATGGCCGGCATGATACCAGCAACCCGGTATCGAGCATCGGTCCTCCCCCGCTGCACCTCGAGTCCTAGGACCTCGGGGAACCCCTCGGGGAACCCTCCAACGTGCGCCAAAGTCCGTCCACTCCGACGACGCCGAAGAGGCGCCCAAGTGGCGGCCGCCGGCGGATCGCCGACGGCCGCCACCGTGACCGCCAACAATCCCTTGTAATCTCGCGACATCCTCGCTGGCACGGCCCGTGAGTGCTCACGCTCCCCGTGAGCGCACCTCTCATCGTCGTCCCCGGGGCGACCACCGCCATCACTCGGCGCACCACGCTTCGCAAAGCGTTCCTCGCCCCGTGGCACCCCCTCGTCGCAGACTGCTGGCTCTACTCCCTCGCTGACGCCCAGCGCGAGACCGACGTCGAGGTGCATTTCTCGGCCCTCAACATCACCCACCACCACACCGATGTCACGCCGACGCGAGACAACCTCCCCGAGTTCACCCAGCGCTTCCACCGCGACCTGAGCTGCTCGCTGCATACGCTGCTCTGCCAAGAGCGCTACGACGCCCCGCGAGAGCTCTGGGACGACCGGCAGACGCACTACATGCGGCTCCTCGACGCCGAGGGCCAGGCGAGCCGCCTCATCTACGACGCCCTCAACCCCTGCGCCGCAGGCCTCGTCCAGCGGCCCGAGTACATGCCGATGCGCACCCTCGACTTCGGGCTGTGGAAGACGGGCTTCATCGAGGTGAGGCGGCCGCCGCTCTACTTTGGCAAGGACCGCCCCGAGATTCTGAAGCTCTACCTCACGCCGCAGCCTGTGCTCGATGGGGCGTTTGGCGGAGACCTCGACGCCCTCGTCTACCAGATGAACAAGCTCCTCGAGGACGGCATCCGCGCCATCCGGGAGGCCCGGACGCGGCCCGTCATGGGCGCCAAGGTC
>QMMC01000315.1 GCA_003647065.1 Deltaproteobacteria bacterium | reverse complement strand
ACCATGATCTCCGCGCCGTCGGGGCGGGTGACCACCTCGATGGTGACCATCATCATGTCGACCGCCGACGGTGCCTCCACGGCTGCGTCGGCGCTCTCTGCCGCAGCGACCACGACATCGGCCTGGCTCGCATCGGCGACCCCGGCGAGAGGCATGGTCCCGTCATCGGGGACGAGGGGCTCGTTGCCCACGTTGGTGAGCGTGCTCGCCCCGTTGGCGGCCGTAGACGGCGGCTGAAACGCGAGGTAGCCGCCGATGACGCCGGCGATGAGCAACATGCCGACCCCCACGAGGGCGAAAAGCTTGGCGCGCCCGCGGGTCGGCTCCATCTCGATCGTCGCGGCCCCTTCGGCGATGCTGATCCGCTTGCCCGGGCTGCTGACCTCACCCCAGCCGACCATGGTGTCGACGCTGAAGACGCCGTCGAGCTCCATCGCCGCGGCGACCGCTCGCCCGAGGGCGGGCATGTCGGGGTACCGTTCGTCGGCGTCCTTCGACATGGTCTTGTAGATGACCACCGCGAGTTCTTCCGAGCACTGCACGTTCGGGTTCACCACCTCGAGAGCGGGGATGTCCTCGAACATGTGCTGGGTCAGAATGCCCATGAAGGTATCGCCGACGAAGGGCACCCGCCCGGTGAGCATCTCGAAGAGGATCACTCCGAGGGCATAGACGTCGACGCGATGATCGAGGGGCTTTCCCGCCGCTTGCTCCGGCGACATGTATTCGGGGGTGCCGAAGATCATGCCCGTCTTCGTGAGCTTTCTCCCGGGCGCGCCGTCGGTCTCGATGTCGGACATCTTCGCGATGCCGAAGTCGACGATCTTCACGAAGTCCGGCTCGTCATCGCGGCTCGTCAGGAAGATGTTCTCGGGCTTCATGTCGCGGTGGATGATGCCCTTGGCGTGGGCCGCCCCGAGGGCCTTGCAGCACTGGATGATGATGTTCACGGCCCGAGCCGGAGCGATCGTCCCCTCGGCGGCGAGGATGTCGGCCAGGTCCGCACCGGCCAAGAACTCCATGACGAAGTAGCTCTGGCCGTTCGGCGTCTCGCCGAAGTCGGAGATGTCGACGATGTGCTCGTGGCCGATTCGGGACGCGCTCTTCGCCTCCTGGCGGAAGCGCTCGACGACCTCGGGACGCTTCGAGAAGTCGTCCCGGAGCACCTTGATGGCGACCTTCTTCTCGATGACCTCGTGCACACCCTCGTACACGATGCCCATGCCGCCCTCGCCGATGGCCTTGATGACGCGGTAGCGGCCCCCGAGGACGAGGCCGACCAGCGGGTCGTTCGGGTCGATCGAGACCGAGTCGTACTGGCTCCGCGATGAGAGCCTGGACCCGTCGTTGGGGCAGAAGATCTCGCCGCTGCCATACTCCGACTTGCAAATAGGGCAGATCTTCATGCGCTAGGCCAGCCTAAGTGACGGACCCACGTTAGCATCGCCCCCTTGGGCGGTCAACGAACGCAGCGCCCCACTCGCTCCGTATTTCCGTTGCAACTTCAGCGAGTTGCCGCCCGCGCCCGTTGCTTCGGTGGGGGGCATCTGATAGAGAATGCAGTCGTGGATGACGCTCCCCGCGAGGCGTCCGGGCGCATTCGGGTCCTCGACGACGCCCTCGTCGACCAGATCGCCGCCGGAGAGGTGGTCGAACGGCCCGCGAGCATCGTGAAGGAGCTCCTCGAGAATGCGATCGACGCCGAGGCGACGACCATCTCGGTGGCCATCGACGGGGGCGGCGTCGGCCGAATCCGGGTCTCCGACGACGGCTTCGGCATGACCCGGGGTGAGGCGATCCTGGCGCTCCGGCGCCACGCGACCAGCAAGATCACCTCCATCGAAGACCTCGAGACGATCGGTACCATGGGCTTCCGGGGCGAAGCGCTGCCATCGATCGCGAGCGTTTCGCGCTTCCGCCTGACGACCCGTCAACCGGATGCGGTCGGCGCCACCGAGGTCACGGCGTCCGGAGGCACCCCGGGGGAGGTCCGAGAAGTGGGCGGCGCCCCCGGGACCACGGTCGAGGTGAAGGACCTCTTCCATAATGTGCCGGCACGACGAAAGTTTCTGAAATCGCAGGCGACCGAGAGCGCCCACATATCCGACACCTGCCTCCGGGCGGCCCTGGCGCACCCGGGTCTGCGCTTGACCCTCGAACGCGAAGGGCGCCGGGCCCGTGAATACCTCCCGGCGAAGTCCCGGGAGGCCCGGGCCCGGGCCGTCTTCAAGGAAGAGCTGAGGGCCGTCACCGGACGCTGGGAGGCCCTCACCGTCGATGCCTACCTCGGCCCTCCGGAGCGGGCCCGAAGTGGCTCGGGCGGGCTCTACATCTTCGTAAACAGGCGCCCGGTGAAGGACCGCGCCCTCGCGCGGGCGGTGGCGTTCGCCTACGGCTCGGTGCTGCCGCCGGGGCGTTACCCGACCGGCGTCGTCTACCTCGACGTCGACCCTCGGGAAATCGACGTCAACGTGCATCCACAGAAGTCGGAGGTGCGCTTCGCCCGGGGACGCACGGTCCTCGACGGGATCACCCGGACTCTGGCCTCGGGCCTCGGCACGACGGCCTTCGGCGGGCCCGCGGCGAGGGGACCGTCCTATTGGAACGCGCGCCTCGGGTCCTCGGCCAAAGCTCCCGAGACCGAAGGCGCGAGCATCGACGCCAGCGCCGAACCCGACCCTTGGGGCCTCGCCCTCGCCCTCCGGGACGGGCCCGCGCCCTACCCCGCAAGCGCGCCAGGTGCCGTAGCCCATACGGCACCCCTGCTCGAGGAGGCGGGCTACTTCGGCTCGATGCGGGTCCTCGGCCAGGTCCGCCGCATGCTCATCGTGTGTGAGTCCGAAGACGGGCTGCACATCCTCGACCAGCACGCCGCCGACGAGCGCATCAAGTACGACGGGCTCCGAAAGACCCACGGGCGCAACGAAGTCGCGAGCCAGCGCCTGCTCTTCCCCGAACGCATCGAGGTGAGCGCCGCCGAGGCGGTCCTCGTCGAGGAGCGTCGAGACGAGATCACCCGCCTCGGCCTCGACGTCGCGGCGGTCGGCGAGCACACCGTGGCGGTGCACGCCGTTCCCCAGCTCGTGCATAAGGCCCCCCCGGCCCGCCTGCTCCGGGATGTGCTCGACGAGTTGGGCCGAGGCGGAGAGCGGAGTTTCGGCGACGCGATCGACACGGCACTGGCGACGATGGCCTGCCACGGGGCAATCCGCGCTGGGGACCCCCTGACCCCCGAAGAATGCGCTGCGCTTCTCCGGGAGCTCGACCGGATCGACGACTTCGCCGGCCACTGCCCCCACGGACGTCCCGTGGTCTACTCCGTGCCGCTCCGGGAGATCGAGCGGCGCCTCGGCCGATGAGCCGCCCTTCGCTCATTGTCCTCGCGGGACCGACCGCCGGCGGCAAGACCGCCACGGCCATCGCCCTCGCCCGCGCCCTCGACGGAGAGGTCGTCGGGGCCGACAGCGTGCAGGTCTACCGGGGCTTCGACATCGGCTCGGCAAAGCCCCGCGACTCCGAGCGGGGCGGCGTGGCCCACCACCTCATCGATGTGCTGGACCCGGACGAGCAAATTGATGCGATGTCCTATGCCGGCCTGGCGGACCGGGCCATCCGGGAGATCGCGGACCGAGGCCGCCTTCCGATCGTCGTCGGGGGCACGGGGCTCTGGCTCCGGGCCCTGTTGCGCGGCCTCGTGGACCTTCCCCCGGTCGACCCGGAGCTTCGAGCGCGCCTCGAAGCGGAAGCCGCGCGCATCGGCAGCCCAGCGCTGCACGAGCGCCTGACGACGGTCGACCGCATCGGAGCAACGGCAATCCACCCGAACGACGCCCTACGGGTCATCCGCGCCCTCGAAGTCTTCGAACAGACAGGAGAGGCCCTCGGCGAGCTGCGCGCGCGCCACGCCCTCGGCGCCCCCCGCTACCCCGGCATGCAGTTCTTCGTCGACCCGGGCACCGACGTGCTCCGGGGTCGCATCGACGCACGCACCCGTTCGATGATCGACGGCGGCTTCGCGGACGAGGTCCGGAGCCTGCTCGCTCGTTACCCGCGAAGCGCCCGTGCGTTCGGCAGCGTCGGATACCGGCAGATGGTCGCCTTCGTCGAAGGTGAGGCCACCCTCGAGGAAACCGCCCAGGCAATCACCCAGGCCACCCGCGTCTACGCGCGACGCCAGCGCACCTGGTTTCGATCAGAACCGGGCTTCACCGGCCCTGTCACCGCGGAGGCCGTCCTCGAAGGCCCGCTCTTTGCCCAGGCCTCCCTCTTGGCCCCGGGCCGGCCGTGAACTTCATCGCCCACGCCTACGTCGCGCGACTGCGCCGGACGGACACGGCCTACGTGCTCGGCGCCATGCTGCCCGATTTCTTCGGCATGGCCCGCATCCACGGCGCCCGGAGCGACAACGTAGACGTCGCCGCCGGGGTGGCGTTTCACCACGCTACCGATGAGACTTTTCACCGGACCCCGGCCTTCATCACCCTCCAGGCTGCTTTCTTCGCAGAGCTCCAGGCCTCGGGCGTCACCCGGGGCCCCGCCCGGGCAGTCGCCCACGTAGGACTCGAACTGCTCCTCGATGGATTCCTCGTCGACGAGCCCGGCCTCGCCGAGGCGTACCTGGCGGCGGTCGAAGCCATGGCTCCGACCCGCCTAGGCAGCGAGCTGCGCTTTGCCCGGGACGGGCACCGGGAGCGCTATGCCACCCTCACAGCGCGCCTCGGACGATGGGGGGTGCCGACGGGTTATGGCGATCCCACAGCCGTCCGCGATCGCCTGGTGCGCATCCTCGAGGGCCGGCCGCGGCTCGCCCTCGGGCCCTCCGAGGTCACGACCCTCGACGAATTCCTGCCGGCAGCCCAGCGCGCGGTGGGTGAATCCCTGGAGAAGCTCCTCGGACCGGCGCGAGCCGCTGCCGAAGCCGCCGCTATCGGTTGACAGAGAGCCGGCCCCCCATGGGATACTCTGCCCCTCATTTGCTCGCATAATCGCGAGGTTGACTGGTTTCTTCGCCCGTGTCCCAAGCCCAAGCCCCCGCCCCCCCGAGCCCGCCCGACGCCGCCGGCGGTGCCGCCGAGCCGATAGAGGTGATGCCGAAACGCTTCGGCAAGTACACGCTCATCCGTCGAATCGCGGTCGGCGGCATGGCCGAGATCTTCCTAGGGATCCGGCGCTCGATGGCGGGCTTCGAGAAGCTGATCGTCATCAAGCGCATCCTGCCCAAGCTCGCCGAAGACACAGAGTTCGTCTCCATGCTCCTCGCCGAGGCGCGGATCGTCGCGACCCTCAATCACCCAAACATCGCCCACACCTACGACGTCGGCGAAGTCGACGGCCAGTACTACATCGCCATGGAGCACATCCACGGCGAGGACATCCGCTCCATCGTCCGGCAGATGAAGAAGATGAGGGAGACCTCGTTCCCCCTCGAACACGGCCTCGCCATCGTCCTCGGATGTTGCGCGGGCCTCTCCCACGCCCACGAACAGACTGGCCTCGACGGCACGCCGATGGAAATCGTGCACCGCGACGTCAGCCCCCAGAACATCCTCGTCACCTTCAGCGGCGACGTTAAGCTGGTGGATTTCGGCATCGCCCAAGAGGGGCGCTCCGCGGTCGACGAGTCCAAGTCGGGCAAGCTCAAAGGCAAGATCCCGTACATGAGCCCGGAGCAGGCCCAGGGCCTCGAGCTCGACGCGCGCAGCGACGTCTTCTCCCTCGGGGTGATGCTCTTCGAGCTCAGCACCGGGCGACGGCTCTTCAAGGGGTCCGGCGAATACGACACGATGCGGCTCATCGTCGAGGGGGACTACCCGAAGCCAACTTCGCTCAACCCGAATCTCCCCGAGCGCCTCGAAGAGATCATCCTCCGCGCCCTCGCTCGGGAGCGCAGCAAGCGCTACCAGTCGACCCGCGAATTCCAGGGCGACCTCGAGAGCTTCGTGCGCGCCGAACGGCTCGCGGTGAGCCAACTCTCCCTCGGCGAATGGATGCAGGGTCTCTTCGAGGACAAGCTCGAGCAGCAGAAGAAGATGCTGCAAGAGGGCCGGCAGCTCGCCGAGGTCATCGCCGCCCAAATTGAGATCGAAGAGGCCGAGGCCGCAGAGGCCCTCGCCGCCGGGACCCACAAGCGCAAGGCGAGCAAGGTCCCGTGGGTGCTCCTAGCGCTGGTGATCCTGGTCGCCGGCATCGGCGCCGCGTGGATCATGACCCGCCCACCGCCGCCTATCGCCACGCGCACCGGCCCGGGCGTCCTCGAGGTGAGCAGCGTGCCGCCGGGGGCAGCCATCTGGCTGGACGGCGAGCGCCTCAGCTCACGAACCCCGGCCACCATTCGCGAACTTCCAGTCGGCGCGACCTACACGGTAAAGCTCACCAACGACGGGTTCGCTCCCTTCACCCGGGACGTGGCTCTCGCCGAGGCCGAACCCCTGGCGACCATCAGCGCAATCCTCGAACGCCCCTCGGCGGCGAACTTCGGTGTCATCAACGTTCGCACGGTGCCCGCCGGGGCCGCAGTGATCTTCGACGGGGTCGCCACCGAACACACGACGCCGGCGGCAATCCCCCAGATCGAACCCGGGGTCGAGCATTCCCTCGTCCTGCGCCTCGACGGGTACGTGACCCGCACCGTGCCCTTGACGCTCACCGCCGGGCAGGTCGAGGACCTGGCCTTCGATCTCGAGCCGACACCCCTGACCCCGAACGAAGCGCTCCTGCGCCTCACCACGGTCCCCCGGTCCTCACGGGTTCAAATCGACGGTGAGTGGCACGAAACCGGGAGTCCATACGTCTTCCGCCGCCAGGCGACCCCGGTGACCATTCGCGTAGCTCGCACCGGCTATCGCGAAGAGACCCAGGACATCGACCTCCCGGGCGGGCGCGAGACCGAGCTCACGGTCGAACTCCGCCGACGAGCAGGCGGCGGCAACGGGGCCCAAAGGGGCATGACCATGGTGGACGGCCCCGTGGCCAGCGGCCCCGGCACGCTCACCTTCGATGCGCGGCCCTGGTGCCAGGTGACCATCGACGGCCGGCGCGCGGGCCAGACTCCGATCGTCAATCGCTCGCTCTCCGCCGGCTCGCACCGCATTCGATGCGTCAACCCGGAGCTCGGGGTGACGCGCAACATCACGGTGAACATCGTAGCGGGGCAGGCAACGCGGCAGCGCGTCAACCTGCAATGACCGTCGTCCATCGCGTCCAGCAGGGGGCGCTCTTGGTCGCGATTGCGATCCTGGCATTCTTCTCGGTGAGCGGGCCCCACGCCTTCGACACCGGCGAACTCGTCGCGGCTGCATTCATGCTCGGCGGCTCCCATCCCCCGGGGCAGCCCCTGCACGCGATTATCGGCTTCGCGGCGACCCTCATCCCTCTCGGCCCAGCCGCATTCCGCGTGAGCCTGGTCAGCATCTCTGGGGCCGTCGCCGCCGCCGCCCTCGCAGGCAGCTTCGCGCGGCGAATCGCAGAGCGTCTCAGCGATAGTCCCCTGCCACCGTCGATATCGACCGCCCTGCCCTTCGCCGCCGGCTTCGCCGTACTCATCGCGCCGCCGGTCCTGCGCCAGGCCAATCGCCCGGAGGTGTACACCCTCGCGCTGTCGCTCTTCGGCGTCGCGTGTCTGTCACTCTTCGACTGGGCGAGTTCCGAGCGCGGCAAGTCCGGCAGCCTCCTCGCGGCGGCCTTCGCCGGCGGCCTCGCCGCAAGCCTGCACCCTCCCCACGGCCTCGCCGCCATCGGGGTCGGAGCGGCCTTCGCCGTGACCGCGCGGCGTGATCTCTTCCGCCGGCCGAGGGTCCTCGCAAGCGCTGCCGGCGCATGCCTATCGGGACTTTCGGTGCTCGTTTACCTCCCGATCCGAGCCGCCGCCGGCGCCCCCATGTGGGGCAACCCGACGAGCCTCGCCGGCTTCTTCGACTACGTCACCGGTGCCGCCTATCAGCACAATCTCGGCACCGGGGCCGGCACCTTCGGGGACCAGCTCATGGAGGTCGCTCGCTACCTCCCCTACGCCGCCGGGGCCGTTCCCTTCTTCGGCCTCTATGCGCTCGCGCGTTTCTCCCGCGGGGCCGTCGTCGGACAGCGCCGCATCGTCGCGGCTCTCCTAGGAGCCGCGGTCCTCGCTGTCACCGGTGCGATGGTGACCCCCATCGACCCCGTCATACCCGACATGGTCGCCTACGCCGGGCCGGCGGTCTTCCTGGTCATCACCGTCGGCGCCGCCGGCGTGGCCCTCCTGCCCCGGCCCCGGTGGGCATTGGTCGGTCTCGTCGGCATCGCGACGAGCCTCTTCGCCCTCGAAGCGGCACCCGAAGCCGTTCGCGCGGACGCCCCGGTCCTCGACGCCCTGGGGCAAAGCCTCACGAGCGCCCCCCCGCCCCGGAGCCTCGTCATCGTCACGGACGACTTCACCGCCAGCACTTGGACGATGGAGCGCGCCGTCGCCGGCGCCCGCCCCGACGTCGCCTTGTTCGTCTCCGGTCTCGCCAGCTCCTCGTGGCACTGGCGCACCCTCGCCAGTCACGCTGCCTTCGATGGCACCCCCGCCAGCGGCCCCGGACGGGACCCTTGGCAGCGCTTCACCCGCGGCGCGATGCAGCTCGCCGCCCCGATGGTGCCCATAGTCATCGAAACCGACGAATGGTCCGGAGGCCAAGGCATGCTCGCTGGGCCCTATCTGGTGGGGGATGGACGACTACGCCGAGCGGTGCTCACGGGCTCGACGAGCGAGCGCCTCGCCGAACACATCGCACGCCTCGCCGCCGAGGGCCCGGCCGGCGATGAGGGGGTAGTCCACGCCATCTACCGAACCTACGAGGTACGGCGAGCCCGCCGCCTGGCGCTGCGACGGGAGACCGGAGCAGCCTCCCTGGCGCTGTCACGGGCGCTCATCGACCCGTCGCCCGTCGAACTCGCCGCGCTCGTTGCCGCCCACGGCGCCATCAACCCGGCGCTGATCGCCCCGGTAGTACGGAAACCCGGGTT
>QMMC01000314.1 GCA_003647065.1 Deltaproteobacteria bacterium | reverse complement strand
CGGTGAGCAGCGGGTACCCGGCCGACCTCTACGAGGCGGTGCACGTCGGCAGCCCCGGCGACGTCGATTTCTATCGCTTCGTGACCGAGGGCGCCGAGTCTGTTCTCGAATTGGGGTGCGGCTACGGTCGGATTCTCTCGGCCCTCGAGGCGCCCCGGCTGGTCGGCGTGGACATCGACGGGGACCTCGTCGAACGCGCCCAGGAGCGCCTTGGCGACCGCGCTCGCCTGGTCGCCTGCGACATGCGCACCCTGGACCTCGGCGAGGCCTTCGACCGAGTCATTGCCCCCTACTCGACGCTCTTCTGCCTCTCGTCGGCAGACGACCTCCAGAGCACCCTCGTGGCCGCCCGGCGCCACCTGAATGCCGGCGGTCTCTTCGCCTTCGACGTCTGGTACGCCGATGACTTCCACGAGTCTGCCGATCCCGACGACCCGGAAGGCGAGGAGTTCGAGCCGGTCACCGACGTCGTCGTCGATGGGGTGCGCCACGCGGTCCTCGAGCGCTCCCGGTGGGACCGGGGCGCGCAGAAGCTCATCGTCGACTATCGCCACAGTCCGGCGAACGGAGGCGCGAGCCGCGACGGACGGATCGTGCACCGCTACTTCACCCGCGCCCAGCTCCCGGGGATCCTCGCGGCCGCTGGGTTCGAAGTGGTCGAAGAAGGCGTGGTCGAAACAGAGGCCGGCGAGAGCCTCTCGGTCGTGGCTCGCCCGATCTAAACAATATCGCCTGGAGCGCGATCCACGGCTCCGCAGAAGCGGAGCTCGAACCCCTCTCATCGGCCGGTGGCTGAAGGCCGAGGCTGTGATGCCCGACGGCGTGAAGGTGAGAACAACACTTGTACGGTTCTGTGAGAGGGGCCCCGGGCAACCGAGGCCCCTACTCGAGACAGGCCGCCGGCCGTGGTGCCGGTGTGCCGGTAGTGCCGTCTCCGTTCCCGCTCGCGTTCCCGTTCCCGTTGCCTAGGGTCCGGCTGGGCCGGACCCGGCGACAAGTCTGTACCCGTGCAGCTCCACGGACTTTGTCCGCTCCGCCATGCACGGCTACAGCCGTGTTCCCGTCTCGGTGGCGGCCGCCGGCGGAGTGACGGCGATTCCGCCATTTTCGATCTCTAACCCCCTGAAATCACGCAGTCCATCGAGCGGCACGGAAGTCGCTGTGCCCGGCGAGGGTGTATCCGTCGGTCCCGCGGAAGAATCGTAAATACGTACGGCGCGACCGTGAGGGCTCGCTCTTGCATCAGGTGATACGCGAGCATCTCGAAACGTTCCTCGCCGAGGCGGCCAGAGGGGACAGCGACGGGGCCGGCGTGCCGAGCTTCGTGGAATCCGAGATGCGGAGCTTCGTCGAATGCTGCGTGCTCGCCCACGGGGTCGCGCGATTCCGATGCGACGACTGCGGGACCGACCGGCTTCTGGCGTTCAGCTGCCAGCGCCGTGGATTTTGCCCCTCCTGCGGAGGGCGACGCATGACCGCGAGGGCCGCGCACCTCGTCGATGAGGTGGTCCCGTACGTGCCCACCCGCCAATGGGTTTTGAGCCTCCCTTTCCGCGTCGGGATCGGGGCCGATGGTCAGCAGCCACTGATCCCGGCCCCCCGCCGTCTTGGTGAGGGACGACAATCTCACCAGCTCTGGATACGACTCAGCCCAGGCTTTCACCTGGGCCGTGAGCTCGTCGTGGTCGAGATACTTCTCGCGAAATGCCGACATGGCAGCAGAGCAGCGCGGCCCGGATCGGAAATCAAGTGGGGACAGCGGATCCCCGCGCCCGACGGCCATGATCGCCTAGAGGGCATTCGAGTAGCCGCGCCCGCGACCAACCGGATGGTACGTCGCACGGCGCGAGGCGTCGGCCTCGAGCCTGGGCCTTGCAGCCGGATAGCTCAAAAGATGCGATCAGCCCCTTGGGGTAGGGTTAGGCTGTGACGTAGTGGTGACCCCATCGCGACGCGTCCTGACGGGACTGGCGACCGCCTTCGGGGCGACACTCGCCGTCACCTTCGTCGGTCTGTCGGGCTGCGCGCACGGGCAATCCCAGCGACCGCCGGTGGTTCGCCCCGTCGAGGTCACCGAGGGGCCATCGCCGGCGGAGAGTGCGGAAAGTGTGAGGGACCCGGACGGGGACGGGGACGGCGACAACATCCGGGACGCTTGCGATCGCTGCCCCGACGAAATGGAGACGTACAACGGCGCCCTCGACCTCGACGGTTGCCCGGATAGGTCGGGCGTTGTTCATGCGTTGGCATTCCATCCGAGCCACCGCTACGGCCACCCCCTCGTCGTCATCGACTTCGACCGGGGCTCGTCGGTCGTGACTGCGGAGGGTCGGCGGAAGCTCGAAGAGATGGTGCTCGTGCTCGTCCCCACCGCGGAAGGTATCTCGGACCGCTCCCCGGACATCCTGGTCTTCGAGGCCGAGGCGGGTGCCTGCGTCGGAAGGGTCGAAGCCGGCGAGCCAGCGGCGCTCGCGACCGCTCGCGCGGAGGCCCTCTGCGGCGAGCTCGCGCGCCGCGGGGTACCGCCGCGCTTGCTCACCATACGCGCTTCTGGGACCGACCCGGTGTTGGTAGAGGTGCACCCCGACCATCCGCCGCCCTCTTGGACTCCGCCCCGAGGCGCGCAATGGGTGGTCTCGCGCGCGAGGGGAGTGGTCGTCTGGCGTTGGGCGGGACGTTCCTTCGAGAGGGCGACGCCCCGCGCCGAGCCGCAGTATGACCCCCCGTTGGCCGAGGAGTGCCAATACGTAACGCCCTAGGTCGGCGATGCCTCGAAATCACCGGCCCCGGCAGAGCTCGCCGACGTGCAGAGCCCCCTGAAGCTCAGTCACCCCAGGCGCCCAGTTCGTCGTCGCGCAGCGCCACGGTCTCGAGTTCCGGCGTGCCTCCCCCGACCACCGGGTGCACGAGCACATCCCGCGCCTCCTCGCCGCAGCGCTCGAGAAGCATCGGCTCGCCGACGGCCTCGACGCTCGTGTCCCGAACTCGGTAGAGGCGACCGACGAGCTCGGTCGGCGTCCGGAACCACGTGTAGACCAGCGCGCGCTCGACGCCGTCGCCGGTCCACTCGGTGGAGCGCAGCCTCGAGCGCGACGAGAAGCCGACGCGACACGGCGCGCTCTGCTGGGCAGCGACCGGCGCGGCTCCCGTGAGGCCGAGGTCGCTGGCCGTTGCGTCGTCGCCCGAGCCTTCGAAGCGAATGAAGTGCTCGACAACGGGGCCGTCGCCTTCGGGGACCACGCGCGCGATGGCGACCGCCGGCCCGGCGAACAACATCGAGGCGACCGGGTCGCCGCTGCTCGCCGAGAGGCCGAGCATGTTCTCGGGATCCATCAGGCGCCAGCGGCGGAAGTACGTGACGGCGAGCGGCACCGAGGAACCGACGCCCACTCGCTCGGGGGCGACCCCGAGGGCCGCGGCGGCACGCGCTGGGGAGGGGTCTGCTGCCGCTGCCGGCGGACGGACTCGCAGGGGCTCGAAGGAATCGCCTCGCAGGGCGAACACGCGCTGCCTCGTGGTCGTGCCCGGGAGGTCTCCCGCGTAGCCCACCGAGGTCTGTACGATGTCGAGGTGGCCGTCGCCGTCGCCGTCGACCATCTGGTAGGATCGGGTCGAGCCGCCGCCGATGTGTGGGCGCCCGACCTCGCGCGGCTGGCCCTCCCAGAGCATCTGGCCCAGAGCATCTGGGCGCGGCCCCTGGCTCGGAGCGCTCGGCGGGCCTTGATCGGATCGGCGGGCAGCTCTGCCGCGACCGGGGCGGGCCACTCGAGCAGCTTCGCGTAGGCATCGAGCCTGCCGCCGCGTCCAACGTAGACGACGCGTCGCGTGCCGTCCCGGTTCAACGGGAACGACATGGCGTACTGGGGTAACTGGTCGCCAGGGCGAGGGATGCCACCGATGCCGCGACGGCCCGACGGGGCCGGGATGCTGCGACGCTCATCGCCGCGCACCATGAAGAGTTGACCGTCGTCAGACACGACCCTCAGTACCGGTGCTCGCTCAGCGGGCTCCGGCTCCGGCGTCGGAGCCGGCTCGGGATCGATCCCCGGCGGGGCCTCGACGGAGTCCTGCGACGGCGGCTCAGGCGCGGGTGGGGCGTCGTCGCAGCCGACCAAGGCCAATGCGGCGACCAGCGAGGGAACCAGGATCCGCGTCATCTCGGCAGTGTATCCCGGCCGTCGGTGGGACCGTGAGCCCGCCCAGACCACGCGATGAATCTGGTCTCACAGCCACACCTTCCGCCGATCGTTTCTGGCAAGCGCGCCGCTCGTCTCGGACCCGGTCGTAGATCTAGTTCTTCTGCTGGAACTTCACGTACTCGTGATCGACTGGCATGCTCCGCTTCACAGCCCTTCTGGATTGATCGCGTAGCGACGGAAGTGCATGTTTCGTAAAAGGCGTGATCTGTTAGCTCTCCCGGGCTCCGGTTGGCTTCATGCGAGCTATCTGCCGGCCCCCTAGACGCAATCGGGGTCGGATCTCTGGCGAATCGGGTCGCGTGATACGTTGGCCCAATGTCCCCGTACATCCGCGCCCACGCGCTCGCGGCCATCGCGGCCGCCATTGTCGTTGGTTGTTCGTCTGGCCCGGCAATGGAGCCCCCAGATGGTGGAGACGGTGGTGGGGCCGGCAATCTCTGCGCGCTCGTCACCTGCGATGAAGACAGCACCTGCTCGGCCGAGTCCGGCGAGGCCGTGTGCGAGTGCAATGCGGGCTACGCACGCTCCTCGGGCGATGACGCCATCTGTGAAGATGCGGACGAATGCGCCGACGACCCATGCAGCGTCAACGCATCCTGCGAAAATGAGGTGGGCTCCTTCACTTGCGCCTGCGACGTGGGGTTCGAGGGTGATGGTTTCACCTGCACCAACATCGACGAGTGCAGCCTCGATACGCACGACTGCGACACGACGACGATGGCTTGTGTCGACACCGAGGGCAGCTGGGAGTGCGTCATCCCTGACGAGAGCGTGGTGCTGGACGACAGCCTCCCGACGACGGTCATCAAGGGGCAGACCCTCCTCGTCGGCGTCGAAGGCTACCTTCTAGCGGACACGCAGTTCACGGTGGACATCTCGAGCGCATCCGCGAGCGCGGGGGTGCACTACGAGCTCGAGGGCGAGCCGGTGAGCGAATACATCTACCCGCAGGCGCCTGGATTCTTCTCCGAGGTGTTGGAGATCGGCACGTTTCGAAACGTGACGGAGGAAGACAGGGACCTGACGGTCACCATCACCGCCGACGGCTTCGCCCCCCTCGTGGTCAACGCCACCATTCAAGCGAGGGATCCTCTCCTGGATGGCCTGGACTTGGATGGCGAGTGGCAGGTGGATGATTTGACCACTCCCCTGACCATCACCCACGAAGAGGGTTCGAACTACTTGGTGATCGATCCTTCCTTCGACTTCGAAGGGGAGAGTTGTGATTTCAATTTCGTGGACGACGGTTCGGCCGAGATCACTCCACAGCCGACGGCCGCGCCTTTTGCGCTGATCAGCTTCGAGGTCACCGCTGGGTCAGACAGCTGCCCGTCCACGTTGACCGACGTGGTTCTAGAGGTCTCCGCCAACCAGCTGAACTTGGTGTTCATCGAACCGGGCCCCCTCACTCACAGCGTCATCCGGCGACGGTTGAGGAGTGAGAGGTTCACTCCCCGCGCCAGCGATACGTACACGAATTCCTGGGGTAAAGCCGTGGCCATCGATGGCGACTGGTTCATCACCAGCGAAATCACCTACGAGGACCAAAACGATGGGTCGGTGAAGTTCTACGCCCGACAAGCCGACACTTGGGTGGACACGCAGACGATCGACAAGAGCAGCAGCATCGAGTTCGGCGCTGCGGTCGACATTCATGGGGACCTTGCGATCTCGGGTGCGACTCACGACCGCAACACGGGCATCTCCACCAACTACGGGAGCGCGTTCATCTACCGGTACGACTCGACCTCAGAGACGTGGGAAGAAGACCAGGTACTCGATTCTCCAGAGCAGTTCGACGGGGACCTCTTTGGCTCCGACGTCGCCATTTTCGGAAGCACCGCGCTGGTCGCAGGTTTGCACCAACCCGCGGGTGGGTCGTCGTTCGATCGATACACGGTCGTTTACCTGTACGAACACGACGGCATGCGCTGGGAATACATCGGCAAGTTGCAAGACTCGATGAGCAGCGACGAGCTGCTGCCCGACTTGGCCGGAGGACGCATGCTCTACGATTCGATCACGTACGACTCGGGCAGAGTACTCATTGGCAACCACGTATTCGAGGAAGTCGCGGGAGCCTGGACGAACACCCACACCCTGACGGCACCGGACATGGGGCCGGATTTCGCCCGATACGACTCCTACATCTCGGGCGACCGGATCACGATCTCCGATCCCGGACAGAGGACCTACAACTCCGCAACGGTCAGTTGGGACATCGTCGAGGCCCGCGTTCACGTCTATGAGTTCGATGGGCTCACGTGGTCACTGCTGGACACCGTCATTCAGGCCATGCCTTCCGATGATCTCCCGGCGTATGACCTCGAGTCTGCGATCGTCGACGACTATTTGTTCGTGCACTCCGACCGATACTTCAAGGTGTATGAGAGGGTCGGCAATGCCTGGGTGCTCTACACGAGCGTGAACCACGGCTGGACGATCTTCAGTCTGGACATCTCTGGAGACGACCTGGTCCTCGGCAGTCCATTCTACGACTACAGCTCATTCGGCCCCAGGGAGGCCGACGGTTCGACGTTCGTTTACGACTTGAGCGTCCTGCCGTAGCGGCGGCGTGCTGTCAGCGCTCCGGATCCGTTGTGCTTTCTCAAAACCTGATCCGCCCAACGTGAGTCATGAGTGCGTGCCTTCGATCGGCGACGGATGGCGTGTGGGCAGCAAGGGCGGCGACACGGCAGCCACTCCAAGCGACTCCGGGGCCTGGGTCGGTGCGACGGGTGTGTTTGCGGACGGAGATCTCCCGCGGGACTGGAGTTCGATCTCGTTGCGATGCTCGCCGCCTCAGGCGGCGCGTCGAGTGTATCGGTGGTGCAGTCCGCCGACCTTCGGGAAAGCGATCACCTCGCCCCGGTCGGCGGACTCGATGGACCGCGTTGCGGGCGAGTCCTTCGCCAGCGACAGATGAGTTCGCGCATTCGTGTAGTAGTCGAAGTACTCGCGCAGAATCCGTCGCAGGTGCTGCTCGTTCAAAACGATGACGTGATCGAGGCACTCTCGACGAACACTCCCGATCAAACGCTCAACGTACGGATTCTGCCAAGGGGAACGAGGCGCGGTGAGCACCTGCTTGATGCCCATCGAGTGGACGCGTCTAACGAAGCGGCGTCCGTAGATCCTGTCCTGGTCGCGCAGCAGGAAGCGGGGGGCCTCGTCGAATGGGAAGGCGTCGATGATCTGCTGTCCCGTCCACTGCGCCGACGGACCATCAGTCACGTTGAAGTGCACGACGCGTCGGCGCTCGTGGGTGAGAACGACGAAGACGTAGAGCACGCGGAACGTGGCCGTCGGCACGACGAAGAAATCGACCGAGGCGAGATCGCCAGCGTGATTCTCGAGGAACGTCCGCCACGTTTGCGAGGGCGGTTTGCGGCGGCGCGGCATGTAGCGCGACACGGTTGCCTCGCTCACCTCGAAGCCGATCTTCAGGAGCTCGCCGTGGATGCGAGGTGCGCCCCAGGTCGAGTTCTCCCGCGCCATCCTCCCCTTCGGCACCGTCGTGAGATGAGGGCGAGGGTGGCCTATCCCAACTACGACACGCGCTCGAGGACGGCCCCCGCCCCGAGGCCGCCGGCGGCGCAGATGCCGAGGAGTGCGGTCTCTTCGTCCCGGCGGACGAGCTCGTTTGCCATGGTGAGCACCATGCGTGCACCGGTGGCGCCGAAGGGGTGCCCAATGGCGACCGACCCGCCGTGTACATTGAGGCGGTCCAGGTCGATGTCGCCGACGGCGGTGCTGCGCCCCAGCCATTCCCGGGCGAAGGCGCCGCTCGCGAGCATGTGCAAGACGGACAGGACCTGAGCCGCGAAGGCCTCGTGCATGTCGACGAGGCCGACGTCGCTGAGCTCCATCCCCGCCCGGTCGAGGGCTCGGGGCATGGCGAGAGCTGGGCCCATGAGCAGCTGGTCGGCGGGGTCGACGCCGGTGTAGTCCCAGCTCCGAAAGGCGGCCAGGGGCTGGTATCCGAGGGCCCGGGCTTTATCCTCGCTCATGAGCACGACCGCCGCTGCTCCGTCAGTGAGGGGGCTGGCGTTGCCGGCGGTCACGGTGCCGTCCTTGGCGAAGACTGGGCGGAGGCGCGCGAGCTTCTCGATGCTCGTATCGCCGCGGACGAGACCGTCGGTATGCACGAGGGTGCCCTCGGGGGTGGTCACCGGGACGACCTCGTCGCTGAAGCGCCCGCTCTCGATGGCCGCAGCCGCTCGCTCGTGGCTCATCAGGGCAAACTCGTCCTGAGCTTCGCGGCTCACCCCGTTGCGCCGCGCCATGCGCTCGGCCGCCTCACCCATGACTTCGCCGGTCGTCCGCTCGGCGATCTTCGGGCGCTTCGGCAGGATGTCCGTGATGGGCATCAGCTGCGAGAGCACGCCGAGGTAGTCCATCGGTGATGCCCCCTTGAGGGCTAGGGGGGCGAGCTTGTGAATGACCTTCTGGGGGATTTTGATCTCGGCGTTGCTCGTCGAATCGCTGCCGCCGGCAATGGCCACGTCGTACTCGCCGCGCTCGATCGCCGCCGCCGCGAGGGTGATCGCCTGGAGGCCGCTGGCGCAGGCGCGAGTGACCGTCATGCCCTCCACCGTGTGGGGGAGGCGCAGGTCGAGGGCGACCTCCCGAGCGACGTTCGGGGCCATGCCGGGGAAGATCACGCCGCCCCAGACGATGGCGTCGATGGCGTTCCGATCGAGGGAGAGCCTTTCGATGGCCGCCTCCGTCGCCGCGTCGGCGAGGGCGATGGTGTCCATCGTAGTGAAGTCGGTGAAGGCTTT
>QMMC01000313.1 GCA_003647065.1 Deltaproteobacteria bacterium | reverse complement strand
GTCCGTCTTCCGAACGGCGATAGCTGTTGGATGCAGCTCTCTGATCGTCTCGCATAACCATCCCAGCGGCCACACCGCCCCCAGCAAGCAGGATCTCAACCTCACCAAGCGCCTCAAGGATGGCGCCAAGCTCCTCGGCCTCGCCGTCCGCGAAAGCACCGTCAACGGCCGTGACGCGCGGGCCGAGCTCGCGTCGTTCGCCGTGCGCACCGGCTCCTACACGGACCCGGACCCGGCGCTCACCCCGGCCGGTTGCGGCACGGGCATCGACGGCGCCCGGCGCGATCCAGAGATGTGGGATCCCGACGGAGCGGCCGGCCCTCTTCCTGCGCGCATGATCTGCCCGCTGGTCTTCTCGGCAGACGGCGCCGGCACCGGCACCCGCGCCGGGATCGTCAACGCCATCCAGAGCCTCACCAGCTTCGTATCCTTCTCGACGCTACACACCGAGTCCCGGGACGACCCGGCCACTGCCATCGACGAGACGCGCTTCTTCGTGCGCGGCATTCCGGTGAGCTGGGACACGACCACTTGCACTCCCGCCCCGAACCTCGCCGACCGCCTCGACGCCACCGGCGCCGTCGGCACCGACGGCATGGTCGACAGCTTCACCGCCGTCGTCCCGGGTTGCCTGACCACGTTCCAGATCGTCGCCCAGAACGACGGGTTCGTCCCGGCGACCTGCGGCGACCAGCTCTTCAACATGCGCGTCATCGTCATCGGCGATGACATCGTCGAAGCGGACTCGCGGACCGTCGTAGTCCGCGTGCCCGGCGACCGGACGCTCTGCGTTCCCTGAGCCGAGCTAGCACCAAGTGAAAAGGGCCGGCTTTCGCCGGCCCTTTTTCTTTAACCACTGTCTTCACAAGCGCGTTCCGCCGCCCCTGCCACGTAAACGGTGCCGTATGGGGCGGGAGACCCAAGCGAGGTCGTGCCGATCGCGAGCAGCCCGCGGAAGCTACCTTTCGTAGCTGAGCAGGCAGCGCAGCGAACGGTGCGAGATCGCGCCGGGGATCCCTCCCCAGACGGCGCCGTTTAGTACTCGCCGAAGAGGTCCTGAATGCGCACGTCGAGGGCGATGGCGACCTTGTAGAGCGAGCTTATCGAGGCGCTCGATTCGGCGCGTTCGATCTGGCTGAGCAGGCTGACCGAGAGGCCGGTCCGGCGGGCCATCTGCTTCAAGGTCAGGCCGCGCTCTTTGCGCAGGCCCCGGATGGTCTCGCCGATGACGCGGTGGAGGTTCTCTTCCGGGGAGCGGAGCAGGCCCTTCTTGCGCATGACCCGGTCGAGGACCTCGCGGAACTCGTCGGGGTTGAAGGGCTTCTTCAGGTAGTCGACGGCGTCGAGCTTCATCGACTGAACGGCGGTCTCGAGGGAGGGGTAGCCGGTGAAGATCACGACGGCGACGTCGCTGTCGACCTTGCGGATGCGCTCGAGGGCTTCGACGCCATCCATGCCCGGCATCATCAAGTCGAGGACGACGAGGTGATAGCCGCCGTTCTTGACCTCTTCGGGTGCCGTCTCGGGGTCCGAGAGGGTCTTCACCTCGAAACCGTCCCGGGTCAGGAAGGTCTCCATGTACTCGCAGATGGCCTTGTCGTCGTCGACGACCAAGACCTTTACCGGCGCGACACCTTTGGCCATGAAGTCTCCCGCGTCGGCGTTCCGGAAACTGGCCGACTAGTGAAACAGCTGCAACGAGTCAGCTGGTCGGGGCGAGAGGATTCGAACCTCCGACCTCACGGTCCCGAACCGTGCGCGCTACCAAACTGCGCTACGCCCCGTAATGCAGTGAGGGCGGAACTTAGACCTGCCCCCGATGGGTGTCAAACGGGAACTGTGTCCGAGCATGGGTTATTCCCCAAATGGAGACTCCCGTCCCCGGTAGGGCCGTTCCCCGATGGCAGACGGAAGCGCCACCGAGGTACCTTTCCAAAGGGAAGCTAGGGTACAATCGACGGACCGGCTCTTGCGAAACACACGACCATGATTCTCGCCCCAGGCACAGGCCGCTTGAACCTTCGGGCCCTGTTGGCGCCGTTGGTCATTTTGGCGCTGCCCGTCATCGGGGGCGGCTGTGCGGTTGGAGTCGGCGACGGGGTGGAGCCCTCGGTGGTCGACCTGCACCCTCTCGACCTCGAGGACGTCGACGACGGCAAGGCCGACGGGACGCGGTTCAACCAGAACCGAATCATCTCCGACCAGGCCTACGGCGACACCGGGGCGATCGACCGGGCCGGGGTCCAAGCGTTCCTCGAAAATACCCCCTACGGCACCCGGAGCTTCCTCGCCGATCTGGAGGTCGATGGCGAGCTCGTGAGCAGCGCCTTCGTGCGCGTCGCCGAGACGAGTGGGCTCAACCCGCTCCTGCTACTGACGACCCTCCAGAAGGAGACCGGGCTCGTCTCCAAGACCGAGAGGCCGAGCACCTTCCGAGTCGACTACGCGTTCGGTTGCGGCTGCCCCGACGGTCGCCGCTGCGACCCCGCCATGCGCGGCCTCGACCGTCAGCTCGCCTGCGCCGCCGACGCCCTCGCCAACCCGTTCACGGCCCCCCTCCGCGGCGAGCCGACCCGCGCCGGAAAGTACCTCGGGGATTCGATCCGCACCCTAGACAACATCGTCGTGACGCCCGAAAACCGCGCGACCCTCGCGCTCTACACCTATACGCCGCACGTCGGACGGGCGACTCGCGGCGGCAACTGGCTCTTCTTCAGCGTATGGAAGCGCTACGTCACCCACGTCGGGTACGAAGACGGCCTCCGGGACCGCGCCGCCGAAAACTTCATCGGCTCGGCCTGCGAAGTAGACGCCGATTGCGGCTTCATCGGTGGCCTCTGCCTCGACTGGAACGGTGGGCTGTTCTGCTCGCAACCGTGCACCGGCATTTGCCCCGACCGCACGGGCCACCCGACGACGTTCTGCACAGAAGTCTGGGGTGACGGCGACGGCTACTGCGTCGCCCGCTGCGAGGTCGCGGCGACGGACTGCCTCGCCGGTCAATACTGCGAGCCGACAGCGCGCTTCGAAGATCCCGGCACCACCCAGAACACCTGCACCTTCTAAGGCGACACTGTTGATTGAGGGATTATCCTTCGGTGTCGATGGCGCGGGTCGGCAATCCAGCTCCGGTCCCAATCCCGGCTTGGGTCGACTGACGTCGCCCTTTCGCCTTCTTGGGACCTTCACGTCGCCTCCGGCGCCGCTGCGCCTTCTTGCCGACGGGTCGATCGCTTGAACAGGCGCCCGGAGGGGAAGCCGACGAAGCCCGCCGCTTCGAGGAATCCCCGGAGCCCCGGCTCATCCGGGTGCTTCGGCGAGATGACGTTGTAGAGGTAGTTCAGGCCTCGGGCCCGGGCCTCTTCGTCGAGGTGCTCGACGATGTAGCCGCCGATACCCTGGCGCTGGGCTCCTGCGGCGATCGCGAGGAGGACCTCGGCGTTGCCCCAGACGGCGTCGAGGCAGCCGTAGCCCACCACTTCGCCGTCCCGCTCGACCCGCCACCACTCGCCTGGCACGAGGGAGCCTTCGCGGAGGTGCCCATAGCGCTCGTCGAAGATGCCCTTCGGCGCGCCGATGATGATGCGCAACTTGTCCGCGTCCCAGGTCGCCGGATTTTCCCGGATCCAGGAGAGCCCCATGGCTCGATCGTCTCGCGGCGAGGCCTCACCGTCAATGTCACCACTCATGGGTCACGCGGGCTTACGGCGGAGACGGGCGACCTGATAGGCATCGCAGTCGCCGTTCCAGGGGCCGATGCGGCAGATCCCGTCCGCGTCCGCTTCGATGCCGAGGTCGGGCCAAAGGCCTTGCCCATCCTCGAAGGCTTCGACGAGGTCGGCGTGCTCCTCGAGCACCCGGGAGATCACCCCGGCGCCCTCAGCGTGGGTGGGTGAGCAAACGGCGTAGATCACGGTGGCCCCAGGCTTGGCGAGGCGGCACGCATTCGTGAGGATCTTGGTCTGGAGCTCGGCCATGCGCGCGGGGTCGGACTCGCTGAGGCGGAGGAGGATCTCGGGGCGCCGGTGGAGGGTGCCGATGCCGGTGCAAGGCGCGTCGACCAGGACGCGGTCGAAGGTGCCGTCGAGGCCCGCCGTACCCACGCTCAAATCGACGACCTCGACCTCGACTGGAGCCTCGACGCCGGTGCGAGAGAGCTCGTCGTGCAGGCGCTCGAGCTTCTCCTCGTAGATGTCCATGGCCACGACCCGGCCGCCTCCGCCAACGGCTTGGGCGAGCTGCGCCGTCTTACCGCCGCGTCCGGCGCAGGCGTCGATGACTGCTTCCCCAGGCCTGGCCCCGGCGAGCAGGCCGACCATTTGAGCACCCTGCTCCTGGATGGTCAGGTCCCCCGCGTCCATGCCCGGGAGTCGCCGGGGGTCGCCGGCCCGTTGGACGAGGATGGCGTCCGGCGACACGGCCCCAGCCCGCACCTCGGCCTGGGGCCGGGCGTCGCGAATCGCCTCCATCCAGTCTTCACGGTCCCCACGGACGACGCGCACCCCGATAGCCGGGGGCAACGGCCGAGCGGTGGTGAACGCCCTGGCCCGCTCCTCACCGAGGTCCTCGTCGAGGACCCGCGTTACCCAGTCGGGCAGGACGAGCTGGGTCGGCGGCGCGGCGTCGTCAGGCCGGGTCTTTGCGACCTTGCGCAGGACCGCGTTGACCAGCCCGGCGAGGCGCTGTCCCCGGACGTTCCGGGCAATGCTCACCGAGTCGCTCACGATCGCGTGGACCGGAGCTGAGAGGTGCAGCAGTTGATAGGCGCCGGTGCGCAGGGTGGCCCGGGCAAAGGGCTCCATGCCCGCCGCCGGCGCCCGCAGGAAAGCCGCGAGGGCTGCGTCGATCTCGGGTAGAACGCGCAAAGTTCCGTAGACGATCTCCGTCGCGAGGGCCCGATCGCGCCCCTCGGCTCCGGTCCGCTGGAACTCCGCGGCCAGCGATGGCGCCGCCCAGGCGCCATCGTCTGCGACGCGCATCAATACCATCGCGGCGGTCATGCGCCCCGGGTTCGGTCCACTCATTCGTGCTCCGCGTTCGTCATTGCATCGGGCCAGTTCCGCTCGATGTCGTTCTTGAAGGCCACAGCCATCAGCAAGATCAGAATCGTCAGCCCCACGAGGGACGCATATTGGCGAACCTTGGTGCTGACCCTGCGCCGACTCACCGCCTCCATCAAGAAGAAGAGCAGGTGACCGCCGTCGAGGAGAGGGATGGGCAGGAGATTGATCAGGCCGAGGTTGACGCTGATGAACGCCATCACCTCGAGGAAGTTCACCGTACCCTCTCGGGCGGCGGTCCCCGCCACCTCGAAGACAGTGATCGGCCCGCCTATCGACTTCACCGTCAGCTGGCCCTGAAAGAGTCGCAGGGCCGAATACACGGTCAGCTCGATCATCTCTCGCGTGCTCTCGACCGCCCGGCGGAAGGCGTAGCGCAGCGGGTGGGGGTTGTCGGCGAGGTCGGCCACCGGCGTCGCCGGCACCCAGTTCATGATGTTGTCCGCGTCGTAGCGGTCGATCTGCTGCCCGTATTCGTCGATCCGGCGTTCGTGGCGGAGGCGCCAGGCGAGGGTGCGCTCCTGGTCGCCGGTCCGGAGGGTCAGCTGTCGCTCGGCGCCGCCTCCGGCTTTGAGATCCTCGATGAAAGTGGCCCACATGCGGATGGGCTCGCCATCGAGGGCGACCAGGCGGTCTCCGGGGCGAATCCCGATGCGCTGCTCCTCGGAACCCACGACGACGTGGCTCACGTAGAGGTCCGCCCGCTCGAGGCCCGCCCGCTCGACGCCGCTGCCGGCGGGCCCGGGGGCCGGGGTGAGGGTCGCGACGTGGGGCTCGTAGATGTCGATCTCGACCAGGCCCCCGAGGGCGCGGTCGATGCGGACCGGCCGGAGATAGGTGACCGGGAGGAGCGTGCCGCGATTGGGGGCGAGGATGCGCTCGAGGTCGAGCCACTTGTCGACGGGCTGCCCCCCCGCGGCGACGACCGTGTCGAAGGGCCGCATGCGCGCGACGCCGGCCGGACTGTTCGGCGACGTGACCCCCACGACCGCCGCCGGGTGGTAGGGGCTGATGCCAATCCGCCCCACTTCGTCGACGATGCCGAGCTCGCGGCTCACCCGAGTCATCACAGGGGTGATCCGCGTCGTCACCTCCTCGTCGTCGCGGGCCACGCGAAACTCGAGTTCTGTCCCGGGATTGTCCGCGACCACGCGCCGGAGCTCTCCGAAGGTCGAGATCTCTTCGCCATCGATGGCGAGGACCCGATCACCAGTCATCAGCTTTCCGTCGGCGGGGCGATCCGGAAACACCGTACCGATGACCGGGGGCGGCAGCGCTGTGTCCCCGAGGAAGACCAGGAAGTAGAGCACGACCGGGAAGAGCAGGTTCATCGCTGGACCCGCGAAGACGATCACCACCTTCTTGAGGAAGGGCTGGGTCATGAACGCCCGGTCCTCGTCCTCGGGGGCGATGACGTCACTCGGGCTCTCACCGAGCATCCTGACGTAGCCGCCGAGGGGCAGCATCGCGACCTGGTATTCGGTCTCCCCGCGACGGAAGCCGAAGAGCTTGGGCCCGAAGCCGAGGGAGAAGGCGAGGACCTTCACGCCGAAGAACTTGGCCCACGCAAAGTGACCGAGTTCGTGGACGAAAATGAGCACGCCCACGAGGAGGATGAAATAGACGAAATCCATCGGCGGCGCTCGGCGCCGGGAACGTAGCACGGCCCGGGGAAGCAGCCTTCCCGGAAGGAAAACCCCGTGCTAGCTTGCCCCCGATGGCGAGTGAGACGACCTCCGAAGCGCCGAACGGGGGAGCGAGCGCGCGAGCCGAAATCAGCCCCGAAGCCGGGGTCGTGGTGACCTGCGAGGTCCGGGGGACCGACGACCCCGCCTCGGCAGCAAAGGCCGCCGCAGACGCGGCCGGCCTCGCCGTCGCCAAGCACATGGGAGCCTTGCCAAAGCAGGCGATCGCGGGAGAGGGCTCCTATCAAGGCATCGTCGGCCAGAGTCAGCCGATGTTGGACCTCTTCCGGATGCTCGAGCGCATCAAGGGCTCCTCGGCGACCGTACTCATCACCGGAGAAAACGGCACCGGCAAGGAGCTCGTCGCCCACGCCATCCACGATCTGTCGAATCGGGCCAAGAGCCGCTTCGTCGCCACCAACTGCAGCGCCTTCAACGACAACCTCCTCGAGTCCGAGCTCTTCGGGCACCGGCGCGGGTCCTTCACCGGGGCGGTCGCCGACAAACCCGGCCTCTTCGAGGTCGCCGACGGCGGCACCTTCTTCCTCGACGAGGTGGGCGACATGTCGCCGGCCCTCCAGGTCAAGCTCCTCCGGGTGCTCCAGGAAGGGGTCTTCATGCCGGTCGGCGCGACCGAGCAAAGCAAGGTCGATACCCGCATCGTCGCCGCGACCAACCGCGACCTCACGGCGATGGTCAAGGAGGGCTCGTTCCGCGAGGACCTCTACTACCGGCTGCACGTCGTCGCCCTCAAGGTGCCCGCGCTCCGGGAGCGCCGGGACGACATCCCGATTCTGGTGGCGCATTTCATGGCGCGCCTCGCCGAGCGGGACGGCCGCCAAAAGGTCCTCAGCCAGCGCGCCCAGCAACACCTGATGGCCCACGGATGGCCGGGCAACGTGCGCGAATGTGAAAACGAGATCGAGCGTTTGTGGGTCTTGTCCGGGGACGAGGGCGTCATCGGGGAAGAGCACCTGACCCCCACCATCCGCAACGGTACGCGGCCGGGCCCAGGCCCCCGGTCCTCGGCCGGCGGAGAGGCCGGGCCGGGGATGGTGCAGATCTCCTCGCGCACGCTCCCCGAAGCGGTGGAGACCCTCGAACGGGCGATGATCCTCGACGGCCTGAAGACGGCGAAGGGCAACAAGACGCGAGCTGCCGAGGCCCTGGGCATCAGCCGCCGCAACCTCATCCGCAAGGTTCAGGCCTACGGCCTCGACGGCGCCTGGAACGACAAGGGGAAAGCGTGACAATCCTGGTCGCCGACGATGACCCGTTCAACCTTCGGCTCTTGACCGAGCTCTGCGAGGCCGCGGGGTACGACGTCATCGCTTGCGGCGATGGCCAAGCCGTCCTCGACACGATCGCCCGGGAGCGGCCCGCGTTGGTCCTCCTCGACGTGAAGATGCCTCGCCTCGACGGTTTCGAGGTCATGGCAATCCTCAAAGCGGACGCCAACCTCGCCTCGATCCCCATCATCGTCGTGACGAGCGCCGACGACGTCGAAACCCGGGAACGAGGCATCGCGCTCGGCGCCGAGGACTACGTCACCAAGCCCTTCCGGGTCTTCGAGCTTCAACAGCGCATCCGCAACGTCCTGCGCGTCAGCGTGGCCGAGACCGCGGCAGCGGCCGCGCGGGAAGAGGCCCGCGACAAGGGCACCGTCGACCCGCTCACCCACGCGGGCACGGCCCAGCAGCTACGCATCACCCTCGACTACGAGTTCACCCGCGCCGCCCGCTACAAAAACCCACTGACCTGCATCATCGTTCGCGTAGCGAACTACGTGGACATCGTCGAGCACAGCGGCCGCGATAGCGGTGAAGGGGTCCTGGTCCAGACGGCCGCCGGATTGCGCCAGGCGATTCGGGGCATCGATCACCTCTTTCGTTCGGACGTCGACGAATTCACGATGCTCCTGCCCGAAACCAACGCCAAGGGAGCGCAGGTAGTCTTGGATCGCATCACTGAGCAAGCGGGGGATCGCTCGCTCTTCGGCCCGGCGATTCAACCCCCGCCGGCGCTCGGCATCGGCCAGTCGGCCTTGCCCGACGACGACGTCGAATCCGGCGGCGAGCTGCTCACCCTCGCGGTGGACCGCAGCAAGAAACCCAGCTGATCCAAACAGCGTCGGCTTCAGTCGCAGTGTCCGCCCATCGACTCTACGATGGAGCGTACCTGCGATGCTGACGGGTGATCCGGGGCGCCGCGACAGAAGCGCTCGTAGGCCGCGAGGGCGCC
>QMMC01000312.1 GCA_003647065.1 Deltaproteobacteria bacterium | reverse complement strand
TGGCAGGACCGGGTTACCTCCGCCGCCCCGGAGCTGCCGAGTGCGTCGTAGAACGCATCGCAGCGCTCGAACCCGGGGCGTGAGAAGAGCGAAGCGCGGCACGCGTCACTCGACGACGCCATGACGCCCCCGCGGACGTGGGCGGCCGGGCCTTCGGGGCCGATGATGCCGAGCTCGAGAGAGAAGGCCTCCCGGAGGGCGTCGCGCAGTACTCGGATCGCGGGGAGTTGCTCGTAGCGGAGGAGGTCGTCGACGGTCACGCGGGCTCGACCCGGAGAACGCAGCCCTCGAACTCTTCGATGAAGCGTGGGCCAAAGGCCATCGACGGAGTCACAGCTCCGGTCGGCGCTTCTCCCCGGGAGACCCGCCGGACGCATTCGAGGGCGGTCTGGACCGTGAGCGCGTAGCCGTCGGGAGTCGTGAGGGTGCCCTCGAGGCCCCGGCCCGTCGGGCCTTCGACGCGGCCCCAGAGTTCGCTGCGGCCGCCGAGGCGCGCTTCTTCGTCGGGGCCTGGGGCTCTGCGGTCGATGCTCTCTTTGAGGGCGCGTTGCACCGAGCCGAGGCCGAGGAGGGGGCCGAAGGGGCGGCTCACCTTCGCCGCCAAGATCATACGCTGGGGCATGGCCATGTAGACTTCGATGTTGCCGATGCCCGTCGAGAAGTACGCCGTCGACACGTCGCCCCAGGGGATGGTCATCGCCGACCGGAGCTTGTCGTGGAAGGGGATGGTGCGCGTCTTGTAGGCGGTCGGCACGTTCTCGATCCAGCCGTTCCGGCGGACGGCGCCACCGTCAGCGGCGCCCTCGACCATGGTCTTCGCGGTGCCGCGGCTCGGCGTACCGATGGCCTTGATGGCGAGGTAGAGGCGGGTCGCGTCGGGGACCGCAGCGTGCAGAGCCGCGGCGAGGCAATCCGAGGGGACGACGTCGAAGCCGGCGCCGGGGAGGAGGGTGACGCCGGCCTCCCTGGCCTCTTCGGTGCGCCCGTGGCACGCCTCGAAGACGGGGATCTCTCCGGTGATATCGAGGTAGTGGGTGCCCGTCCCGATGCACGCGTCGACCATGGGCCGGCTCGTCGCCGAAAATGGCCCGGCGCAGTGGAGGACCGCCGCGACGTCCGACAGGTTCGAGGCGACCTCGGCGGGGTCTCCGAGGCCAAAGGCCCGGGCCTCGAGGCCGAGGCGGTCGGCTACGGCCTGTACCCGGCCGGCGTTGCGTCCGGCGAGGATCGGCCGCTCGCCGGCGGCGATGGCTGCTTCGGCGATGAGTTCGCCGGTGTATCCGTAGGCGCCATAAAGGAGCCAGGGGGCGGGCGGCTTGTCGTGGGTGTGGTCTTCGGCCATGACTGGTCAGGGAACTCGTAGCGAACTCGTAAGGAAACTTCCAGGCGAACGACATCGTTTCTCCTCGCCGCCGTCAACCTCGCTCTGCCTGCTTCGACTTCCCGCTCCCTTCGGCTCCCTCCCGCTCCCATGGACTGGCTCACCATCATCGGATCCGTCGTTGCCCTCGCGGTCCTCGCGGGCATCGCGACGGGGCTTCATTACGCCTATTGGGTGAAGCGCCTCGCCGTTGTCCACGACTACGCCGAGCGACACGACCTCGAGATGTCGGACGGTGTGCCCATCACCCTCCGCCGCCTCGCGCCCCCGCCGACCCCCCGGGAGCCCCCGGTGCTCCTCGTCCATGGGGTCGCCGCCAATCACCGCAACGTCGACGCCGAGGCGGGCATCTCCCTCGCGCGGTACCTCCACGGCCTCGGTCGCGACGTCTGGCTGCTCACCCTCCGGTCCGGGCAGCCCGGCTTGAGCGCTCGGCAGCTCGGCTTCGTGAACTATCGGGCGATGGCCGAGCACGACTTGCCCGAAGCGGTCGCGTTCGTTCGCGACCGGACCCGCGCCGAGACCGTCGACTACGTGGGGTTCTCGATGGGCGGCATCCTGCTCTACGGAGCCCTCGGCCGGACCATCGAGAGCGCCGTCCTCGGCCGCGTGGCGTTCATCGGGAGCCCGGCCCGCGTCGCCCCGCCTCATGCATACCTGAAGAAGCTCAGTTTCCTGCCGCGCTTCGTCTTCCGCGGCGTCTGGCTGCGGTTTTGGGCCCGCATGAGCGCCTTCATCGTCGAGAAGATCCGCACCCCGGCCCATCATCACATCTACAACCCCGACAACGTTCGGCCGGGGGTCGCGGCCCGGGCCCTGGTGAACCTCATCGAGGACGTGCCCGCGCCGCTCTCGGCAGACTTCGCCGGCTGGGCCCTCGACGATGGCATCGTGCGCCTCAACGGCGAGGACGTGCTCGAGGGCCTGGGCGCGGTCACCCGCCCTGCGCTCTTCATCGCGGGAGCGGCGGATCAGGTCGCCCGGCCGGCGGCGGTGCGAGCCGCCTTCGACGCCTGGGGACGGGACCACGAAGGCCAAGAAGCGGTGGAGAAGCGCTTCTTGGTCCTCGGCCGCGACGAGGGGTGCGCCCACGACTACGGCCACGGCGACCTCGCGATCGGAGACCGCCTCGAGGAGGAGCTCTTCGGGCCCCTCGGGCACTTTCTCGCTTCGAAACCCTGACCCGGGCGTTGCTGGCATCGCCCGGGGGCCGCTTCTAATAGCGCCCGGGGTGGTCAGCCCAGTGGTCACTTTCCTAGCCGGTGGGGTCTCCGGCTCCCGCGATCTACGCCAGATCTCGCGCAAATCTCGACCACCGCGGGTTTCGCCGCCCTGGCACGACTTTCGCTGTGAAGACCACCCATGCGGACCCTCGCTGCCATTTTCACCCTCCTGACCCTGGCCTTCGGCTGCGCTCCGAGCGCTGGCCCCGGAGACGACGACGGCTACGTCCCGCTCACCGGCAAAGCCGACGGCGCCGACGGACGGCACTATGAGGTGATCCTCACCGCCCCCTACTGCGACGTCTGCACCTCCGCCGACAAGGACGTCCTCCGGTCCCGTTCCCCCATCACCAACCGGGTCGTCGAGCTCATCGAAGGCGCCGAGCGCTCCGTCGATGTCGCCCAGTTCACCTTCTCAGTTCGTGAAATCGAAGCCGCCTTGATCGCCGCCCATGGCCGCGGGGTTGTCGTCCGGGTGGCGATGAACGCGTCCCAGGACCGCGACGGCTCTCTCTCGCGGCGCCTCGTCGACGCCGGCCTCGACGTGCGCTTCGTCACCGGTCGCCAGAACCCCGGCCGCTACGACGGCCTCCAGCATGCGAAGTTCATGATTGTCGACGAGACGACGCTGCTCACCGGGAGCAACAACTGGTCGTCGACGGGTACTTCGATCAACGAAGAAAACACCATCGTCGTGCGCGGCGCCTCCGCCGCCGACCCCATGGTCGCGGGATTTCAGTGTCACTACGACGCCATCTGGGGCGCGAACCCGGATGCCGCCGTCGCGTGCAGCAACGAAGAGGTCGCCTTCACCCCGGGCACCGCCGCGATGCGCGGCCTCCGCGACGCCATCCGCGCCTCGACGACCTCCATCGACGTGCTGATGCACCACTTCACCTTCGGCGACCTGGTCAAGGAGCTCGCCAAGGCCCAGGAGCGCGGCGTCACCGTGCGGGTCCTGCTGAACGCCGCGGACCGCGAGGAGCATCGAGGAAGCAAGTGGGACCGCCTCGTCGCGGCCGGTGGGTCGATTCGCTACAAGCAGAACAACGCCGACGCCTATCAGCTGATGCACCACAAGCTCGCCATCATCGATGGGCGCATCCTTATGAACGGCTCGGGTAACTGGTCTGGCAGCGCCTTCTTCAACAACTTCGAGAACTACGTGCGCTACGAAGACCCCCGGGTCACGGACCCCTTCGTCGCGCTCTACGCTAGGCTTTGGTCCTGGTCCCTGACCGGGGCCTCCATCGACGCGGGCATGAACGCCGCCGAGCAGGACGCGGCGAACACCCGGGCCTTCTTCGGCAACCTCCACGCCCACTTCGCGGCCGCCGTCGACGGCGACCTTCGGGATGACGGCCACGCCGAGCGCCAGGACGAAGAGGGTGGCGACAAGCACCCCGTCGACATGCCCGCCGACATCGGCGGCGCGGCGCGCTTCGCCTACGAGTACGCCCGGGACATGGGCGGAATGGACTTCCTGGCGCTCTCGCCCCACACCCGGGACTTCCGGGCCACCGACGCCCCGGACATGGCCAACATGGACCAGGACGGTTACGACCTCTTGCTCGAGGCGGCCCGCGCGGTCAGTGAAGAGTCTCAGACGACGGCCGGCTCCGCAGGCTCAGGTGGCTTTTTGGCCATCCCCGCCATGGAGTGGAGCACCAACTCCAGCGGCAACCACGTCAACATCTTCGGCTCCGAGGCCATCGCCAACGTCGAGCGCGGCCGCTACGATGTGCTCTACAACGAGTTCCTGCCGCAAGAGCGGGCGCTCGGCGGCCGGCCCCTGCTCATGATGAACCACCCGAGGACGATGCGGGTGAACGAGGAGTACCTCACCGGGAGCTGGGACCAGATCTTCGGCATCTCGCTCCTCGAGATCACGAACAACAGCCAGCGCAACAAGCTCTTCAACGACTTCGGTCTCGACGACTTTGCGCCCATGAACGAAGTCCGCGAGTCGTGGGCAGCCGGCCTCGCCATGCCGGAACTCGCGGTCGTCGACGAGACCCTCCGCAACATGCGTGCCGCGAGCGCGCCCTATACGCGGCTCATCGAGGTCACCGTCGCCCGGGGCACGGGCATCGGCCACGAGAACGGCCAGAACCCGAGCCTCAACACCGAGGAAGACGGCACCGTGGTGCGCTACACCAAGGTGCACCGGGACTTCGACTACTACCTGCTCCAGGGCTTCCGTTTGGCTCCGGCAGCGAGCCACGACAACCACATGGCCAACTGGGGCACGGGGCACTCGACCCGGACCGTCGTATTCGCCGAGACCTTGACCGAAGAGACGCTCCTCGACGCCATCGACCAGCGCGCGGTCTATGCCTCCGAGGACCAGAACCTCGCCATGCGCTTCTACGCCAACGGCCACGTGGCGATGGGCGGCGAGACCGGCACCACCGAGAACGCGGTCCCGGCGACGGTGACGCTCAGTGACCCCGACTACCAGGGTGACTACGTGGTCCGCGTTTACCGCGGGCTCGTCGGCGGCGACGCCGTGTCCATGGTCACAGAGGCCAACGCGGCCCCCGGCACGATGGACCTGTCCCTGCCGACCGAAACCCCGGGAAGCTACTTCTTCTACCTCGAGGTCCTCGAGCCCGGCCCGAACCGCATGGCCTGGAGCGCGCCCATCTGGGTCGACCGTTACTGAGCCCGAACTCTGAGCCGATGCGTTCTGACGACCCACGGATCGACCGCCACGAGGTCGACGGACAAACACTCTTCTTGCCGTCCGCGGACGCCTTGGCAGAGGTCCTCGCCGCGGGCGAACTCGACGGACGTCCCGTCGGGGTAGGGCGGTTGCCGGACGAGTACCGGAAGGTCACCGACAGCGTTGCGGGCCTGGTCATCGCCCTCGGCGCCGACCGCACCCCCGACAAGCCGTGGTGGGTCTACCACCTGGTTTGGCGAACCGGGCGCTACTACCGGGTGCAGGTCGAAGGACAAAAGCACGGCTGCGGCTGGGCTGGCGTAACCGGCAATCACCGGGTGATGGCCGTCTACCTCGGGGCCGACGATCCCCTGGCGCGCATGCGGGCCAACTGGGACGCGCCGACCCAGCCGTGCCCCGGCTGCGGCGAGGCCCTCGACCGGCCGGCGCTCTTCGTGGCGGGGCTGGCTATGTAGGATAGACACCGCACGTGGGTTGCCCGTACGGTTCGGGCAGGGATGGGGAGGTCTCGATGAACTACATGCGCTGTCTGTCTGTCTGTCTGTCTCGTTTTGGCTGCTGTCGCTTGCGCCACTGATGTGGAGGGCGAAATCGGCTCGCGCCACGAGGCGATCAGGCTCGGTACCGTGGATTCGGGCGATCCGCCTCTGTACCCAGCCGTCGTGTTCGTGCTGGCGCCAAATGATGCTGACTCCAGTATCGGGGCTTGCAGCGGTACACTAATTTCTCCAAGCCACGTGCTGACCGCGGCTCATTGCCTCACCGCGTGGAACGGCGTCACGATGCGCGTGCGCTTGGGGCTGCAGGTGTATTCGCCGGTCGGTGGCGGGGTCGAAGACGACGAGGTGCTGGTCGCGGGGTGTGCTGTGCATCCGGACTTCAATACTGGATTCGGTATCCCTTCTGGACAATGCGGCGGCTTTCGGCTCCTCCTTGGCGATGAGGTCCGCCGGCGTCAGGCCTTCGACTTGGCCGTGTTGCGACTGCGGCGACCGGTACCCGTGAGTTGGGCAAATCCGTCGCCGTCCGACAACATGTCTCAGACGGACTTCCACCGCCTTCTCGATGCAGGAGATCCGGCACCGGCAATTGGAGACGAGGTCGCCATCGTAGGCTATGGCTTGACCGTCGGAATCGGAGGCTCGACGGCCTCTCTCGGGATTCGCCGATACGCGACGTCGGGGATTGCATCTGTCGGTAGCGGCCTGCTGGTGACGGAGAATATTGGCGCAGGCACGAGCGGAGGCGACTCCGGCGGCCCGGTGCTGTGGGAACCGGCACGCCCCGTGCCACATCGCCTCCTACCCGTTATCGCTGCGGCGTCTCGGGGACCGACGGATGGAACCGGGCACGACTACGCGGCCGTCGTCGGTGGAACGAACCTCTCCTGGGTGCACTCCCAGAGAGACCTCGATGGCAACGGGAACTACGACTACGGATGCGGCGACACCTCGCTCGGCTTTGACCCGGCTGCCACGCCGGTGAGCGACGTGGATGGCGATGGGATCTTGAATGAGTCCGACACCTGTCCGGCCATCTACAATCCGTGTCAGGAGGACCTGGATGGGGACGGGTTCGGCGACCTGTGCGACTCCTGCCTCAACGATTGGAACCCCGAACCCGAGCAGACGCGAGACAGCGACGTCGATGGGGTCGCGGATGCCTGCGACAACTGTGACCAGGTATGGAATCCGATGCAGGAGGATGGAGAAGTTGATCCAGACTGTGACCCGGTGCTCGACGATTATTGCGACTACGCCGTCCCAGATGGCCTCGGTGATGCCTGCGACAATTGTGACGAGGTGCCAAACCCCTTGCAGGAGAACTGCAACGTCGATGCGGAACGTGCATCCGGTGCGGCTGAGTTGGGCGATGTCTGCGACCCGGTTCCGTGCGGTGAGACGACGCTCTGGTCCCGCGAGGTTCCACCACCGCCGGGGGAGTGGCGCAGGACGGCGATGGATGAGGTGCGGATTGATGGACTGCGGGTACCTGAACTTGCGGAGCCGGGGTACCAGGCGTGGACGGGGACGCGTTTCTGTCGGTGTACTGGTGCGCTCGCCGATAGCCCGGTAAATCGAGATGGCTGCTCGGAACTGCAGCTTGATCTTACCGGCGATTGCGAAATTGCAGACATCGTCGCTTACGACAGTCCCACTGAGTTGGAACTCTGGCGCCGGGCCACGGTCGACTACGTTTCGCCGGTCCCCGGTGGCCCGGGGCCCAGGGTGCGCTATCCGGGCTCACGCACCGAGGTACTCTCGGCCTACGACGCTCCCGGCGGCGGTGCCCAACTAGATGCCCTGGGCCACTGGAACCAGGAATTCGACCTGGGTCGCTGGGCCGCTCCGCCGATCGAAGACACCTTCGCCTTTGGTCCTGGTGACATCATGCGCGGCGTCTTCTGGACCCATACGCCGGGTGACGTCTCCGGGCCTGGCGGTGCGGATCGCGTCTTCGATGCGCCGACCCGTGCCCTGGCCAGCCACTATTGGAGCGGTCCAGTCTCCGGGCCCATCGACCTACCGGCGCCTTCCCCGTGTTTCAATTGGATTGGGCCCTTCATTGGCGCATCACCATTCTGTCCCGCATGCTCAGCGTCATTTCCTGGCGCCTGGTTGGGCGTGCCCGGGCTTCCGCGCTCTGGTGGTGAGTGTGGGCCGCTTCCGGTTCCGGAGCCTCCGACGCTACGGCTACCGGATGGCATGATCGACCCCGCTCCGGCGTTGGGTGGTGACCCCTGGGAGGTCTTTGGCGGTATCGCTGGGCGTTGGCTCCCGGCCTCGGAGCCCGATGTTTGGCTCCCCGAACTCGGCCCGAGGTACGCAGCCCTCACGCCCAGTGAGCTGAGCATCGAGCGGGTCTTGGTTGTTCGCGAGGACGGATTGCTCGGCCAGGCCCTCGACCCGTGCCAGGGCCCGAACGGCTGTCCGCCGACGCCTTGCGACAACCCCAACGGCTGTTTCGGCCTCACTGCGTTCGCCACACCCGCGGCCCAGTCCGAAGCCGACGTACCGGTTGTGCCTTCGGTTGCGGTCTTCTCAGCACGACGTCAACTCGTGTGGGTCATCGCAGAGGATGGGAAGGACGGAGTGCGCATCGTGGATCTGCGCTCTTCTTCCTCGCGCCAGGCGCAGATCACCGGCCCCATCGAGCTTGGGCGAGTTCTCGCTGCGACCTACTCGCCTGCTGATGACGCGTTGCTGATTCTCGACGAGGTCAATACCCATCCACCGCGCGGTGGGCGCCGCGGGCGGGGTCATCCATCCGGCCCTCGGCGGGCGCGGCTCCTCCGCTTGGACGCCCTCGGCGGAGAGCTCGAAGTCCTCGGCCGCTGGCCGCGAGTGGCCGCGACAGAGAGCTTCGCCATGGCGACCGACCCCGGGGGCTCGTTGTGGGTGGTGGCGTCCGGCGAGCGTAGTGGAAGGCACGTTGTCGTGCGCCTCGAGGTGGGCGCTCGCCGCGCGCGGCCCGTGGGCGTACGATTTGGCGCGGGTGTTCTCCGGTCCGAGGTAGCGAGGGCGAGCCGCCGCGGAATTTCGTTCGTTGTCGCGGACCGCAGGGGGCGAGAGGAACTCCTAGGCTACGAGGGCATTGAGCTTCGGCCGGTCCGCGCCCGGGACGTCGAGCGATGTTTCTGAACGAGCGTACGTGTCTGGCCGTCTCGCTGGCCCTGTGTGTGACTGCGTGCTCTTGCGGCGATGACAGCCCCGTGGACGCAGGCGACGCCGGA
>QMMC01000311.1 GCA_003647065.1 Deltaproteobacteria bacterium | reverse complement strand
GTTCCCGTTCCCGTTCCCGTTCCCGTTCCCGTTCCCGTTCCCGTTCCCGTTCCCGTTCCCGTTTCCGTTCCCGTTTCCAGGTGGTCCTCGAAGATCTGGTTGATCTCCTCAGTCTCCTCCGGAACCAATGTGATGCCCGGCGGGGGCTCGGTGGCCGTCGCTCCCCGATACCGCGTCGCACTCAGGTCGGTGCGGGCCGCCTGGCGTTCGAGGACGACCTCTTGGTCCGACTCCCCGCCGGCCTCGGCCCGGTCGACCCAGTAGTGACTCGCATCGCGCACGTCGATGTGGAGGAAGCCCCCGCTCGGGTAGTAGCCGAGGCCCACGAACCCCAGGGTGCCGACGAAACGGGCGAGATCGAGGTCGTCGGTGCCCGGGAACGCGAGGTCGACGGCCATGCCATGGGCGTGGCGGCTCGAAGAATCGCCGGTGCGGCAGCCGCTGACGACGTTCACGTAGGGGGCACGAAACTCGAGGGTCGCGCGGTAGATGACATCGAGCAATCGCGGCGTAACCGCGCACGTCCCACCCCCTGTCGCGGCGAATACCCGCGCCGCCAGGCGCAGGTCCTCCCCATCCCACCCACCGTGGGCGGTGTCCGGCGTGAGCATCACTCGCTCCGCCGTGCTCGGTCCCCCGTCACCGTGAGCCGGGATGAGGTTCAGGGGCTTGGGGTCGATCGCGGACCACACCTGTAACGCGCCATGGCCCGGCGGCTCGTGCCAGGAGCGATGGAGAACCCCGATCGCCCGGCGGCTCCGCAGCCTCCGCCGAGCCGAGAACCCACCGGCGGCGCGGCGGCTTCCGATGAGGACCTGCGCCCCTTGGGACTCGTCGGGGGCCGAGGCAGTCGCCTGGGGTGACGCCACTGCAAGATACGCAACGCCGATGAGCAGACCCCCGACGATTCCCCTTCGACCAAATCGAAGCCGCCCCGCCGGGCTCTCGTGGGCAAGCCTCAAGGAGCCGCCTCGTCATCGACGAGGTGCTCTATCGCCTCGGCGGCGGCTGCTTGCTCGGCCTCGGTCTTGGACCGGCCAACCCCGCGGCCGAGGGTCTCGTCTCCGACGATGATCTCGACGGTGAATCGACGGTCGTGGTCCGGCCCCTCGGTCGCGACGACCCGGTAGACCGGCGTCCGCCGCGCCTGCCCCTGCACCATCTCCTGCACCCGGCTCTTGTAGTCGCTCGCCCCGGGGCGGTCGTCATCGAGGTGAGGGGAGAGCAGGTGGCGCCCGACCGTCATGGCAGCCTCGAGGCCCCCGTCCAGATAGACCGCGGCGAGGCACGCCTCGACGGCGCTCGAGAGCAGGCGAGACTTGTTTCTGCCCCCGGAGCTCTCTTCGCCGCGTCCGAGGCGCAGGGCGGCGCCGAGGCGAAGGCCCTGGGCTATCGCCGTGAGCCCTGCTTCGCACACCAGGTCGGCCCGGCGGCGAGTCAGTTCGCCCTCGGGGGCGTCGGGAAAACGCTCGTAGAGAACGGTCGAGGCGATGAGGCCGACGATGGAGTCCCCGAGGAACTCGAGGCGTTCGTTGTCCCGGGGGGCGAGGCGAGGACGCTCGTGGGCCAGTGACTTGTGGGTCATGGCGTCGCGTAAGAGCCCGAGATCACGGAATTCGTGCCCGAGCGCGGCCGAAAGCGCCGCAAGCTGTTCGCCCTCGTCGTGCATGCGATGGAGCCTACTCATTCGAGGGAGAGCCGTCACGGGCACGCTCCACGGAACTTTTGGGGCCCCAGGACGTACTAAGGAGGCGATGCGCCATTTGTTCCCGGTGACCCTCGGCCTCTTCGCTGGGGTATTCCTCGTCACAGCCCTGGTGAGCGCCGACGCATCCCGCCGTGGGGCCCCGACCCACGCCCAGCAGGTGACGGCCAAGGACGACTCCCCGACGTCGGGGGTCAGGCGGGCTCCCCGGCCGGCCGCCTGGCGGGTCCTGCCCCCGGGGCCCGGCGCGCCCGAAAGCCGCGGCGCCGAACGGGTCCTCGAGACCCTCGCCCGCATCGAAGGCAAGCTGACGACCACGCGCTACCAGCACCGCACCGTCGTCCGCGAGCGCCGCGGGCTCTACGCCTGGGACTGCTCGGGCATGGCTGCCTGGATCCTCGAGCGAGCCGCACCCAGGGCCCTGTCGGCGATCCACCGCGAGCGACCCGTGGCCCGGAGCTTTCACGACGTCATCGCGCGGTCTCCCACGGACCAGGCCCGCCGAGGATGGCGGCGCCTCGCCCACGTCGAAGAAGCTCGCCCCGGGGACGTCTTCGCATGGCGCCGTCCGCCAGAATGGGGCAACCGAATCACCGGCCACGTCGGCTTCGTGCTCGAACGCGCTCGTCCAGTGCCCCAGTGGGAGGGGGCCTATACGATGCGCATCGTCGACGCGACGTCGTTGCCGCACCAGGACGACACCCGGACCCGGGGCGGACCCGGCGGCTACGGCCACGGGACGCTGCTCTTCATGACCGACGGCGACGGCCAAGTGGACTCCTACGGCTGGTTCGGGATGAACAGCCGAGGCGTCGTAGTGACTCCGGTCGTCTTCGGTCGGGTCACGCGCTAGCTGGCAAGAAGGCGGAGCGGCGCCGGAGGCGACGTGCAGCTAGTGTGTGATCCAGAGACATGGGAGGGAGGATCGCGACGGGCCGCGGTTTCCCCGCAAGGAAGGAAGCCGATGGAAATGCAACGCATTTTCGAGGGTTCCTAACGCCGCGGGGGAGCCGCGGAACGAGCGAGGACCCTTCCATGTCTCTGAATCGCGCACTAGATTGCCGAGCGGAGTCGGCGGCGTACTTCAGCGACATTCGTCGTCGCCTTCGGCGCAGCGAAAGCGCACGTGGAGGTGGTCGCGGTGCTGGGGGAAGTGTCGAATCACGCCGAGGGGGAAACCGACGCCCCGGGGAAACTGAAACCACCGGTGAAGCTCTTCACGCGTGGCGCCCTGACGCCGCGCCTCCTGGTAGAGCGGACGTTGCAGTGAGTAGTCGATGAAGATCGCGTGAGCCTGGTCCTTCGCGAGCCACGCATGGAGCAGGGTCCAGGTGCGCTCGGCGTCGAGGTCGTTCGGCGATAGGCGCCGAAAACCGCAGCCGTCGGCGGGGCACCCTCTCCGGTGAAAGTAGCTGATGTCCGCGTCGCGGCCGTTCTGATGGCTGCGGTGCCCGGACATGCGCCCGCCTCGTTGAGCGCTGAGGTCGTGCACCCGGAGCTTCGGGGCGCGGCGGTGGCTCGCGACGACCGCGTCGAAGGCCTCGACGATCGCGTCGTTGGTTTCCCGGGTCCCGTAGGCGCTGTCCCGGTCTCGGATGACGTAGCCCGCGTGACGCGGAAGCCGCTCACCGTGGATCAGGCGCCCGCCGTGAGGCACGCCGACCGACTCGGAGCGACTCTCGGGTCGCTCCGACCAGAGCACGATCGTTTCGTCCGCACGGAGCATGCGACGGCCGAGGGCGCGGTTCCAACGACGGAGATCGCGAACGCTCACCTCGTAGCGTGCGGCGATTCGGCTCAGGGACTCACCGCTGCGTACCCGATGCTCGACCCGATGGCGCGGCGTGCCGATGACGAGACGCTGACCGACACGAATGGCATCGGCACGGAGGCCGTCGTTCCATCCGAGGATCTCGTCGATACTCACCTCGAAGCGCTGGGCTATGCTGCTCAGATTGTCCCCAGCGCTGACCTCGTAGACGGGGCCCCCGGTAGCAGAAGCGTCTTCTGAACCAGCAGCGGCGCTGTCGGCACCGGCAACCACGAGCTCCTGGCCGACCTGAATCTGGTCTCCTTCGAGCTCGTTCCAGGCGCGGAGGTCGGCGACGCTGACGCCAAAGCGTTCCGCGAGCAGGCTGAGGGCATCCCCAGAACGCACGGTAACCCTACCCTGGGCCACGGCCCCGGCGGGGGAGACCAGCATCAGGAGCAATGTGAGCGCCGATTGCACCGCCATCGAGAGCGTCGCCAATCGGGCGAAGGCAGACCATGGCGACGAGGAGAAACGGGCGATCATCCTATCTCTTCGAATACGATCTCCGCCGGCGGACTCCAAGAAATCGACCGACACCCGACGTCCATTGCCACTGCTTTCCGCTCCCAGGGACTCCTGAGGTATCGTGGTCCCCGATGGCCGAAGGGAAAAGCAGCACCCTCAAGTGGGTCGGAGTCGGCTGCGGTGTCTTGCTGCTCATCGGGGCGTGTGGCGTCGCGAGCGCTTTCT
The DNA here is from genome assembly GCA_003647065.1 of Deltaproteobacteria bacterium. Lineage (GTDB taxonomy): Bacteria > Myxococcota_A > Polyangia > Polyangiales > B10-G4 > B10-G4. The sequence goes on along the minus strand of QMMC01000311.1, from coordinate 4,821 downwards.
TCGCCTGCGACCGCATGCTGAGCCCCCCGGTGGGGCAGGCCCGAGGGTTCTTCGGCGACCTTCGCAGCGGCGATTACGCGTCGGCCCTCGCCCGGACGAACGCGGCTTACCAGAGCACCCACACGGTGGAGGCGTTTCAGGTCGCGGTCACCGCCATGCCCGCCGCGACAGGCCAAACGGATGTGAGCTTCTCGAACCGCAACGTCGAAGGCGCGTCGGCCACCGTGTCGGGCAGCCTCGCGACCCCCTCGGGAGACGTACCCGTGACGGTGCGTCTCTCGCGCGCCGGAGAGCATTGGTACATCGACTCCGTGACGGTCCAGGGCCAGATGCTGCAGTAGGGAACCGGCCGTTTCCCCACGCGGAAGAATTCGACCGTCTTGTGGGGAAAATCCCCTCACGCCGCGAGACGCAAAGTAGTAAAAAAAAAGGGGCCTCCACCGCGTGTCGTCGTCCCCAGGGGGGGCAGGGACGACAAGGCGGGCGGAGACCCCGTCCTAGTTTCGGGACATCGGGGCACAAACGCAAGTTTGTAATGCACCTCATAGACGGCCCCGTGTTTCGCCGCTCCTTCTTGAAATCAAAGGATAAAACGGAGGGCTGTAACCCCCGTGAACGCCCCAAAGACGGCAATGGCGTCCGGACCAGCTCCCATGCGTAGACCGAGTAGAATCTCCATCGAGCCGATGAGAAATCCGGCCTCGGCCCCGAGGCCCAGAGCGACTATTTCCGTACCCAACCCCTGACCCACTACGAGCTGAAGTTCAGCGCCGAGGGTCAGTCGGTCGTCGAAGAACCGAACGTCGGCGCCGTAGGCGGATGCCCACGAGAGCGCGTCGCCGGCCGTGTCCGCGATGACCGCCTGCCGAGTCCGGAGCCAGAGGGGACGAACGAAGGAGCCTTCGAGGGACAGGGACGGAACGATGCGGACGGTGCCGAGGGTGCCCACGGCGGCTTGGGTCGGGAGCCAGGCCGTCACGTCGGCGATCAGCCGAAGTGCTGGTGAGAGATCGAAGTCGACGCTGGTCGATACCCTGAGGTCACCGTGACCGAGGCGAGACGCGACCTCGTAGTCGCCGCGAGCATCCACGACCCAGTCGAAGCCGACCTCGAGGGGGATGTCGAAAGGGCGGGCCCGCACGCCGAAGTCTGCTCGGAAGGTGCCGATGCCGTCGTCCCGGGCCTTGCTCATGGCGGAGGCTGCCCCGTGAAACCGAGCACGGCCCTCCCCGACCGGAAGCAGCGCGACAGCATCGACGGCGGGGGCCAGAGAGAAGGCGCCGAGGGCCATGGTCCGGGGCGGCGGAGCGGCGTCGCCGGAGCGCGGCGAAGGAGGTCGCCGGACCGGGGCGGGTGCTCGTACGACGACCGAGACATGGCCCAAGGACACGCGATCGTTGCCCTCCGACACGCCGATACTGACGGCGAACTCGGAGGGGCCGTCGGTCAGAGCGGTGACCGGTACCTCGAGCATGCCGCCGGGTAGCCGCCGCGGACGTCCCACCTCGACCCCCGGGGGTCCCCACGCCACGAGGCCCGCGGGCAGGGCGAGGGGCCCGTCGACGCGCAGGCGCAGCATCACCTCGGCGCGCCGGTCGATGATGGCGGCACCACCACCGTCGACGGCGACCGCCGGAGCCTCACCATCGACGACGGCCGCCGGAGCCTCACCGTCGACGGTGATCGTCGGGGCTTCGAGGACGACGTCGAAGGAGGGCACCGGACGACCGGCGGGATCGCTGCAGGCCACCGCGGTCCGCCCGTCCCCGCGAAGGGTGCTCATACCCGTGAGGGCCCCCCCATGGAGGCCGCAGGTGAATCCAACCGGGGCGACGACCCAGGTGCCCGGGAGGACTCGCGGAGGGCGATCAGGCTCGGAAGGATCCCCCGGGTCGTAGGGCGCCACCACCGGTTCGCCTCCCCCCGGGGGGATGATGCGGGCCTCGAGAACCTGGACCGCCCGCCGCGGCGACGGACGACCTTCGAGCAGCCACTCGTCGATGGTCGCCACCGCGACGTAGTAGACGCCGGCGGGCAACCGGTGAACTCGGAAGCTCGTCGAAACCGCCGGTACCTCGATGGCGGCGGCGACGTCGGTTCCGTCCGGGCGCCGGGCCACTTCGATCCGATAGGCGACGGCGCCCTCGACCTCGTCGAACTCCCCGCTCACCGTGCCGCCGCGACCGGTCAGTCCGACGAAGCGACCCGGTTGGTCAGGCTTCCATCGGGGAGGCTCGGGGAGCGGCCGCGGAGGCGACGGGCGGGCGCCGCGGCGCACCACGGTGCCGGTACCCGGTGGGACCTCGACCGACACCCGGTTCCCGGTGATCGTCGCGCTCCGTCCACTGTGGTTCGCGAGGCGACTCGCCCCGTCTTCCCCGACCGCAACGATGGCATCGCCGCCAACGATGCGCGCAGTACCCGTCGGCGTATCGACGGCGAGGCGCCCGGTGAGCTCGCTGAGGCGACCCCGAAGCACACCGCGCTCGAGGCTCGCCGCGCGGCGGCGCCGAGCCTGTCTTTCGCTGCCTCCGTAGACGATGACCAAGGTGCGTTCACGCATCTGTACCGTCGAGCGATCGCGAAAGGTGAGCTCCGCCGAAGAGTCGGCCCCGGTCTCGACGCGATGACCCCGGACGAGCTCGTCACCAACGGCCGCGGGGATGAACCGTCCGCCCGGCGCCCGGGCCCGGACGTCGTTTTCGGTGCCCGTGACACGCGCGTCGGGGCCGTCGTCGGGGGGCCTCGGCAGGACGAGGACCGAGCCGGGTTCGAGGGAGTGAGGCGGCAAACCAAGACCAGGATTCAGCACGTGAATGCGTTCGTAGTCGCGTGAGCTCCCATAGAGGCGACGGGCGATCCCCGCACAGGTGTCGCCGGCCTGAACCCGATAGCGAAAGGTCCCGGTCTGAGCGACCGCTACGCTCGGCAGACCCACCAATGAGCACAGGGGCGCCAATAAACCCAAGAGGCAAGCGAAGAGGATGCCTTTCATCGGCCGATGACTGTTCACTCAGGTACCGAGATCACGGGTGAGCCGGCGCGCGACCCGGAGTAGGCGCCGCGAGAGGTCTTCGGAGGCGACGGGGCGCAGCACGACTTCGGCGGCACCGGCCGCGACTAGGTCCCCGATGCGCGCCGCGTCACCGGGGTCGGTGTCGGAGAGGACCGTGTAGCCATCGGCGCAGAGTCGGGCGACTTCGGATGTCGGGGCGCCCGGGGCGTAGACCAGGGCTCTCGCCGGAAGATCACCTATCGATGCGACCCACGCGGCGATCCCGTTCGCGGCGAGGGCGACCCACAGCTCGCCGTCGACCTCGCCGAGCACCGCGACCTCCACGCCCTCCCCCACAGCTGACGCCGAAGGGCCCTCTGCCTGCGCCACCATGCGCGCACTCCGGCCGAGGAGATGGGCGTCGTTACGAGGGCCCTCGTCGCGAGCCCGGTCGAGGTCGGCGAAGGCCATCACCAGCTCAGTCGCTTCGGGCCGATGCGCCGGGCGCTTGTCGAGCATGCGAACGATGAGGCGATCGATAGCCGTCGGCAGCGGTTCGGTGCGGCGGTGCTCCCCGAGGGCAGGGGGCGCAGCGAACATCTGCTTCGTCAATACCTCCATGTCGGTCCCGTGGAAGGGCACCCTCCCGGTGACCAGCTCGTAGAGCATGCAGCCGAGGGCATAGACGTCGGTCGGGGGGCCGACCTCGCCGCCCCGAGTCTGTTCCGGTGACAGATACTCCGGGGTCCCGGTCACGACGCCGTGAGCCGTCATCCGGTCCTCCCGGGCCGACCCCGCGATGAACGCGAGACCAAAGTCGACTACCCGCACTCCGGCCCCTCGTTCGCCGTCTGCTGGGACGAGGAAGACGTTAGCCGGCTTGAGGTCCCTATGGACGAGGGGCAGCTGGTGGGCCGCCGAAAGCACGTCGGCCAGCTGCGCCCCGAGGTCCAGGATCTCGGCCACGGGTACCTCGCTCGCCGCCGACAATCGCTCGCGGAGGGTGCGCCCCTCGAGGAGCTCCATGGTCAGGTAGAGGCGAGGGCCGTCTTCTCCGAAATCGTAGACAGACACGGCGCTCGGGTGGTCGAGGGCGGACGCGACCCGCGCCTCCCGCTCGAAACGGGCTCGGGCCTGGGGGTCCGTGACGAAGCGTGGGTGCAGCACCTTCAGTGCGACCTCGCGACCGAGGCGAACCTGCGTCGCCCGATAGACGACCCCCGTCGAGCCGTGACCGAGGCGCTCCTCGACGCGGTAGCGGCCGGCAACGAGGTCACCGACCTCCGGCACGTCGGCACTCACGAGCGCACCTCCCACAGCTCGACGGGGTCTTGACGCCCGGAGAGGACCCGCTCGCCGATCTCCGCGAATTCGTGGCTTTCGCCCACGGCCTCTTTGGTGGCGGACGAAACGAGAATCTGCATTGGGCGCGCGATCGCCTCGAGGCGCGCAGCGACATTCACGACGTCGCCTATCGCCGTATATTCCATGCGGCGCTCCGAGCCGATGTTGCCGACGATGGCTTCTCCGCTGTGCACGCCGATGGCCAGCTGCACCGTCGCCCCGTACCGCTCCTCCCATCCTGGGTTGGCGGTGGAGAGCCAGCGCATCATGTCCTCGGCGCAGTCGAGGGCACGGCGGGCGTGGTCCGCTTGGGCCGTCGGCGCCCCGAAGACCGCCATCACGCAGTCGCCGACGAACTTGTCGACGGTGCCCCCGTGGCGGAAGACCAGCTCGGTCATCACCGTAAAAAGCTCGTTGAGGAGGGAGACGACCTCCTCCGGACTGAGGCGCTCGGTGAGGGGCGTGAACGCGACGACATCGGC
>QMMC01000310.1 GCA_003647065.1 Deltaproteobacteria bacterium | reverse complement strand
GTCGATGGAGAGGCGCTCGGTGAGCGCGAAGTTCACACCCACGACGAGGCCGAGGCGCGTGTAGTCCGCGCCGATCCCCGTCACCGGATCTGCGAAGGTCACCAGCGGCACGGCCATGCCGAGGTGGCCGCCGACGCGGGGATAGGACTCCTCGGCTTCGGGGGCCGCCTCGTCTTGAGCGAGGGCGTTTCCGCTCGTGAAAAGCAGCGCCGCCGCGATGAGCATGCCGAAAATCGTCCGCATGGTTCTTCCTCTTCTGCCCCTTCTGAACGCGACTCCGCGCGTGGGGTCAGAAACACAGTCGCGGCGCGCTCGGAGGCCGTCAAAAAAGCAGCGATGAACGGGGCGGTCCGTAGGAGACAACCGTTACGTCAGGCGGAATGCGATCTAGGTCACCGCGGTCGGTCGAGGACGCGGAAGAGGGTGAGGGTGATGGGCTGACTCCGGTCGCCCAGATTGCCCGCGAGATTCCCGTCGTAGATGCGGGGCGTGAAGCGCGTGGTCGCAACCTCGTCGAGGGCCGCGCCACGGCGCACAGCCTCACAGGCCGCCGCGATGGGCTCGTCGGTTTGCTTCCGCGCGAAGCAGAAGAGCCCCTCGTAATAGTAGAGGCACGGGGGCGGCGTCTCGAGGAGCGCCCGGGCCTCTTCGCGCAGCACATCCGGTGCCCCGGCCTCGGCGCCGATGGAGAGCGGCACGAAACGCCGGCGCTCCGTGCGTCCATCGAGGATCGCCCCCGCGCGGTCGAATCGCAGGTCGACGTCACCCGCGCCCTCCCCGGTATATTCGAGCACCGTGCACGATTCGGGGATCTGCTCGGCGACATCCCGGACGAAGGCGTATTCGCGTTGGTCGTCGAAGGCGACGTCGCGAATGAAAGAGAGATGCAAGAACGGGGTCGCGAGCAGATAGACCGCGCCGGCCCAAAAGAGGGCCCGGCGCCGCGCATGGAGGCGGGCGAACCCGAGGGCGACGAGGAGGACGAAAGGCACGACCAGGTGCAGGTGGTAGCGGGCCTGCATCGCGATGGAGCGCGGCGTCACGTAGGCGTGGGCGACGTAGAAGAGGACCAGCCAGCCCACGAGAAACAATCCCTTCTCGCGCTCGGGGCGCGGGCCGCGGACCGTCACCCAGGCCCCGACGACGGCGAGGAGAGACAAGACCGGGGGCGTGATCCACGGGTGCAGGAGGGTGTTCTGGAGCGGAGAGAAGAACGAGCGAATGCCGTTCGTCACGGTCGCGAAGGTCAGCCCGCCGGCTATTTCGTTGCTATAGCGAGGCTGTACTTCGAGCACGAAGGTCGCGACCCCGACAGCGACGAGGAGCGCCGAGACCAAGAGCCTCGGCCGGAGCCGGGCGGTACGCCGGGAGAGGTAGAGCGCCGTCCAGACCAGGAGCGGCAAGAAGATCTGATTGAGGGGGCGGGTCACGAACATCAGCCCGGCGACCAAGGGCAATGCCACGGTCGCGGCGACCCGGAAGCGGGCGCTCTCGTCCTTGAGGGCGACGTGGACCAGGGCGAAGGTGAAGGAGCTGAGGGCCAGGGACGGGATGAAGGCCACTTCGCTTTGGGAGAAGCGCAGGTGAACCGGAAGGACCGCGACGATGACGGCGGCAAAGAGGGCCGTGCGCTCTGAGTCGAGGAGCTTCTTGGCGTGCAGGAAGACTGCGGCCGGCGTCGCGATGGCGAAGAGCAGGTCGACGCCGATGGCGACGTCGAAGTAGTAGGCCTCAGCCCCGGCCCGGTCGAGCATGGCGGCGAGGCCGGGGCCGTTCCAGATCAGGCGCATCAGGGTCGTCATGCGACTGAAGGGCCACGCACCGAGCATGGTGGCCGGGGACAGAGTCAGCCGGAGAAGCACACCGAGGGCGGTGAGACCGATGACGCCGTAGAGCGCAGTCCGCGACCCCTTCGCCAGCTCACGGCCGAGGAGCACCAAGAACAAGGCGAGGCCGAACAGGCAGAGGACCAGGCCGTCGATGGCCCATCCGCTCGACAGGAGCCGCTCGAAGGGCCGGGCGACGGACGGCGGGGGAAGCTGGGCGCGGCGCCGATGAAAGCCTCCGGGATCGTTCTCGCGGATCGCCGAATAGATGGCGTCCGCTGCTCGCCGACCGGCCTCTGACGACGCGGTACGGCGGACCGCGAAGCTCGCCGTCTCGCCGTCCGACGCTTCGGCGTAGTCGGGGTGTTCGAGGCGAACGCTCGCCGTCTCGTCGCCGGGCCCGACCAGCTCGCAGTCGATGTACGTCGCCTCGATGCGCACGTTCATCAGGCGAAATCCGGTGGTCACCTCACCGGTGAGCGTGTACGGAGCGAAGAGCGCGCGGACCTCGTCTTCGCGACCGGCCTCGATGACCGGGACCTCGTCGAACTGCGCCGCCGCCGGAGTCACCCCGAGGGCGGCCCAGAGGGCGACGAGCATGAAGGTGCGCCTCACAGGTTCAGATACCTGTGCCTGGGACGGGATACAACTGAGGATGCCAGGCCGACCAGAGTGTTCAGGCGTCGCGGATGCCCTGCACCAACACGCGCACCAGCCAGTGCAGGTGCTCGCGCCGCTCGGCCATGGCCTCCTCCGAGAGATGGTCCTCATCCCACACGGGCCCGAGGGCGGGGGCGTAGGTGAAGTAGTTGATCACGGCACCGGAGATGGTCACGAACATGTGGCGCGCCGCGAGGGGGCCGTCCTTCGGCGCGATACCGGCGAGGGCGTGCTCGGTCCAGCGCTCGAGCTCGCAGAGATTGTCCTGGATCAAACCGAGATGAGGGCCCGCGCCGACGATCTGCTGTTGGACGAGGCGCGCAAAACGGATGTTCGAGGCCATGAAGTCGAAATACGCATCGACGAGGCGACGGAAGCGCTCGTCGAGGTCTCCGGGGGCCTCGAGGGCGTCTTGGAGGGCCTTGCGATGAGCATCGTAGTAGCGCGTCAGGACCTGGCCGAAGAGCTCCTCTTTGGAGCCGAAGTAGTAGAAGACCAGCGCCTTGTTCACGCCGGCCCCCTGGGCCACGTCGCGCACGCTCACGGCGTCATAACCCTGTTCGCCAAAGAGCTCATCGGCGGCTGCAAGGATCAGGGCTGCCTTCTCTTTACGTTTCGATTCCGCGGGTTTGGCCGGCATTTGCCCCCACAGCCTAGCCCACCGATCCCCCCGGTCGAGACATTTCTTAACCGATCGGTTTGACCGCTCGGTTAAAGCCTGCCAAGACTCGGCCTCAGACAGGGGAGCAGGGGAGAACGCCATGGAAATGCAGATCGCCAAAAAGGTCACCAAGAAGGTCACGAAGAAGCTCGGCATGGACAAGGTCCCCGGGGGCGCCGTGCTGGCCAAGATGCTCGCCGCCGAGGGCGTCGACACGGTCTTCGGCATCATCGACGGGACCTACTTCGGGCTCTACTCGTCCTTCGAGGAGAACGGCATCCGCCTCATCACGCCGCGCCACGAGACGAGCGCCGTGCACATGGCCGGCGCCTACGCGCGCCTCACCGGCAAGCTCGGGGTCTGCATGGCGAGCAACGGCCCCGGGGTCGCCAATGCTCTGCCCGGCGTCGCCGTGGAAGAGGCCGAAGGCAACCGCGTCCTGCTCATCACCAGCTCACGCCGAGACCCGATCATCCGCCCGGACCGCGGCGGCACCTTCCAGTGTTTCCCTCAGACCGAGGTCATCGGCGCGATGTCGAAGCTCAGCGTCGCCGTCCCGAGCGTCGACCGCCTCGCCGAGCTCGCCCGCGGTGCCTTCCGGTCGTGCTTCACCGGGCGCCCCGGCGTCGTGCACCTCGACGTGCCCGAGAACATCATGAACGCGGCGACAGCCATCGACCCGAACTGGCTGCGCCCGCCGAGCACCTATCGCGCGACGGCGGCCGTCGAGCCGAACGATGAGCAGGTCCGTGAGGCCCTGCGCATGCTCTTCGAGGCGAAGCGCCCGATGATCCACGCGGGCTCCGGGGTCCTCCATGCTGGCGCGTTCGAAGAGCTCGCCCAGTTGGCGACGCAGCTCCACGCGCCGATCACCACCAGCTGGGCCGCGCGCTCGGTCGTCGACGAGCGCCACGCCCTCGCGATGCCGATGATCTACATCGACGCCCTCAAGAAGACGCGAAACGAAGCGGACCTGGTGCTGGTCCTCGGCTCGCGCCTCGGGGAGACCGACTTCTGGGGCAAAGCGCCCTACTGGGCCCAAGCCAAGGACCAGAAGCTCATCCAGGTCGACATCGACCCGGCCGCCCTCGGCCGTATCCGCCCCGCGGACGTCTCGCTCCAAGCCGACGTCGGCGCCTTCCTGAAGAAGGCCAACTCGATGGTGCGCTCCCAGGACCACAAGACGACCGCCGGTCGCCGCAAGTGGGTCGGCGAGCTCATGAAGGAGAAGCAGAGCCGGCGCGCGAACCTCGACAAGCGCCTCGCGGATACGAGCCTGCCGATGCATTCGCCGCACGTGCCCAATGTGTGCCGCGAGGTCTTCGAGGACGACGCGATCATGGTGGTCGACGGCGGCAATACCGCCATCTGGGCCAACTTCTTCACGGAGCTCCGCGGCACCAACACGGTGCTCACGACCCCGAAGATGGGCATGCTCGGCGCCGGCGTTTCGCAGGCCCTCGCCGCCCAGGCCGCGTTCCCCCAGCGCCAGGTCTATTGCATCATCGGCGACGGGGCGATGGGCTTCCATCCGCAGGAGGTCGAGACCGCGGTCCGCAACGACCTCAAGGTCATCTACCTGGTCCTCGCCGACAAGCAGTGGGGCATGGTGAAGATCAACCAGCAGTTTGCGCTCAAGCCGGTCAAGACCCTGTTGATGAAGACGCTCTCGCCGGAAGAGACCATCAACACCGACCTCGGCGAGATCGAGTGGGACCAGCTCGCCCGGTCGATGGGTGCTCACGGTGAACGCGTCGCGGACCCGGCGGGGCTGAAGCCGGCCCTCGAGCGCGCCCTCGCCTCGGGCAAGCCCGCGGTGATCCACGTGGACGTCGACCCGGTCGTACACATGTGGGCTCCCGAGCTGAAGACCTTCAAGGACATGCACGCCGAGCCGAAGGGCTGAGCCATGGGTGAGATGACCACCATGAAGGCCGTGCCCCGGGTCTCGGTCCTCGTGACCGGCGCCTCCGGATATGTCGGCAGCCTCGTCGTGAAGGCCCTCGCCGAGGACCGCCGGGAGCTGCACACCATCGTCGCGACGGACGTGCGATCCGTCGCCAAGAAGGACCAGCTCCCGGGGGTCGAGTACGAGCCCCTCGACATCACGGACCGCGCGCGCCTCACGGAGCTTCTCCGCCAGTACGACGTCGACACGGTGGTGCACCTCGCCGCCATCGTGACCCCCCGGCCCGGGGATTCACGGGAGATGCAGTACGCGGTCGACGTCGAAGGCACCGAAAACGTAACGGCGGCGTGCATCGCTACTGGCGTCCGGAAGCTCGTCTATACGAGCAGCGGCGCGGCCTACGGCTACCACGCCGACAACGCCCCGATGCTCCGGGAAGACGACGCCCTCCGGGGTAACGAAGAGTTCGCCTACGCGTGGCACAAGCGCCTCGTCGAAGACCAGCTCGCGCAGGCAGCGACCGAACATCCCGAGCTCGAGCAGCTCATCTTCCGGGTCTCGACCGTCCTCGGGGCCTCGGTGAAGAACCAGATCACCGCCCTCTTCGAGCGTCCCATCGTGATGGGCCTCGACGGAGCGGACACGCCGTTCTGCTTCATCTGGGATTCGGACCTCGTCGAATGCCTCTGCAACGGAGTGCACGGGAGCTGGGCGGGCACGTTCAACCTCACCGGGGATGGCGTGATGACCCTCCGGGAGATCGCGACCAGCCTCGGGCGACGCTACGTCTCCCTGCCGACGGGGTGGGTGAAGAAGGGCCTCGCGTTCTTGAACCAACGCGACCTCACCCCCTATGGGCCCGAACAGGTGGCGTTCTTGCTCCACCGGCCGGTCCTCGACAACGGCAAGCTCCGGCGAGAGCTCGGCTACCGGCCATCCAAGACCAGCCGGGAGGTCTTCGCGCTCTACAAGGCAAGCCGTGGCTGAGCGGCGCGCGTTCGGGAACCGCGTCGTCGTCATCACCGGCGGCGGCGGCGGCATCGGGGCCGCCCTCGGGCGGGCCTTCGTCGCGGAGGGGGCCCGCGTCGCGCTCCTCGACCGGGACGCCGCGGCCTTGGGCGAGGCCGTAGCCGGCCTGCCGAAGGGACGGGCGATGGGCATCGAGCTCGACGTCTGCGACGAAGAGGCGTGCGAAGCGGCGATGGACCGGGTGTGTGCTGCCTGGGGCGGCGTCGACGTCTTGATCAACAACGCCGGCATCAGCCACCGGAGCCTCTTCGCCGACACCAAAGCGAGCGTCGTGCGCCGGGTCATGGAGGTGAACTTCTTCGGCTCGGTGAACTGCACCGCGGCCGCGCTGTCGTCGATCACGACCCGCAAGGGCCTCATCATCGCCATCTCGAGCGTCGCGGGTTTTGCGCCACTCATCGGCCGGACCGGCTACTGCGCGAGCAAACACGCGCTGCACGGCTTCTATGATTCTCTGCGCACCGAGCTCCGGGGGACCGGGGCCGAGGTGATGATGGTGTGTCCGTCGTTCATCGCGACGAAGATCGAAACCCGGGCGCTCTCCGGGAGCGGCGAAGCCGTCGGCGACGGCCCCCGGGCCAAAGCCGGCGCGGTGATGCAGCCCGACGAACTCGCGGCCGAGATCGTCGCCGGCGCCGCCCGGGGCGACCGCCTCGTCACGCCCTCAGCTATCAGCCGCAGCTCCTTCTGGCTCTCGCGCCTCGCGCCGAAGCTCTACGAGACGCTGATGCTGCGCAGCCAGCGCGACGAGTTTCCCCAAGCTCCCTGATCGGAGCCCGACCGGGCCCCGGCCACACCGTGGCCGCCCAACCTGTCTACCTGGAGAGCAATATCTCCTTGACCCGGCGCGGATCGGCGTTAAACAGTCGTTTAGAAAGGTTGTTTAGTGCCACAGAATAACAGCGCTTCTTATGAAACCGATGGGGTCCGGGACCGGATCCTCGAAGCCGCCCGCCACGAGCTTTCGCTCCGGGGCTTCCAGGCCAGCTCGGTGCGCACCATCGGCCAAGCCGCCGGCGTCACGCCGGCGATGATCAACTACTACTTCGGCGGCAAGCGCGCGCTCTATGACGCGGTGGTAGCCGAAGCCCAGGGCCGACTGCACGCGCGCCTCGGCGCCGCTGTCGCAGAGGGTCCGTCGGCGCCTCGCCTCGCTGGGGCCTACTTCGACTTCCTCGCCGAGGAGCCGCAAATGCAGCGCCTGCTCCTCCGAGAGGTCCTCGATGGAGGCGTGGATCAGTTCCCAGAGATGCTTCGCCCGCTCCGGGCCCTCCTCACCGAGCACTTCGGGGGAGACCGGGCGGTGCAGGCCGCCCTGAGCCTCTTCGGCGCCATCGCTGGCTACTTCATCTACGAGCCCGTCATCGGCGACTTGGTCGGCGGCGACCCCCTCTCACCCGACGCGCTCGCGCGTCGGCGCAGTCACATCATCGAACTGGCTTCGAAGATCGAGGAGTTTTCATCATGAGCACAGGACACATATCCGCATTCGAAGCGACCCGCCTCCTGGCCGGGGCACGGCTGGGAAGACGAGGGCCGCTCTACCTGGTCCACGCCCTGACGGCGCGTTGCAACGCGCGCTGCGGCTTCTGCGCCTGGAACCCGGACTTCTACGACCCGAAGGACCAGCTGCCGACCGAGGAGATCGAGCAGCTCTATACCGACGCGCGTAGGGAGGGCTTCCTCGGCGTGTCGGTCTGGGGCGGCGAGCCACTCTTGCACAAGGACTTCGAGCGCATCATGCGCCACGCCAAGGGCCTCGGCCTCATCACCAACATGGTGACCAACGGGTTCTTGCTGGAACGCAAGCTGGACTCCGTCCTGCCCTACGTCGACCGCCTCTGCATCTCCCTCGACCATCCGTCGGCCGAGCACGACACGATGCGCAAGATCCCCGGCCTCTTCGACCGGATCGTCTCCGCGACCCAGGAGGTGCGCCGCCGCGACCCGAAGAGGCCCATCGTCTTCATCTGCACGCTCCAGAAGGCCAACGTACACCCCGACATCATCCGCGAGATGGCCGAGCTCATGCGCTCCCTCGGGGTCCTCGGCATCTTCAACGGCATGCGCGAGGAGGTGGCGAGCGACACGGACGTGACCATCGACCAGTACGCGGCGCCCCAGGAAGAGCTCTCCCTCGCGTTCCGGACCGTCGCCGACCTGAAGCGCCGCGGCTACCCGATCCTCAATTCGCATACGCACCTCGACATGATGGCCGCCGGCCCCCCGGTGTATCGCTGCCATTGGCCGAAGCTGATGCTGCCCATCGAGGCCAACGGCGACGTCGTGGACTGCATGCATTGGGGCACGCGGCCCGTCGGGAACCTGCGCGAGACGCCTCTGCCGGAAATCCTGAAGCACCCGCGCCTCGCGGAACTCCGAGGCGAGGTCGGCGAGGGCTGTCACGAGTGCGTCTCCGTCCATCGGGTCGAGATCTCGGAAGTATGGGAGGGCAACCTCGAGCCCGCGAGGTCCTGGGGGCAGCTGCGCAGATCGTCCCGGAGTGGCGCCACGAGAAGCGTGGCGAAGAGCCCGGGGCAAGTTCGTCGGCTGAGCATTCTGGGGTAGCGGGACTACATCCGTAAGGGGGGCGATATGGGAACGTTTCGAGACACCGAGCAGCTCTACCGCGTGCTGGACACGCTCTTCCGGCGGCTGTCGGACCGCCGGGACGTCGCCTCGGCGCTCTTGGCGGGGCGCTTCATTCTGCGCTTCCACTACACCGACCCCGACGGACAGATCACCATCGACATGACGGGGCAGGAGCTCTCCTGGGAGGTCGGCGAGAGCTCATTGACCCCAGCCCTCGAGCTCTTCCAGTCGGCCGACGTGGCCCACGACTTCTGGCTCGGCGAGCTCAACGTGCCGCTGGCGATCGCGAGCCGCAAAGTCATCTCCCGGGGTGACATCACGAAGGCCCTCTCGCTCCTGCCGGCGATCAAGCC
>QMMC01000309.1 GCA_003647065.1 Deltaproteobacteria bacterium | reverse complement strand
CTTGTCCCTGGCCTTGACCTTGCTGACCCTGGCCTTGCTGACCTTGGCCCTGCTGCCCTTGTCCTTGCTGCCCTTGTCCTTGCTGCCCTTGTCCTTGCTGACCCTGGCCCTGCTGACCTTGGCCTTGCTGACCCTGGCCCTGCTGACCCTGGCCTTGCTGCCCTTGTCCTTGCTGACCTTGGCCCTGCTGACCCTCGCCTTGCTGACCCTCGCCTTGCTGACCCTGGCCCTGCTGACCTTGGCCCTGCTGCCCTTGTCCTTGCTGCGCGAGTTGTTCGCCGCCTTCGCGCCGATCGGCGACCTGGTCGTGCAGCTCGTCGAGGCGCTGGCGAGCCTGGGCAAACTCGTCGGGCTCGGTCAGGGCCTCTTGGCGCAGCGCCTGCCGCGCATCCTCGAGGGCTTGGTCCATCGCCGCCACGTCACCGCGCTCCCGGGCCGCCTCCGCGCGGCGGAGCGCCTCGGCCGTCGCGGGGGCGTGGTCGGCGACGCGCTGGGCCGCCTGGTCGAGGCCCCGGCCGACGTCTTCTCCGGGCACTCCGCTCGACGAGTCGCTCTGTTCGTGTTCGCCGATGGCCCGGTCGAGGCGCGCCACCGAGTCGGTCAGCGACCGCTGCCGTTCTTCTGGGGTCTGCGGTAGGTCGTTCAACTCTTCCGCCTCGAAGCCGCGGCGTTCGTTCCACGCTTCTTCTTGCTCGGCGAGAGCGAGGGCCTCCCGTTGGGCGTCGAGGGCTTCGCGTCGAAGCCGGTCGAGTTCGTCCCGGTCTTCGTTGCGCCGCGCGGCTTCCTGCCATTCGCGCAAGGCTTCCTGCGCCTCCTCCCAGCGATTCAGCAGGCGAGGTGACGCGGTCGGCGGCGGTTCTTCCTGGACCGAGCGCGGGCCCGCCTGCGCTGCGAGGCGCTCCTGCTCCTCTCTCTCTGCGGCCTCCTCGGGCGTTTCCTGCTCGCCGTTCTGGCCGTTTTGCTGGTCTGCGTTCTCGCTTTGGTTCTCGCCTGGGTTCTCGCCCGGGTTCTCCTCTGGGTTCTCGTTGGCGGCCGCTCGCTCGAGGGCCGCGGCGGCTTCGGTGAACGCGGTCGCGCGCTCATCGCGGAGGGCTTCACGCTGGGCCTCGAGTTCGTGTTCGAGGGCGTTGATCTCCGAGTCGAGGCGCCGGTCCGGGTCGGCTGCGAGGGCCTCCCGCAGAGCCCGGGCCCGGTCGGCGATCTCACCGGCCTCCCGCGGGTCCTCGCGCCCCGCGCTCTCGTCCACCGTAAACCAGCTCCCGACGGCCGGGGCCATCCAGGGCACCGGCGCCGAGAGCAGCGCGACGGCGATGGCCAAGAGCGAAACTTTCCCCGACCAGAAGAGCGGGCGCGGAGCCTGCGGCACGGCGCTCTGGGCTCTCAGGAACTCGCCGGCTTCTTCGATCTGAAGCGCTTCGATCTTTCCGGTCGCGGCGTCGCTCGAGAAGCTCACCGCCGTCGCGAAACGATCCTTTGCGTCGGTGACCCCATCGAGGAGCATCGCCGCCGAGAGCGTATTGGCCCGGCGGCGAACGAAGACCAAGAGTGCGACGATGGGCGCTACGGCACCCGCCACGTACCCCGCCCAAGCGAGGTCTGCCTGGGCCACCCAGAGACCCGCGGCAGTAGGCAAGCCGAAGATGGCGCCGGTGAGGGCCCCCGTGAGCAGAGCGTCGAGGACGATCCAGCCGTCGTGACGACGCCGCATCCGGCCGATGGCGGATGCGACGTTTCCGGGGAGGGCCCCCGCTGCTGTGTTCTTCGCGTCGCTCGTCATGGTCTTTTGGGCGCGGTCGCCATAGTAGACGCTCACTCCCCTCGAAAGTTTCCCTCTTACTTGAAACAGGGTCCGGGGTGCCCTGGGCGCCCCGAAAGCCCCGAATCTGGCTAGGAAGCCTCGATTTCGAAGGAAATCCTACCCAGAAGCTCCCCGCCGTCGGTCTCGACGGTCGCTTCCCAGGCCCCGGGCTCGGTGATCATCCGGGAGTAGGCCCAGGTGCGCCACCGGCCCACCTCGGACGGCACGCCGAGATCCACCATGCCCATACGCTCGCCGCTCGGGCTCTCGAAGACGACCCGAACGGAGCGTTCTTCGTCCGTGCTGTTGGCGATGTCCACGAAGGCGTAGAGGGGCGCCTCTTCGAGGGGGAAGGAGAAGGCCGCGTCGATGGGCTCTCGCCCCTCGACGGAGCGGGAGAGGGCGAATCGCCGGAGGGTCAGTCCGTCTTCGGCGTAGAGTTCCGGGGCGGGTGCGCTGAGGGCCTCGGCGCTCTCGACGACCGGTTCGGGGTCCGCGATGGCGACGACCGGCGCTTCGATTGGAGGTGGCGCGTCTTGTTGCACCGCCCGCGGTGAGGGCTCCGATGACGCGGGTAACGCCGCGCTCGGTTCGGGTGTTGGGATCGACGCGCGCTCGCCGCAGCCGACGGCGGTTACGGCGACGACAATGGCGAGTACGACGCTGGCACGAGTTGCATTCTGAATCATAGGGACCTCCTCTGGGCTTCGGGTTCGGAGGACTGCACCCGCAAGTGGCCTGCCAACGCGAATCGCCCACGGAAATTGGAGTGTCTGGGTGATCAGTCGAGTAGGTTCGTGGCTTGTCGGGTGCGGTGGTGTGGGCGTGCGGAGACGGCGCGCTGGGGATGAAGGCCCGGGCGGCCGCCCGACAGGATTACCCGCGGCCCGTGATGGACGTAGTCGGGCTCGCGTCAGTCTTCGTGCGGCTCTTTGGTCCGCGACATTGCCGCCGCGAGTTGGCGAAAGTGGAAGACGTCGATGCCCGCGTCCTTCCGCTGCGCGGGATCCTGGAGGCGACGGCGGTAGGCCGTGACGAGTAACTCGATGTGGGCGTCGGGGAGCGGCGGCACGCGGTGTATGGCCCGAAGGACCAGGCGCCGGCGGAGCGGTTCTGTGTCCACGCAGAGCGCCATGACGAGGTCGTCTCGGGCAACGTTGTCGACTGCCTCGGCGACTTGGGAGGCCAAGCTCTCCAAGGCATCGGCGGCGCCTGCTCGGCCGAGCATCGCGGGGTCGGCCTCGATCAAACGCCGCGCGTGCTCTCGGGGGTCATGCCGCCACCGAATCTTTCGCGCTCGAAAGCACTTCAACGCGCTGTCAACGAGGTCCGGGTCGTCGTCCTCGCGGACGGCGCCGGTCAGGGCGTCGATGACGACTTCGGAGAGGAGCCGTCGATCGAACTCGAGGGCGACAAAGACCCGCGACCGCACCTTCGCCGTGAGGTTGGGGCTCCCGGCGGCCATGGCGAGGAGCGGCGCGCAGCCCGGCAGGGCGGCGATGTGGGACACGAACTCGGCCGCGCGCGGTTCCGGAAGATGCTCCATCGCGCGCAGCGTGCGAGCAAATGTGGCCGACGAGCGCTCTCCGTCGCGCAGGTCGGCGTACGCGAGCCACAGCGCGTCTTCGTTCACGTCGCGGCCGACGAGGGCCGCTGCAGCGCGCAGTTCGACCGGTTGCACCTTGTTCACCGCCGACTGCACCACCCTCGCGAGGTGGCTCGCCGCGAGGTGGTTGCTCCGCGCGAGGTGGAGCAGTGCGGGCACCGCGCGATGATTCGCTCGCGCTAGCACCCGCGTCGCGTATTGCCCGACGGTCCCTGAATCCCCGCTCCCTGAGTGTCCCTGCCAGGGGTCGCCGGAGTACATCTGCGGCTCGTAGTCCGGATCTGGGGTCGAGTCCGTTGTCAAAGAGAGCAGCTTCCGGAGAGCCTCCCGAGAGCTCAGTCGCCGGGAGAGTTCGGATACACGGCGCCACTTCTGTCGCGCCTTCTCGCTCATCGGGCGCGTCTCCCGCTCGTCATCGATGCCCCCATCTTCGTCCGATGGCGATCGTACCTCTGAGAGTCTTCGTGACCAAGGGCGCCTACCCCTTTCGGCGGTGGCCTCTACTGGCGCCGCGTCGCGTGTGCGGGCTTCGAGGGGCTGTGCGTTGATCGGGTCTTTCGCCCCGAGAGTGGGTCACGTATCGTCCCGGCCCAGTAGCCCGCGACGCACGCGGGGCACCCGCCAGAGGAGCAGCCGTGGCCCAATTTGAAGTGATCGAGTTCGAAGGACAGAAGATCATCAAGGCGATGATCCAGAACGAGACCATCCGGGCCGAGTCGGGCGCCCTGCACTACATGCGCGGGCAGATCGAGATGACCTCCAAGGCCCCCGGCGCGTCGAAGCTTCTCAAGAGCCTCGTCAGCGGGGAGAACGTCTTTCGCCCCACCTATACGGGAACCGGAGAGATCTACTTCGGTCCGCCGATCTTCGGTGAATACGTCGTGCTGCAGCTCAACAACGAGGAGTGGATCCTCGACCAGGGCGCCTACGTCTGCAGCGACATGGGCATCGAGGTCGACGTTCATCGCAACGCCGCGCTCACCGGCATGATGGGCGGGGAGGGCCTCTTCCAGACCAAGGTGAGCGGCACCGGCACGGTGGTCATGCAGGGGCAGGGCAAGGTTCAGGCCATCGACCTCGCCGGCGAGACCCTCTCCGTCGACGGCGGCTTCGCCATCGCCCGAACCTCGGGGGTTCAGTACGCCGTCAAGCGGGCGAGCAAGTCACTGGTGGGCAGCTTCACTTCCGGCGAGGGCCTGGTGAACACCTTCACCGGGACGGGTGCTGATCGCCCCCGTTCCCAATCTGCACCAGAGCCTCATCTCCCAGACCCGGATGATCCCGATGGCGGCTGCTTCCGGTGGGGGAAGTCCCCTCGGGAAGATCCTCGGCGGTGGGGCAGGGCGGTTGGCCGGCGTCGCCGCGACGGTCATCATCTTCATGGTGGTCATGGGCTGCTCGATCTTCTCGGCTTTGCTGCGTTGATGCGACCGGCGGTTGGTTGACCCGTTGCCGTGGTCCCCAAATGTACGACATCGACGACTTCGACAACCGCGACCCAAAGCTAATCGAGCGCGCCGCCCGCTTGGTAGAGACCTTCGCCGTTCCCTACCATCGAGCCGAGGTCCGAGGCATCGAGCGCGTGCCGGCGGGCCCAGGGCTCTACGTGGGAAACCACAACGGCGGCGCCTACAGCATCGACTCGTTCATCTTTGGCGCGGCGCTCTTCCGCGCGCATGGGATCGATGCCGTGCCCTACGGCCTCGGCCACGAGGTCGCCATCTCGATTCCCGGCATCAACGAGCTCCTCGTCCCCCTGGGCGCCGTCCGGGCCTCCCACGACAACGCCCAGCGCCTCTTCGAGGCCGGCCACAAGGTGCTCGTCTATCCGGGCGGAGACCTGGACTCCATGCGTCCATTTCGCCACCGACATCGGGTCGTCTTCGGGGGACGGCGCGGTTACGTGCGTCTCGCGCTCCGAGCCGGAGTGCCCATCGTACCGGTGGTCGCGGCGGGAGCGCATTCGACCTTGATGGTCCTCGACGACGGTCGGTGGCTCGCGAAGCTCCTGGGCACCAACCGCCTCTTTCGATCGAAGATATTGCCCGTTACGCTTTGTCTTCCCTGGGGCGTGTCGATTCTGCCGCTTTTTCCTTACATCCCGCTGCCCTCGCGCATCCGAATCGAGGTCCTCGACCCCATCCATTTCGAACGCACGGGCGAAGAGGCTGCGGCGGACGAGGACTGGGTTCGCGAGTGTGCGGCCCTCGTGGAGACCCGGATGCAGACCGCGCTCACTCGCCTCTCGGATGGGCTGATCTGAGCTCTCGGCCCTGAGCCCGGCAGAGCGTGTGGCCGCGGCTCGCAGGGCCGGCTGTCATTAATCCTGTGCCGGGGGGAGCTTCCTGGACCGACCGCCGTAGGAGGGGCAACGCGTGGGGGGCCGGCGCTCGATTCACGCCCCCTCACGAGGGAAGGACTTCGAAATGGGCCTATTGGATTCAATGTTTGGCGGCGGCACTGGCATCGACCTCGAACTCGACCGGCCGAAGGGCTCCCCGGGCGGCGTGGTCGGCGGAAACGTGCGCCTGACCGGCGGTAAGAAGCCTCTCAAGCTCACCAAACTGAAGGTGCATCTCATCTACGTATCGGTGCATACGAACGAGGACAGCGCTCTGCCGGACATCGATACCCGGATCGTCGGCGAGCAGGTGATCGCCGCCGGCGTCGACCTGCCCGTCGGGGCCTGCCTCGAGCATACGTTCCGAATCACGGTGCCCTTCGACACGCTGCCGTCGGCCCATAACGTCAGCTACAAGGTCCAGGTCGTCGCGGACATCCCCGGAGTGAAGGACCCCAGCGCCGACCAAGACCTGACGGTCGTGCCCGCGGATGACAACGCCGACTTCGCGCTGCCCATCGAAGAAGTCCTCGCCGCGTATCCCGGTCTCCAGAGCCAGAGCGAAGATGAACTCTGTGACGCTCTCCGTCAGCTCTTCCTCGACTGCTACTCCAGCGCGGCGAGCCTCATCGAGGTGGAGCCATTGCTCGCCCAGCACATGCGGTCGGGCACCGTACGCGTCCGGCGTGGCGCGCTCCAGGCGTGGGCGAACCTCGTCGACAACCGTGTGACGCCCCAGCACCTCGAGTCGCTCTACGCCGTGGCGAACATCCCCGGCCTCGACCAGCAGACCTTCGACGAGGTGATTCGCGCGGCGTGCAAGTTCGCCGAAGAGGGTGCCCTTCACATGGTTCAGCAGCTGGCCCAGAGCGCTGACCCCCATGTCCGGCGCCAGGTTGCCAATGGCCTTCGGTTCGATGCGTCGAACCGCTTTCAAGGCAAACGAGAGCTGCTGGTGCACATGGTGCAAGACCCGGACCCCAAGGTGCGCGCGGCGGTCGTTGGTGCATTTTCGGACTTCGCCGACGACGCTCAGGTCATGCACGGGGTCGCCGAAAAATGCGACTCGGACCAGGCGGCCGAGGTCCAGGTGGCGTGTATCAATACCCTCGCCACCATCCACCGCAACAACGATGGCCAGCTGACCCGTGCCGTGTTCGAAAAGCACACCGGCAACCCGAACGACGACGTCCGGTCGGCGATCGCCCAGAACCTCGGCTGGCAGCCCGAGGGGCAGGTGCAGTGGGTCTGGAACATCGCTCAACGATTGGCGGCGGATCAGAGCGAGTCCGTGCGTCGGTCGATGGCCTTCGAGTTCGCCAACCTCGGGAAGTTCCCGCAGTTGCTCCCGATCGTTCAGCACATGGTCGACAACGATCCGTCCGAGGACGTGCGCACGGATGCCCTCCGGGGCCTCGGGCGCTTGGCTCCCATCGAGCAACTGGTGCCCTACTATCAGACCAAGCTCTCCGAGGACCCGTCGAAGAACATGGTGTGGAACATCATCTCGGGTCTGCGGACGCACAAGGGTACCCAGGCTGCCCAGTCGCTCTTGACCCAGCTCGGCCAGCATCCAGACCCGGACATCGCGAACGAGGCCCGGGAAGCGATGACGTGACCTGGTAGACTCGGGGATGCTCCGCGCCGGATACGGGTCACCTCACTTCTTTGCGCTCCTCGCCGAGGGCTCCCGGCGGCACGGATGAACGGTCGCGCTCGCATGCTCTTTGGCCTCGCCATCGTCATCGCGGTGTGCAGCGTCGGTGCGTTCTTCTACGCGCGCATCGAAATGGAGAGCCGCATCCGTGACTACGGCCCAGGTGTCAACGCGATCGGCTACGCGCGGGGCGGCGCTATCCCGAGTGAAGCCGAGTTCGCGGAGAGTGCGCGCGCGGCGGCCGATGCCCTCGGTCTAGAGGTCGTCAGCCTCGACGTCGTGCGCTCCGAGGAGAGCGGCAGGGACCTCGGCGGGAATCTCATGCAGAAAGCGATGGGGAACCTGGGCACCGTTCGCATGGAGCTCGTGCGTTACGACGTGCGCACGACCGTCATCGCTCGCAAGTGGTTCTTCTCGCGCACCGGGGAGCTCGCCGTTGGGCGGACCTATCGACGAGAGGTGACCCTCGAGACGCCGAATAGCCGCCCGCCGCCGACTGTCTCGGACGAGCCGGCGGCACCGCGGGGGCTCTGAAAGGGAGGCGAGGGGCGCCGCTGGGGCGAGTCTTCAGAACGTGCAGGTCGTCCGGTGCGGCTCGTTGAGGCCGCGGGAGTCGTACGTCACGAAGAGTTCGAACCCGCCGACCACCTCCACTCCGATGTCCGCCGAGCCTCCATCGACCCCGATGACCGGGTGTGCATGCACATAGGTACCGGAGGGGGCATCCCACTCCGCGACGTAGAGAGCGTCGCCGGGGCCATCGGTGATCAGAATCGCGCCGTCATTCGTCAAGGTGGGGTCTCCGAAGACACCGGGGCCCATGTCGACGAGGGCCGCATCCCATTCGTCGAGGTCCGATGCTCTGGGGCGAGCGATGTAGATCGTCGATGTGCGGTTGAAGGCCATGAAGAGTTCGCCGTCGCGGATGGCTAGGGCCGGTCCGTCGAGGTCATCGGTCATGAGCACACCGTCTTCGTCGAAGATGCTGAGTTGGTCGCAGTCCCCGGCGTCGAAGGGCGGCCGGCAGAGGGTGAGGTGCCGAGGCACCTCACCCATACGGCGCGCCCCCGCCGCGATCTCCGAACCCTCGAAGTCGATGAAGTGGGGGTCCTCGGCTATCGAGCGGATGGTCATGTCCTCCGCCCAGTCCGAGAAGGGGTCGTCCACGGTCCCTCGGGTGGCCACGAGGTCCCTGAAGCTGAATCGGGCAAATAGCGAGAGGCCGTCGGTGCGCAGGCCGGGTTCGATGAGACCGTCGGCGGGAGCCGCGGGGGAGACCGGTGCCAGCGGGGCGCAGCCGACATCGACCTGTGGTCCGGCGTCCACGCTCGTATCGCGAGCCGCATCGACCGGGGACGAGGCGTCCCGGGGGCCGAAATTCAGGCGGCCGCAGCCGAGTGCCGCCGACGCGACGCAGAAGCAAACCACCGGGATGAGGAGCCCCGTGATGGAGCGACGGGGCCTCGGGGAAATTCTCTGGGGATTCATGGTCGACGCCGGGGGACAGGACCGGCGTGCGCACTCTAGCCTCGACTTTGGCGGAAATCGAGCCGCGTCGGCCGGCCGTCCGGGAGGGTCCCACCCCGGGGGTCGGGGGCCTTGCAGCTGCGAGCGCTGGCCGAGACTGGTGAAGCGGCCCCGCGCGCTCGCG
>QMMC01000308.1 GCA_003647065.1 Deltaproteobacteria bacterium | reverse complement strand
GGCGGCGGCGGCGGCGACGGCGGCGGCGGCGGCGGCTACGCGGGCGGCGGCGGTGGCGGTGGCGGCGGATACAAGGGCGGCGGCGGCAATCGCGGCGGGCGCTGACCGGCCCAACCAAAGCGCGTCGCGCCGGGCATCGCGACCCGCGCGATGTGCTTCAGATATCTACCCCGGCCACTAGCCTCGTCCCCCACCACTTGCCGTCCGAAAAGGACGTCCCGTAGGGCGACGTCAGGTTCAGGATGAACTCTGCCCGCAGCCAGAGGGGATCGAAGAAGAGCGGAAGGTAGGGCGCCATCGAGACCTGGCTCTCCTCGCGGCCGGGGAAGATCTCGCCATCGAACACCGTCCAGAGACGCAGCCCCACACCGATGGCGTCTGCGAAGCGGTAGCTAGCATCCACACCGAGCTGCAAGACGCCGATGGTGCTCGGCCGACCGTTGCCCACCCCGAGGAGCAGGCCGAGGTCCCCCTCGAACTCGAGCACGAATCCTTCGGCCAGCTCCCAGCGCAAGAACGCGCCGGGGACGAGGCTGAAAACACCGCTGGCCCAATGCCAGAGATCCCAGGCCCCGCGAGAGCCGATCGCCGAGTTCATGGCGGTGAGCTCGGCGACGTTGCCGACGTTCGATGCGGGAAAGGCAATCTCCAGATCGATCCCCCAGGTGACAGGACCCCCGTCACCTCCCCACGGCAACCATCGTCCAGAGAGCACGGGATTGCCCGCGATGAGCGCGACACCACCTCCGGTCGGGGTACCCGCGACGAGGTTGACGTCGCCATGGCCGAGCATGGAAAAGCCCCACTGACCACCAATGGTCAGGGCCTCGGTGAGCTCGTAAGCCACACCAAACCACGGCGTCAGGCTGAATGCGTCGGTCTGCCCGACGGTCCCCATGGCGCTGGCGATGTTCACCGGCCCGAAGAAGGTCCCGATGTCGCCGAAAATCTGAAACGCCCCGCCGCGTTCCAGGTGCCCGAAGAGTCGACGGTCGTCGGTGGAAGGGTCGCCGTCATCATCGTCTCGGTCCGAGTCTGCTTCGGCTCCTTGGTCCCTCGGTTCGGTGCGAGGCAGCTCCTCCTCGTCGGCGGCCCCCTCCGACGGCGCCCCCCGCCTCGTACACGTCATCGGCATGGTCACCAATGGCCGTGTCCTCGGCCCGATCCCAATCGCTCTGAGCCGCCACCCCCGCCGGTATGGAGGCCGGGGCGAGGAGAACCACCGCAGCAACGGCACCCCAGAGAGTCCTCCGACAGCCAAGTTGCCGGTCACGTGGGCGAAATCCCATTGGCTGCATTCTCGCACGGCGCGGTCAGCCAGTGCCGAATTCCATCGACAGTGTACTATGGAGGGGATGAACCGTACCTCCCCCCTTTCGTTCCTCCTCGCTCTCCTCTCCCTACTCACTCTGCCCGCCCTCGGCGCGTGCTCTTCGGACCCCGTCGGCCCGGGAGAAACGTGCGGCTCGAGCGCAGATTGCGCCTCCGGGCAGTCCTGCATCGACGGGATGTGCGCCACGCCGGGAGACGGCGGCGATCTCGACAGCGGCAGAGACACGAGCACCGACACCCGACCCTCTACGGCCGAGATCGTCTCGATCGCAATCGAGCCGCCGACGGCTTCCCTCGTCTCGACCAACGGGTCCACCCCGACCCAGAGCTACACCGTGACCGCGACCCTCGCCGATGGCTCCACGGTGCCCGCGGTAGCGCC
The DNA here is from genome assembly GCA_003647065.1 of Deltaproteobacteria bacterium. Taxonomy (GTDB): domain Bacteria; phylum Myxococcota_A; class Polyangia; order Polyangiales; family B10-G4; genus B10-G4. Next base: position 7,340 of record QMMC01000308.1, on the reverse strand, counting down.
ACGCTTCACGATCGACGCCGTGACTGTCGGCAACGTCGATGGGGGCAGTGGCACCTTCACGGCCAACGGCGTCATCGGCGGCACCGCCACCATCACCGCGGCGGTCACCGGCGCCACCGGCGACGTGACAGCAACGGCGACCGTCGACGTGAGCCTCGAGCACACCCTCACCGGCCCCGGACTGCCCGCCGACTACGAGGCGCGCTTCATGGGGGCAGAGACCACCGACGACGCCCGCCGGGCCACCCTCGTATACCCCCTCGACGGCGCGGTCATGCCGCAGAACGTCTACCCCGCCGACGTCCAGTGGCTAAACGGCGCTGCGGGGGACCTCTTCCGGGTGACCCTCACGAAGCCCAGCGTCACCGTCACCGCCTTCCTGATCCACGACGGGGCGACTTTTCAGAACGACTGGCTCGTCGACGAGGCCGGCTGGAGATCCCTCGCTCAGACCAACCCCACCGATGACGCCACCGTCATCGTCACCCGTTGGGAAGCCGCGAGCTCGGAGCTCATCGCGGGCACCCCGCGCAGCGTGAACTTCGCCCGGGCCGCGCTCACCGGCAGCGTCTACTACTGGGACATCGCTGCGGGCCGGGTGGTGCGCATCGACGATGGCACGGCGACGCGCAACGAAATCATGCCGACCCCTCCGGTAGCCGTCAGAGGCAGCCGGTGCGTGGGCTGCCACACGGTGTCGACGAGCGGACGATACATGGCGGGACGCCTCGGCGGCGGTGAGAATATCGGCGCGATCTTCGACCTCACCGAGGACCTGACCGGCGACCCGCCCCCGACCGTCTATCCCCTCTCGATCACCGCACCGAACTCCCAGCACTGGTGGTTCTCGTCGTGGAGCCCCGACGACTCCCGGATGGTCATCTCCACCGACGAGGGCGCGTCCCGGGCCCTGCGCTTCATGGACCCCTTCGCCGGGACCGAAGTGGCCATGACCGGCGCGCTCCCGGCGGGCGCGTCCCACCCCGCCTGGGCGCCGGACAACAGCGCCATCGCCTACGCGGCCAACGTGAACAACTGGGGTGGTGCCTTCACCGACGCCGACATCGGCGTGCTCCCGATCACCGGCCCCGACGCCGTCGGTCCGACCGCCATCGTGCATGATGGCGCTTCCCTCGCGGGCTCGTCGCCGTCGGGGACCGCGGACAGCTACCCCACCTGGACGCCGGACTCCCAGCGCATCGCCTTCTCCCACGGCACCGGGACGCGCTCCGAGGACCAGAACGCGGCGCTCTACATCATGGGCCGCGACGGGACCAACGTAGTCCGCCTCGACAACGCGTCCGGCACCGGAAACACGGACTTCCAGCCGCGCTTCTCACCCTTCGATTCGGGTGGCTACTTCTGGCTCAGCTACCTCTCGCGGCGCGACTACGGCAATGGCCAGGCAGGCACCCGGGGAGACGGCTTCCAGCAAATCTGGGTCACCGCCGTCAGCAACAGCGCCGCCGCCGGCGTCGACCCGAGCTCCACGCCTTACTGGCTCCCGGGCCAGGCGACGACGTCACGAAACATCTCCGCCTACTGGGCCCCACGAGCATGCCGCCCGGATGGCGAAAGCTGCTCCGTAGGCAGCGAGTGCTGCGGCGGCGACTGCCGGCCGGACAGTACCGGCGCCCTCGTCTGCGCCCCGCCCCCTCCGGACCGTTGCCGCGTTCGAAACGAGACCTGCTCCACCGACGAAGACTGCTGCGAGGGCCTCATGTGCTTCGCCAACGTCTGCGTAGAACCCCCAGCCTAAACAGCCCGGCGTCTCAGCGGCGCCGGCGACGCCGGCGGCGCATGGTGACGGCAAGGAGGACCAGAGCCAGAACCTCAGGCCCTGGACCAGGATCTCGGACCGGAGTCGATACGCTGCACCCTCCCCCACCGCTTGCGGGATCGATGGGCGGGGTGACACCACCGTCCGTCTCTGGCGGCGTCGTGATGCCACCATCGACGGGGGGCCTCGTCATGCCCTGGACCTGAACGTCCATGCCCGACAGGTAACAAGCAGGGGGGCCGGTGTCCGTGTGGGTCGGCGGAAATGCGAGAGAGTAGCTACCCACGCCGTCCGAGGTGTTGAAGTCGGGAAAGAGCATGGGCTCGCACGCGTCGAGGGATGGCGCGTCGGTAAACATCGTCCGGCTGCCGCTGTGACACTCGATGCTCGGCTGGAACTCGGTCACCACCTGGGGCAAGGCGCGGCAGTTCCGGTAGTCGGTCTGGAGCGTCTCGCCGACGCTGATGCCACAAGGATAGATGGCCGCCTGGAGCTCCGGGCACATGGCGAACTGGTTGTACTCGACCTGATAGCTCGCATCGAAGCTGACGGGCCCGCCGAACATGCCGGACCCCGGGGGTACGACGCCGTCGTGCCGGGCGAGGACCGCCGCCGTCGAGTTGTACGAGTTCATGTAGAGCACGCTGTCGAGGAAACGTGTGAACGGGCCGCCGCCGTTTTCGAGGTCGACGCCGATCTGCTCGAGGGCGCGTCGTTGAGCTTCGTCCGTCGTGGCGGCCTTCAGCTCCTCGATGCGAAGCTGTAGATCGCCGTAGGTCCGGAGGATGCGCTCGTCGATGCGATTGAGAACCGTCATCAGGATGCGCCGGTACTCGGCCTCGAGGGTGTCGAGGTAGGCCATCGCCGCGTCGACCACGAGCTCGCGGACCCGCTCCTTGATGAGCAGAAGGATCTCGTCGAGGGCCTGGGTCACGAAGCTGATGTTCTCCGTGATGATCATCGTCGGCTCGGAGAAGAGGATGCTGTAGTTGATGTCGGTGATGATCGAGAGCACCGTCAGGAGGGGCTCGATCGCCGCCTCGCGCTGGGCCGGAGTGGCGTTCTGAAGGCCCACCTGGATGTTCAGGTTGCTGATGCCCTGGACCGCCTCGATGTAGGCCGGCATGACCCCATCGAGCTCGCGGAACTTCACCGTCATCGCGTCTTCGAAGCGGCTCGGGTTGGTCGCGGCCCAATCGTCTTCGCCGAAGTCGTCGCGGGGAGCAAAGCCGTTCTTGAGGATCGCCCGGGTGAGGAAGTTGGCCCGGGTATCGTCCTGGGCGAGGGCGACGCCCTGGTCGTTGACGATCTGATAGAGGTTCTTGACGTCCCGGACGATCTCCGGGAGCAGGAGGATGTAGTCCGCCGGTGCGAGGCCGCCGGTGCGCAGAAAGTCGACGTAGGCGCGGACCGCGGTGATGTCGTCCTGGAACGGCGTGTCGCTGGTGCGCAGGGGCGCGATGATCTCGCCGCCTGCGGGAATGCCCAGGGCGATGCGCAGGGCCACCTTCTTCGCCTCGATGAACTCTTCCGTGTAGCCCAACCACAGGTCCGTATCGCCGCCGTCTCCGCCGTCGAAGTAGACGCGCTCGACGAGGCCGAGGGCGATGCGGTGCTCGAGGCGGGCGGGGGTGAGGGGGTCCCGCATCAACCCCGGGCGATCACGCTCGGAGTCTCGGAAGCTCGCTTCCATCTCTTCGAGGGACGATTGAAACATGGTCTCGGTGACGATGTGCCGGACGACGTTCAGCAAGCTGAACTGCAGCTCGTCACCCGCCGCAGCGTCGATCGGGTAGAGCGTGAAAGTCTCGCCGGTGAAGAAGTTCACCGTGTGATGGGCGTTGTTGTCGGTGATGCCGTGCAAGAAGCAGCCGAGGGCGTATGCCCGCTCGGACCGGGCCACGTCCGCGGAGGGCGTACCCCCGGCGATCTGACGATCCTCTTCGTTGACCGCCTCGCGGTAGAGCGCGTCGCACTGCTGGAAGGGCCTGAAGAACCAGGCGTGGGAAGGGTCGGTGAGACCCGTCATCACCGTGTTGTCGGGGCCGATGGCCCCGCCCCGGAAGAACTGGGGGTTGTCGAGGATGGCCCGGGCGTCGGTGGGGTCCATGGCCACGGTGACCTCGTCCGTGCCCGGATACATCAGGCGCAGAGTCGGAGTGCCGCTGTCGGCCATGGACCGGGCGAGTTCGTCGTGAATCGCGTTGGCGACGTAGACGTGCACGACGACGCTGAACGCCGAGGCCGAGGAGGAGAAGCCGAGGACGCCGATCAACGCCAGGCCCGAGAGAAAAAGACGGTTTCGGGTGCGCTTCACTTCAGAACTCCTCGTGCACGGCAATATGTAGGTCGTAGCCGTCGCAGGCCGTCGCCGCCGGGGTCCTCTTGACCCGGACGTGCACCGTGCCGCTCTCGTCGGTCACCGGCGAGAAGGTCGTTCCTTCGCAGTCGATGTCCATGGCCACGGCGCCGCCGCTGTCACCGATGGGCGCAGAGCACCCGTCGCCAAATTCGGTATTCGCCGTGCCCGCGGTGCATTCGTGGGAGGTCGTCACCGTGTCCGGATCGGCGCACTCGAACCACATCGCAATCTCCATCGTGCCGGGGTCGGCGATGGCTGTGACGTCGATGAAGAACTCGGTCCGGCCGAGGCTCGGGCTGTCGGTGGCGGTGAAGGTGTACCAATCCTCGTCACCATCGAGGAGTGTCAGGTTGGTGATCGACGCCATCGAATCGTTGTCGATGAAGTTGCCGAGGTCGTGGGCCGTGGCCCTCGTCTCGTTGGGCTCTTCGGTCGGCACGGGGCACCGCGCGGCCACCATCGAGCTGCACACCGGAGTTCCACCACAGCAGATGGCCCCGACGATCATCGCCGGCGCCTCGCACGCGATGGTGCAGAAGCCGTCGGAGGAACAGATCGGATCGGTCCCCGTGCACTCGAGTGCGCACCCATTGCGGCATCCCTCGGCGGGCTCGTTGGTGCGGTCACGCTCGCAGCCCGTCGAGCACATGTGCTCGCCGGCGGGGCACCCGGTCATGCCGCTGTCATCCGGTGGCGTACCACTGTCCGTCGGGGGCGTCCCGGTGTCGGGGACATCGCCGTCGGGGACATCGCCGTCGAGGGGCACTCCGGAGTCGGGGTCCGAACCATCGACGGCGGAGTCGGAAACGCCGGAATCGTCGAGCACGGTGGGGGAGTCGGTACAGCCGACCATCAGGCCGAAGAGCAACGAGGCTACGGCCCCGAAGAAACTATGCATGCCCCATCCTCCCCGTTGTCAGCCGAGGATTCAACCAGGCGGCGGGAGGTCGTCCGGGAAACACTGGGGAAAAGCCCAACGATATTGGTGCTTCAGCTTTTCGTAAGAAGCGCTCCGTCTGAGCTTTGCATGGGGCGATGAGGCCCCGGCAACGAAAGACAGGAACTCACCATGAAGAAGATTCTCTCCCCCATCGCCCTCTCCGCCCTCCTCGCCATCGGCACCGCCGGCACCGCCTTCGCCTGGTCCGGTTCAGACCGCGGAGAGGTTTCCGAAACCGTCGAAGACGGGGGGACCGCCGAAGAAGCGCGGGAAGCCCGTGCAGGCCACAGCAAGAGCCGTCGCGCCCGTCGAGGACAGCGAGCACAGCGAAACCGTCAAAACCAAGGGGCTGAAACTCGAGCCGGCAGGGGTAACCGCGGCGAGATGCGCAACATCGGCCGGATGGCCGGGCGCCTCGGTCTGACGGCGGCCCAACGAACTGAAATCCGCGCCATAACCCACCAGGCCCGGACCGAGCGCCGCGCCAACCGAGAAGAGCTCCGAGCCCTTTCCCCCGCCGCCCGCCGCGCCGCCCGCGTCACGGCCAAGACCGAGCTGCGAGCGGCGATCTTCGCTTCCCTCACCGAGGCCCAGCAGGCTCAGCTCCGCGGCATGCGCGCCGAGCGCCGGGCCCTGCGCGCCGAGCGGCGTGCCGACCGCACCGAAGCAACGCACGGAGACAGCGAACGGGGAGAACGCGGTCGCGCCCAGCGCCCCGAACGCAGCCGAGAGCACGGCCAGGGCGAGGCGCGTAGCGAAGCGCGTAGCGAGAACGGCGCCCAGGGCCAGGCCCGTGGTCAGAGACATGGGGGCCAGGCGCGGGGCCAGGCTCAGGGCCGGGGCCAGGGTCGAGGCATGAACCGCCGGGTCGACTGAGCGCAGCCGGCTCTCCCGAGTACCTGCCCCTCGGCGCGCGGTCACTGGCTGCCGCGTGTCGGGGGGCTCGGTGCGTCCGTCCGCTCAGTCTCCAGCGACGCGGCAAATCCCGAAATGGAAAGCCTCGAATTCCGGCTCGGTCGTCAACTCGCATACGAGGTTCAGACGACGACCGTCGAGTTCGCTCTCGGGGTCGAAGGACGTCTTGCCGTGAACCCAGCCCTCGTACTCCCGTCCTTCGTAGCGGATGAGGAGGCGCTGGTTGATCGTCGCTTCCCCTGGGAGGAGCCGGGAGAGGCCGGCGCTTTCGGTGACTTCCTGGAATACGAAACGGCCGTCGTAGTCGGTGATCACCGACTTGTTCGGGAAGCTCGCCGCGCTCCGATAGAGCAACTCCTGGATGACCTCGGCGCCCTCCACCGGCACGCCGTTCTGGGTCACCACCCCCTCGGCCCGTGAAAACAAAACGAGCCTCGAGAATGATTCTGGACCCAACGCAACGACCGCCAAGAGAACCAGCAAGAGGCCGAGGCCCGGCACGAGGAGGAAGAACACGCTCGCCCCGCCGAGGACCACGTCGCGACGAGACGTCATCGGGCCTCGACGGGCGCTCTACTGACCCATCGCCTCGAGGCCCCGGCGGGCCGCGCGGTTGTTCGGGTCGAGGGCGAGGGCGCGCTGCAATGCCTGGCGGGCCCCAGCGGTATTGCCGGTCCGGTGCAGGGCCCGTCCGAGGGAGGTCAGGTAGCCGGAGTTTCGCGGGCTGAGCTCGACGGCCCTCTCATAAGCCGTCACGGCGGCGGGATACTCGTTCAGGCGATACCGCGCAGAACCGAGGCCCATGAACACCCCCGCATTTCGGGGGGCGACCCGCGCCGCACGCTCGTAGGCCGCCGCGGCTCCGGCGAAGTTGCCGGCGCTCCAGTGCTCGCGAGCCTCGGCGCGGAGGGAATCGAGATCGTTGCCGCCGGCGGCGGGTCGCTCTGCGCGCTCTTCGCGGGCGGTGCCTTCCGAGCCTCGCTCCGAACGGCGATCCGATCGTTCGTCGGCGGCCTCGACCTCGGAGGTCGGCTCGGGCTCGGGCTCCGGCTCGGCGACCGGCTCCGGTTCGACGACCGGCGGGGCGGTCTCCACGGCTTCCGCCTCGGGGACTGGCACGGGATCAGCCGCCAAAGGCGCGGTTTCCGGAGCCACGAAAGCGGGCAGCGGATCGGCAGCTGGCGCGATGGCGCCGGGGCCACCGAAGGCCTCGCCGCTGAGAGTGGCAAACTCATCGACCGTGCTGGTGACGAACCAATAGGCGCCTTTGATGACAGCCGAGCTGATCATGCAGAAACCGACGAGCAGCGCGCCGACGATCATCGGCACCTTGCTCTTCTTCT
>QMMC01000307.1 GCA_003647065.1 Deltaproteobacteria bacterium | reverse complement strand
TGCCGGTCCATCGGTGTCGAGTTCACGGTCATCGAAGACATCGAAGAGCGGAACTGGCTCAGAGAGCAGATGGAGTCGACCCTCAACCGCCTCGACCTCACCGCCGCCCAGCAGCGACGCATCCTGACCAAGCTCACCGACGCCGAGATCTTCGAGCAATTTCTCCACACCAACTACGTCGGCGCCAAGCGCTTTTCTCTCGAAGGGGCCGAGAGCTTCATCCCGATGATGGATCTACTCGTCGACCGGTCGGCGAATCTCGGCGTCAAGGAGGTCGTCATCGGCATGGCCCACCGAGGCCGCCTGAACGTGCTCACGAACATCATGGGGAAGAACCTCCAGGAGATATTCGCTGACTTCGAGGACGACCGCCCGGAAGACAAGATCGGCCGCGGCGACGTGAAGTACCACAACGGCTACTCCACCGACCGGGTCACCCCCGAAGGCCATCAGGTCCACCTCACCCTGAGCTTCAACCCGAGCCACCTCGAGTTCGTGAATCCCGTGGTCAACGGCCGGGCCCGGGCCAAGCAAGAGCGGGCGGCCGACCAAGACCACATCGCCGTCCTCCCCCTGATGGTGCACGGCGACGCCGCCTTCGCGGGCCAGGGCATCGTCCCCGAGACCCTCAACCTCGCGGGCCTCGAGGGCTATTCGACCGGCGGTACGATCCACGTCGTCATCAACAATCAGATAGGCTTCACCACGCTGCCGTCGGACTCGCGCTCGACGCGCTACTGCACGGACATCAGCCGGATGATGCGGGTGCCGGTCTTCCACGTGAACGGCGAGGACCCGGAAGCCGTCGCCACCGTCGTCGAGCTCGCCACCGAGTTCCGCCGACGCTTCCACAAAGACGTCATCATCGACCTCTTCGGATACCGCAAATACGGGCACAACGAAGGCGACGAGCCGCGCTTCACCCAGCCCGAGATGTACCGCGCGGTCGACGCGAAGCGCACCGTCCGGGAGGTCTATGTCGAGAAGCTGGTCTCGACCGGGAAGATCACCGTGGAGGAGGCCGAAGGTATCCGGGAGCAGCGCCGAGTCGAGCTCGAGGCCGCACTCCAGGAGACGCGGAGCGGAAGCTACCGAACCGGCGTGAACTCCATGGAGGGGCTCTGGTCGCCGTACAAGGCGGGCGCCGACGCCGACGTGCCGTGCGTCGATACGAGCGTGCCCCGGCCGCGCCTCGAGCGCCTGATGGAGGCAGCAAACGCCATCCCGGAGGGCTTCGCGGCCCACAAGAAGATCCGGCGCCTCTACGAGACGCGCATCAAGCAGGCCCTCCTGGGCAAGCCCTTCGACTGGGGCACGGCGGAGATCCTCGCCTACGCGACCCTACTGACCGAGAGCGCCCGGATCCGCCTGACCGGTCAGGACTCCCGGCGCGGGACCTTCTCCCACCGCCACGCGGCGATCTACGACATGAACACCGGGGAGCGCCACGTGCCCCTCTGCCACCTCGAAGAGGGCCAGGCGACGTTCACCGTCTTCGACAGCCCGCTCTCGGAGGCCGGCGTCCTCGGCTTCGAGTTCGGCTACAGCCTCGACTCCCCGGACGCGCTCGTCGTGTGGGAGGCTCAGTTCGGCGACTTCGCCAACAGCGCCCAGGTGATCATCGACCAGTTCATCTCGAGCTCCGAAGACAAGTGGCACCGCCTCAGCGGCCTCACCCTACTCCTGCCCCACGGCTTCGAGGGCCAGGGTCCCGAGCACAGCTCGGCGCGCCTCGAGCGTTTCCTCGACATGTGCGCCGAGGACAACATGCAGATCGTGAACCTCACGACGCCGGCGCAGATCTTCCACTGCCTGAGACGGCAGGTCGTCCGGCCGTGGCGCAAGCCCCTGGTGGTGATGTCGCCGAAGAGCCTGCTACGCAGCCCGAAGGCCCGGTCGACCCTCGACGACCTCGCCGAGGGGCGCTTCATGCGCATCATCGGCGACGACACGACGGATCCCGACACGGCCCGGCGGGTCATCCTCTGCTCCGGCAAGGTCTACTACGATCTGGTAGACGCCCGGGTCGAACGCGAGATCGACGACGTCGCGATCATCCGCATCGAGCAGCTCTACCCGATGCGGCCCGAAGACCTCCGGGCCGCCGTCGCACCCTACGGCGACGCCGAGCTCCTGTGGTGCCAGGAGGAGCCCTGGAACATGGGGCCCTGGTTCTTCGTCAACGCCCGCTACGGCCCGATGCTCGGCCGGACGCTGCTCTGCGCCAGCCGCGAAGAGAGCGCGAGCCCGGCGACGGGCAGCAAAGCCGCCCACGTGATCGAGCACGGACGCCTGATGGACGCGGCCTTCGCCTGAGATCACACCCCTTTGGGGTGTGGGATAACGCACCGATCCTCAAAGAATCGCGCCGCTTGTTGTGTGGATCGGCCTCGGGGGAATAATCTGGTGAATCTCCCGGCGGAGCCCCGCGTCAGTGACGCACTGGCCCGGCCCGTTGGGCATTTTTTGGTGATTGCTTGTGGGAGAACCCCACGTACGGAGGACTCATGAAGGGGAACCAGCTCATCGTCGGAGCGCTCGTGGCCGCGGCCATGACCATGACCGGCTGCACCGTAACGTTCGACTTCGATCCCTTGGGGAACGACGTGTCCCTCGAGGGCACTTGGACGATCAACAGCGGCGTCCCGGACGCGGCCACCTGCGCGAATGCCGGCGTCGACACCGTCCAGCTCCGCTTCTATGACGGCAGCGTCGCGTACGACTATTCGCAATTCCGCTTCCCCTGTAGCCAGGGGTCATTCGACACCTTCCCGGACCCGGTCCTCGCCAACGGCCGTTACCAGACCCAATGGATCGCCTTGGACAGCGCCGGCTTTCAGGTCGGCACTCCGAGCGCAATGCTCATCCTCGACGTAGCGGACTACTCCGTGACCCACGCCATCCTCGCCAACGGCGACATGACCGTAGCCGCCACGGGCTTCAACCCCATGGGCACCGTCGGCACCCTGGGCGCGACCTGGACCATCAACGGCATCGCCGGTGACGCGACGAACTGCGCTTCGGCAGGCATCGCCACCATCCAGATGAACTTCTTCGACGTCAACGACACGGGCTACCTCGACGGCGTCACCGTGGCGATGGCTCCGTGCAGCGACGGGGCGTACGATTCCCGGCCGATGGCCCTCCTCGCCGCCGGCGACTACCTGACGAGCATCGCGGCCCTCGACTCCGCGGGCGCTACCATCGCCTCGTTCGAGTCCGAGTTCACCCTGACCGTCGGCGCGGTGGACCACTACAACCTCATGACGGCGCCCTTCGAGGCCGCGGTCCCGACGCTCACGGTCACCATGAACTGGGAGGACGCCCTGGGCTCCGATGCCCACGCCGCCTGTGACGTCGCTGGGGTCGACACGATCGTTTGGGCTTTGAATGACTCGACGGGGACTCCGGTTGCCGGCCTCGGAGGCACCGAGTCCTGCTCCGCCCGCGGCGACGAAATCGTCTTCGAGGGTCTCGTCCCCGGGGAGTATCAGCTCTACGTCGACGCCGAGTCGGCGGACCGCTCGCTCAAGTGGCAGGGCACCCACACCATGCTCGTCTATGACGGCATGTCGGGTGCGTACAACTGCTTCTACGATCAAATGTAGCCAAACGCGCGAGTCTCTCTCGCGTAGCGGTCACCTGCCCAAGCGACCAAATGTAGCTAAACGCGCGAGAATGACTCGGACTGCGGCGCGCCCCTCAAAGGGCGCGCCGTTTTCGTTTCTGGCCCCGGTTTCCTGTCAGAAGGTTGATTCGTACACCCCGAGGCCTTAGATCGGACGCTGTGTTCCGCGCGCCTCCCCTGACGCCCCTGATCAAGATCCTCCTCGGAGGCATGCTCGGCGTCTTCATCGTCCAGGCGCTCTTGCTCCGGGTCACGGGCCTCGACATCGTGCCGCTGCTCGCCATCCAGGGAGCCGGCATCGGCTCGGTCTGGCAGGTCGCGACCCACGTCCTCGCCATGCCCGTGACGAGCGACTCCCTGATGAGCCTGATGATCTCCCTGCTCTTCCTCTGGCTCATGGGCGCGCCCTTCGAAGAGCGCTTCGGCAAAGCCGAGACGATCAAGCTCCTCGCCGTCGGCACGCTCTCGGCCGGCGTCGTCGGCGTCGTCGCCTCAGAGCTCCTCGGCGGCGCGGTCTTCGGCCCCGGGCCCTGGCTCGGGGTCCTGATCACCGGCTTCGCCGCGACCATCCCCCAGGGCGCTCAGCTCTCGTTCTTCGGCGTCATACCGATGAAGCGCAATACGCTCATCTACATCATGGTCGCCTTCATCGTCATCTCGGCGCTGGCGAGCGGCAACTGGGCCGCGATGTTCGCGAGCCTCGCGTCGCTGGCCGGAGGCTGGCTCTACATGCGCTGGCGCCTCACCCCCCGGGCGCGGAAGCCCGAGCCGCGCCGCAAGAACGGCGGCCGCGGGCGGGGAGGCTTCCGGGTCATCGAAGGGGGCCTCGGCAAGCACGACGACGACGACGACGACGACCCTCACGACCCCGACAAGCGCCCGAAGTACCTCAACTGAGGCCCAGAAGCCGGGGGCAGCATGCCAAGACTGGCAACACGGAACTCGCGGTAGCGGCGGTCAGCCCACGAATCGGCCCGCGGTCCGCGCCCCTCGTCGAGGTCACTGGTGCCGTTGCCGTTCGGCCTCCCTCGCCGCGACCTCCGCCTCGGCGAGTTGGGCGCTTTCGACCTGCTGAGCGATCTCCTCGGCCGCCGACATATAGCCCGTGAAGAAGATGTAAACGGCCTGCTCGTCGATCGCCCGGGGAACGTACGCCAGCGCCGCCCCGGCGCGGCTGGCGGTGAGCATCGAGCCCCAGCCGAGCACGACTGCCACGCCGACTGCGACGTTGAGCCCGCCGGTTCGGACGCCCACCACCCCCGTCAGGCCAACGCTGTCGATGTGCGGCTGCGTGAGGGTGTCGCTCGGCCCGTCGATGAAAGGGGCCGGGCTCAGATCCGTATAGACGCCGAACGAGACGGGCATGATGTCGGCGACGACCGTCTCCATGCCGAGAGCGAAGTTGAACCACGGACGGGTGTAGTAGCTGTCCGCAAAGTAGCGCCCTGGGTCGGGAGCGGTGCCGGTAACCGGGTCGACCGCCACGTCACCGAACAACGAAACTGGATTGTCCTTGCTCCCCAGCGGACCGTAGAACGAGAAGTCGAAGGCGAGGCGCCAGTTTTCCCGGGGACGGTAGGCCGCACCGAGTCGGATCTCGAGGGGCTCGGGGAGCGACGGGTCGGTGTCTTGTTGGCTACCGACGAAGCGGCCGGTGCCCTCCGAAGTGACGGCCGCCGCATATTCGAAGACCTCGCCATTGCGGACGAAGGGGATATTTGGGAGCTGCACCATCAGGCCTAGGCTGAGGTCGTCGTCCACCCGCCAAAAAGCCCCCAGGCGAAAGAGAAATGAGAAGACCTCGGCGCGTCCCCCCGAGATTCGCGCGCCGAGGTTGGCCTCGGCGAGCGAACCGTCGGGGTTTTCGGAGCCATAGATGCCCACGAATTCCGACTCGTCGTACTTGCTATTCGTGACCGAGACATAAGCGCTGACCCCGACCCCGAAGTTCTCCGAGACTCGATAGGCGTAGCTCGGCCCATAGAGCTCCCGGGATTCCTGGGTGACGGTGTTGAAGGCGGCGCCGATCCCCGCCTCGGGTTCGATGAAGGCGTCGAAGCGTCGTGTGGGCAGGCTCGGTCCGATGCCGGTACCGGCGATTGCGTGGCGGCGGTCAGCCGGGTCGTCCTCATCGCCGACCTTCGACATGCCGCCGATGAAGAATGGTGTCGCGAGGGTGCCCTCGGCGGAGAGGTCGGTGGTCTGGTCGCCGAAACCGTAACCACCTCGTATGGATTGGCGGTCGTAGAGCCGCAGGAAGATGGCGCCGGAGACGGCGGCGTTGCCCTGAAGTGCCAGGCCCCCGGGGTTGTACCAGGTCGCGGACAGGTCTTCGGCGACCCCGGTGTACGCCCCGCCCATACCCACCGCGCGGTCTCCGATGGGCAGGCGCTGAAAGCGGATATCCTGGGCTTCAGCAGTCGAGGAGCCGCCGCACGCCAGGAATGCAAGCAGCGCTACAATGGGCAAGAGCCGAGGCACGGAACGGATTTTCCCCGGGGAGGCGCAATCGGGCCATTTCTTCGCAAAGAGCGGACTACCGCACGGTGAGTCTCCGGTCGTCGCTCCAGAGCCCCCGGGTCACACGTGATGGTCCGCACGGCTCGCCTTGGCCATTCCTGACCGATAGGTCAGGAATGGCCGGAAGGGGAGGGGCGCGATGACTGGGACTAAGCTGCCGCGGGCCGTATTTGGCCTCTGCGGTCTCCTGCTGACGGTTGCCTGCGGAGGCTCCGAAGCCCGCGATGCCTCGACGGATCCCGGCCCCTTCGACAGCGGCCCCGGCCCGACTCCCACGGTCGATTCCGGCCCGCCGCCGATGGACACGGGGGTCGGTTCACCACGCCTTGCAGACACCAGCGTGGCCGACGCCACCACCGACCCTGACCGCGATGCCAGCGTGCCTGGGCCTGCTCCCTTCTTCCTTCAGCATTGGTCGGATACCCAGATCGGCTCGGGTTCCTTTGCCGAACCAGCGTTCGCGTATCTCTTGAACGTGGTGAAGCCGAGCTTCGGCGACATGCCCGTGGTCTTGACCGGCGACCTCGTCGAGGATGGCGACGACGCCGAGAGCTGGCGAACCTACCGGGACATGGTCGACGCGGCCGGCCTCGTGGCCCCGACCTTCATCGAGGTCCCTGGGAACCACGACGCCCTGCCCTTCGGCAGCCTCTCGGACTACGACAGGTACAGCGTCGCCGGCCGGAGCGGCCTCGGTCGAGATGGAATCACGGACTTCATCACACCGAACCGCCACGTTCGAATCATCGGAGTGAATACTGCGGGTGCGGGAAACCCCGTTCAAGATAGCGTCGGGTACGTGAGTTCGTCGGCGATCACCCGACTCCTCTCGGCCGTTCGGGCAGACCCGCGAACCCCGGATGTGACCCTGGTCCTCGGGCACCACTCCATGGATGACCCCGAGTCCCTGCCGCTCTTCGGGACCGATGACAACCTCCGAGAACTGCTCGAGGAGACCCACGCGATGGCCTACTTGTTTGGTCACCGTCACATCTATGCGTCGCACTGGACCGACGGCATCTTGATGACTCAGGCGTCGACCGTCGGAAACCCCGCCGACAACGTCATCGCCAACGGCGAGTCGGGCTTCAGCCTCTTTGCCATCGATGACCAAGGCCCCGTCGTCAAGAGCATCGGCTTCCACGGCACCGTCGACGACCTTCACGTGCAGTGGCCCATCGTCATGATCACGACCCCCGTAAATCCAGAGCTCACGGTCGACGTCGCCCTCGATGACACCTTGTATCCTCCGATCGAGAATCCCTTCTCAGGATTGCCGCGCAACGCGAGCAACCAACCGGTGCGCGTGGGGGTATTTGCTCCGGGTCCAATCGAGACCGTCATCCTCGAGATCGGCGACGGCCCCGAAATTCCCATGACGAGAGTCGGCGAGCACTACGAGGCCAGTTTCGACACTCCCGACGCCGATTCGTGCACCGTGACCGTCACGGCGACCTCCGGGGGAGAGACCAACGCGGACAGCTACGTGGTCCACCTCGACTGAGTCCGGGGGCTCTCGCGCGAACTCTGCGCGGGCTCTCGATGCGGGGCTGGAAACAAAAGCCGCCCGCCGTTCGTTGACCCGCGCAGCGGGTCCGCGGCGCACCAGCGTGGTACAAGGCCCTCACTCTTCGCATGCATATTCCCTTTGGATTTTCGGCCCTTCGCGCCCTCGTTCCAGTCGCCTCGTTGGTCCTTTCGGCGGCCGCTTGCGGCGACGACGCCCAAGTGCCCTTTGGCCTCGAGACCGCGGCGCCGGAGACGGCCCCCGGCACAGGGCCCGGGGCCCCGGGTGGCTCGCACCTCGACCCGGCCGCGCCCTTCGTGGCGACGGATGGGCCGACCTTCCCGGCGGGTACACGCTCCCTCGCCATCGAAGGCGCGCCGCTCGAAACGACGGGAGACATTCGTGCACTCCTGACCGTCGACGTCGACGAAGACGGTGACCGGGATGTGGTCCTCCTCGAGGTCACCGGGAGCGGCGCGCGCCTCGCTTTTGCGCGACGTGAACAATCGACCTTCGCCGCCCCGTCACCCCTCGGTGGCCCCCTCGACGGCACCGAGGGTTGCGAGGTGACCGAGGCCTCCCTCCGCACCATCTCCCCCCGCTTTGCCGCCGCCCGAGTGGCTCGCTCGTGCCCGCGGGAAGACCAAGAGCCCGCGGAGACCGACGAGAGCCTGTGGATCCTCTCCCTCGACGGGACCCCCCGGGTCCACGAGCAGGTGGTGCTGCTGCCGGCCCCGGGGCGAACACCAGGAACCGTCGAGGTCAGCCTCGCCGTCCGCGACCAGGACGAAGACGGCCACCGCGACGTGGTCCTCGATGTGCGCGTTACCCCCGAGACCGGCGGCGCCCCGACGGAGGCTTCGATCTCGTGGCTCGACCGCCCGAGCGGCCTCGCCCGGGATACGGCCGAGCCCGAGGCGAGCCTTCAGGCCCTCGGAGAGTCCGCCATCGGCGCCCTCCGCGCAGACCGCGCCCAGGCCATGACCGACGCGCGCCGGGCCCTCGCCCTCTTTGGCGTGCTCTGCCGCGAAGGCGGGGGCCCACGCCTGCGCTTCGGGACCTCCGACGGCCTCGCCTGCGGAAGATCCCTCGGAGCGGGACGAGCCGCGGCAGCCCTGGCCACGGCCCTCGCTCGGGACGGCGAGGTCTTCGCCGCCATCGGCGCCTTCGAGCGCCTCGCCGAAGACGGCTACCGGGTGCCGCCGGGGGCGCAGCGCCTGGCCGAACGCGCCATGGCGGCGATGACCACCACCGACGGCATCACCGAATGGGTCGGCCCCACCGTGACCTTGCCCCCGGGCCCGTCCGCCCGCCTGCCCGTCATCGCATTCCTCGACGCGACGCATCTGCTCGTCCGCGGCCCCAGCGCCCTGGTCATCGACCTCACCTCCCCGGACTCACCCCAGCCCCCGCCTCACCAGGCGA
>QMMC01000306.1 GCA_003647065.1 Deltaproteobacteria bacterium | reverse complement strand
TCGAGTTGCTCGAAATTCAAAGGAGAGATGACCCCCGAGCGATTCTCCAAGGGGGGCATATCGCGCTGTCGGCAGGGCGCCCCGAGGTCGCGGCGGCGGCCCTCGCCGACTTCGAGGCGGCGGCGCCGAGCCTCGCTTCCGAGGGGAACGCCCTTCGCTCGAGGCTCGGCCAATGACCGAAGCCTCGCGCGCCGAAGCCAGGACCTCGCGGAAGCGTCTCGGCTGGCTGGCCCTACGCATCGGCGTCACCGCCGCCGCACTCACCTGGACCGTCACCCGGGTCTCCCTCGACGACATGCTGCAGGCGGCGTCGCGCATCGGAGCCGGCGCGTTGGCAGCGGCGGTGGCCATCGGCTGCTCGAACCTCTTCGTCGGCGCCCTTCGTTGGAAGGTGATGCTCATCGCCTACGGCGCCAAACGACCACCGTCGGTGCTTCACCTCGCCCGCGTGTATTTCGTGTCGCTCTTCTACAACACGTTTCTCCCCGGCAACGTCGGAGGAGACGTATTGCGCGGGCACGTGACTCGCAGCGCCTTCGAGGGCGCGTCGGCGGCCTACGTCGTCGTCTTCGTCGAGCGGCTCTTCGGACTCGCGGGGCTGCTCTTGCTCGGAGCGACGGTGCTCTCCGTGCATCCGGTCGGCGGTGTCGATCTCCCCCTCGTCGCCGGGGGAGCCGCCATCGCCGCCGTCGGTGCTGCGCTCTTTCCCCTGGTAGGCCGGCGCATGGCCCCCATTCTCCCCGGCATCCTGGGGCGAATCGCCGCGTCGTTTCCCGTCGTGGAACGACCTGCCCTGCTGCTCCTCGTCTTGCTTCTCTCCTGCGGCACCCAGCTCGTCGTCGCCTTGACCGGCCACGTCCTCGTACACGCCGTCGACCCAGAGGTCCCTCTCGCCGATTCCCTCGTGCTGGTGCCGGTCGCCCTCATCGCGCTCTACTTTCCGGCAGCGGTCGCGGGGATCGGGGTTCGGGAGGCGGCGTTCGTCTTCCTTTTCACGGGGGTCGGCATGGCCGCCGCGGACGCGACCGCGGCATCCCTCGCGTTTTTGGCGGCGTCCCTCGTCGTCGCGCTCTTCGGGGGCCTCAGCCACGTCATCTTCCCGCTCTCACAGGGTGGTCCCCGCAACGGCGGACAGTGATAGGGTTCGACCTCGCCCCATGCGTCACAAAAGCCACGGCACCGGGCGTTTTGCCTCGCCGGACCTCGCGGAACTCGGGCCGGGTTGCATCCTCGAGGAGGGCGTCCTGATCTTCCACCCGGAGAACGTCTTCCTCGGCGAGGACGTCTACGTCGGTCACCAGACAATCCTCAAGGGCTACTACAAGAACCAGCTTCGCATCGGCGATGAGACCTGGATCGGCCAACAGTGCTTCTTCCACTCGGCCGGGGGCCTCGAAATCGGCGCCCGGGTCGGGATCGGACCGGGGGTGCGCATCATCACCTCCGCCCACGGCGAATCCGGACGGGCAACTCCGATCCTCTTCTCGCCGGTCGAGCTGGCGAAGGTCGTGATCGAAGACGACGCGGACATCGGCACCTCGGCGGTCATCCTCCCGGGGGTGCGCATCGGCAAGGGCGCGCAGATCGGCGCCGGCGCCGTGGTCACCCGCGACGTGCCCGCTTACGCCGTGGCGGCCGGCTCACCGGCTCGGGTGATTCGAGAGCGCCCAGAGTGAGCATCCCCGACCTCTCCGTCGTCGTCCTCGCGTACAACGAAGAAGAGAACATCGCCCCGGTCCTCGAGGAGCTCTTCGCCTGGCTCGACGCCCACGAACCGGGTGCCGAGGTGGTCATCGTCGACGATGGGTCGTCGGACGCCACGGCCACCAACGCCGAGGTCGCGCTAGGCGATCGCCCCGGGAGGGTGGTGCGGCACGGTGACAACCGCGGCATGGGCGCCGGTTTGAAGACCGGCGTACGGAGCGCCCGGGCCCCGTGGGTCACCTTCTTGCCGGCGGACGGGCAAATCGCCCCGGACGCCGTAGGCACCCTCCGCGCGGCCGCAGACGACGAGGTCGACGTCGTATTGAGCGTCTACGAAGACCGCAGCGACGGGCTGCACCGGGCGTTTCTCTCTTTCGGAGTGCGCGCCCTCATCCTCGCGGTCCACGGGGTCCGGATGGAGAGCGACGGCCCCTACCTCTTTCGCCGAAACCTCTTCGTCCCCGAGGAGCTTCCACCCAACTCGTTCTTCCTGAACTTCGAGTTCCCGATCCGCGCCATCGGCGCCGGCCTGTCGGTACGCACAGTCACCATCCGTTGCCGCCCGCGGCGCTCCGGCCAGTCGAAGACCGCCGCCATGCGCAAGATCGCCACGGTCGGCCGTGAGCTCCTCGACCTGCGCGTCCGGGTTGTCCGCGACTGGGCCCGGCGGGCCCGCGGGCGCTAGAGCCCTAGGCCGTCAAACGACCTCGGAGAGTCGAACGCGGGATACCGAGGGACCGAGCCGCGGCGGCGAGGTTGCCGCCGTGGCGCTCGACCACCGCAGCAAGGCCCGCGGCCCCGGACAGTTCAGTCCCGGGCACGGCGAGGCGAGCTAACGCGATCTCGACATCGCCACGCTGGATGACCTCGCCAGGCACGGCGATGGCGGCGGCCGTCACCACGTTGCGCAGCTCCCGCGCGTTCCCCGGCCAGGGGTGGGCGAGGAGCCTCACGATGGCCTCGTCGCTGAGATGCCGGGTCCCCACCTCGGGGACGATCTCGTCGAGGAAGTGGGCCGCCAGGAGCGGCACGTCCTCGGGTCGCTCCGACAACCCCGGCACAGTGATCATCAGGCGGGCGAGGCGGTAGTACAGGTCCTCGCGGAAGGTGCCCTCGGTAACCATGGACCGCAAATCACGGTGGGTCGCACTCACGATTCGCACGTCGATGGTCCGAGCCCGGTCGGCGCCGACCTTCCGCACCTCGAAGTTTTCGAGCACTCGGAGCAACCTCGATTGAAGGTCCAACGGGAGCTCCGCTATCTCGTCGAGAAAGAGCGTTCCCCCGCGCGCCTCCTCGAAGAGCCCGGCCCGAACGGAGTCGGCGCCCGTGAACGCACCCTGTTCATGACCAAAGAGTTCGCTCTCGATGAGCTGCCGGGGGACTCCCCCGGCGTTCAGCGCCACGAAGGGCCCCGCCGACCGGGCCCCCGCGTCGTGGAGCGTGCGGGCGACGCCTTCCTTACCGGAACCGCTGGGCCCAACGATCAGCGCCGGCCAGGACACCGAAGCGTAGTCCCGGGCCTCGGCCATGACCCTCTTCATGACCGGAGAGGCCACGACCAGGGCACCCGAGCCCACGGACCGCTCTCGGTGGATGCGCATGTTGGTTCTCCCGGCGCGAATTCGGGCGCCGGCCTCGAGCCGAACGGCCCGCACCAACATGCCCTCGACCCAGGTGCCGTTGCTGCTGTCGAGGTCCCGAAGCACGAACCCCTGTCCATCGGGGTCGAGGCGAAAGTGCCGGGCACTGACGGTCGGGTCCGTGAGGGCAAAGTCGTTCGCCTCGGGGTCGGACCCGATATGGACGGGGTGTTCGCCGAGGCGCAGCCGCCGACCGCTTCCATCGTCGAGGGCGAGGTACACGGCTCCCCCAGGACTCGTCGGCAGCGCCACCATGTCCGTGTGGGGTGTCCTCACCTTGGCCCTCGTGGCTACGGACTGAGCACGGCCCAGGGCGTGATGACGCCCGAGGGCCAGCGCACAGTCCGGGCCGACGCGGCGAGGCGACCGGCTGGGCCCGTCGCTCACGTCATAGGCCACCACCTCCGCCCCCCGGCGGCGGACGACGAGCTGTCGGTCCGCCACCAGATCGTCATGAACGACGATGTCGCACGCGAGGGCGCGACCTACCTCGAGGGGCCGCCCATTCAACGGAAACTCCCGCAGCGGCTCACCACGATAATACAGAACGAGCACGTCCATCCCCAGCCTCCCTTCCATGGGTGGCCTTATCGGCGGCTGGCGGCGCGGGTTGCGTACCTTCAGCTCTCGGACTGCGAACGAGACCGGCTGCGACGCCGCGCGAGCCTATCGGCCAGGACGACGGGCAGGAGCAGCAGCCCCCCGGGCAGCGCCACGATGGCGGTCCAGGTCAGCATGCGGAGGACGGGTCTCATGGGTGAGAAATCTCTGCACGATCCATTCCGCGAACACTCTTCGGGGGATCACGGGCCAGAGCCATCGGCCCTATGACAGACGTGTCCGATTGCTGCGGTGCGTCGTCCTTTTCGTGCACACGGTGCGGTGTTGCTCCGGGCCGGGAACGGGGCTACGTTCCGGCCGCCGTGACAGAGGAGCTCAAGAATACTCCGCTGGTCGAAGAACACCGGGCCCTCGGGGCCCGCCTCGTTCCCTTCGCCGGCTATCACATGCCCGTGCAGTACGCAGGGGTGAAAAAAGAGCACCAGGCGGTGCGCGAGCGAGCGGGGATCTTCGACGTCTCCCACATGGGGGAGCTGGTCCTTTCCGGGGAACACGCCCTCGCCGTGGTGGACTATCAGGTCACCAACCGGGTGAGCAGCCTCGACGTCGGCCAGGCGGTCTACACCGTCTGCCTCAACGACGAGGGCACCATCCTCGACGACCTCATCATCTATCGCCTCGCCGACGAGGAGGTGATGGTCGTCTGCAACGCGTCCAACCACGGCAAGATCGCCAAGCATTTCGCGGCAGCCGCCGAGGAGCACTGCGAATTCGACGATCGCACGGAGACGACCGCCCTCCTGGCCCTCCAGGGCCCCCGGGCCCTCGCGATCCTAAAGGACGCGGGCGCCGACGCCTCACTCCTCGACCTCGGCTTCTTTCGCCTGGGCCAGGGCCAGGTGGGCGGCGTCCAAGCCATCGTGGCCCGGACCGGGTACACGGGCGAAGACGGCGTCGAGATCTTCTGCGCCGCAACCGATGCGGTGACGCTTTTCCGGGCCCTCGTCGCGGCTGGCGAGGCCCACGGCCTGGCCCCGACCGGCCTCGGCGCCCGAGATACCCTGCGCCTCGAGGCACGCCTCTCGCTCTACGGCAACGAAATCGACGAGACCACGAACCCCTACGAAGCGGGCCTCGGATGGACCGTGAAGCTGAAAAAGGGCGATTTCCGAGGCCGTGACGCCCTCGTCGCCATCAAAGAGGCGGGAGTTTCACGGAAGCTGGTCGGTTTCGAGATGACCGCCCGGGGGATCGGCCGCCACGGATACCCGATCCTCGATGCCGCCGGAACGAAGGTCGG
Source organism: Deltaproteobacteria bacterium (assembly GCA_003647065.1). GTDB lineage: Bacteria > Myxococcota_A > Polyangia > Polyangiales > B10-G4 > B10-G4. The sequence continues at coordinate 3,900 of QMMC01000306.1, read as the reverse complement.
TGAGGTAACCAGCGGCTCCCCAGCGCCGACACTAGGCAAGAATATCGGATTGGGTTACGTCCCGTTAGAGATGTCCGCGATCGGCACTGATATCGGCATCGAAATCCGAGGCAAAACCGTCACCGCGGTGGTCGTGAAGACCCCCTTCTACAAGCGTAGCGAGAGTTAGATGGCCCATTATCCCAGCGAGCTTAAGTACACGAAGGACCACGAGTGGGCCCGCGTCGAGGACGACGACGTGGTTCGCATCGGAATCACGAGCTACGCCGTAGAGCACCTCGGCGACGTGACCCTCATCGACCTGCCGAGCGTTGGCACCGATATCCAGGCCCAGGAGCGCTTCGGCGACATCGAGTCCGTCAAGACCGTCAGCGAGCTCTTCTCCCCGGTCAGCGGCGAAGTGGTCGAGGTCAACGAGGACCTCGAGTCGAGCCCGGAAGACGTCAACGAAGGCCCCTACGAGAAGGGCTGGTTGGTCGCCATCAAGATGAGCGACCCCGGAGAGGTCGCGCGCCTGATGGACGCGGCGGCCTACGAAGAGTTCCTCACGAGCCTCGACTAGGCCGGCCTTGCGGTACCTACCCCATACCGAGGACGAGATCCGGGGCATGCTCGAGCGGATCGGCGCCGAGTCGATCGACGAGCTCTTCCGGAGCATTCCGGAAGAGAATCGCTTCGAAGGCCCCCTCGCCCTCGAGCCGGCCCTCGACGAGATCCGGCTGATGAAGCACCTCGGGGATCTCGCCGACGGAAACGAGGCGAATGACGCGACGTGCTTCCTCGGGGGCGGCATGTACGACCATCACGTACCGCCGGCCATGGACCAGCTGCTGCTCCGCAGTGAGTTCTATACGGCCTACACGCCGTACCAGCCCGAGGTGAGCCAGGGCACGCTGCAGAGCATCTTCGAGTTCCAGACCATCGTCTGCCAGCTTCTCGACATGGACGTCGCCAACGCGTCCATGTACGACGCGGCGAGTGGCGTCGCCGAAGCCGCGCTCATGGCGCGGCGCATCACGAAGCGTGAACGCATCGTCATCTCGGAAGCGGTGAACCCCGAGTATCGGGCGACCCTCGCGACCTACCTGTCGGGCCTCGAGGGGCCAGAGATTGTGACCGTGCCTGCGGCCACCGACGGCCGGACCGACTACGACGCCTTGAGCGCAGCGACCACCGAAGGCACAGCCGCGGTCATCGTCGGCTACCCCAACTTCTTCGGCTGCGTCGAAGACCTCGGCCGGGTTCGCGAAATCGCCGACGGAGCCAAGGCGCTGGTGGTCACCGTGACCGCGGAGCCCTACGCCCTCTCCCTCATCAAGGCCCCTGGCGCCTACGGCGTCGACATCGCCGTCGGTGAGGGACAGGCCCTCGCAGTCCCGCCGCAGCTCGGCGGCCCCGGTGTCGGGCTCTTCGCCTGCAAGCAGATGTACGTACGCCAGCTCCCGGGGCGCCTCGTCGGGGAGACCGTCGATGCCGAGGGTACCCGCGGCTACGTCCTAACGCTGTCCACCCGCGAGCAGCACATCCGGCGCGAGCGAGCGACCTCGAATATCTGCACCAACCACGGCCTCATCGCCCTCGCCCTCGCGATCCGCACGGCGATGCTGGGGCGCCGGGGCTTCGAGGCGGCGGGGCGCATCTGCCTCAGCCGCACCGAGTACCTGAAGGGGCGCATCGAAGACCTCGACGGCTTCGAGATCGCCCACACGGCACCGACCTTCAACGAGTTCGTCGTGCGCCGCACCACCGGCAAGGCCGCGCCCTTGCTCGCATCTCTGGCCAACCAGGGCCTCCTGGCCGGCCTCGACCTCGGCCTCTCCTACCCGGACCGCGAGGATCAGTTCCTCGTCGCCGTGACCGAGAAACTCGAAAAGGCAGACCTCGACCGCCTGGTCGACGCCCTCGCCAACGCCTGATTTCGGGGACGGTATAAACTTTCTTACTTTCGAGGCGAAAGTAAGAAAGTTTATACCGTCCCCTATGACCAATAGGGAGCGCCATGACCGACCCCACGACCCGCCTCGATGAGCTCAATCAGCTAGCCCTCGAAGCGGGGGGACCCGCGCGGGCCAAGCGTCAACACGACGCGGGCAAGCTCACCGCCCGGGAGCGCATCGACCTGCTCCTAGACGAGGGCACGTTCATCGAACTCGACCGCCTGGTCGTGCATCGCTGCAACGACTTCGGCATGGAGAAGTCCAAGATCCCCGGCGACGGCGTGGTGACCGGGTACGGCCTGATCGACGGCCGCAAGGTCTTCGTCTTTGCTCAAGACTTCACCGTCTTCGGAGGCTCGCTCTCGGCGTCCTACGCAAAGAAGATTTGCAAGATCATGGACCTGGCCATGCAGGTCGGAGCGCCCGTGATCAGCCTCAACGACTCCGGCGGCGCGCGCATCCAGGAGGGCGTCGAGTCCCTCGCCGGCTACGCAGACATTTTCCTCCGGAACACCCTGGCCTCCGGCGTCGTGCCCCAGCTCAGCGCCATCCTCGGCCCCTGCGCCGGCGGCGCCGTCTACAGCCCGGCACTCACCGACTTCATCCTCATGGTGGAGGGGTCGAGCTATATGTTCATCACGGGCCCCGACGTCATCAAGACCGTGACCCACGAAGAGGTGACGAAGGAAGAACTCGGCGGGCCTCGTCTCACAACGCAAAGAGCGGCGTCGCCCACTTCGCCTCCCCCGACGACCAGACCTGCCTGGCAACGATTCGCGAGCTCTTCTCGTACCTGCCTTCGAACAACTCCGAGGACCCCCCGACGCGCCCGACCACCGACCCGAGCGATCGCGAGAACGCGGAACTCGACGACATGGTGCCGAAGGACCCGATGAAGGCCTACGACATCAAGAAGCTCATCGAGGTCGTCATCGACGACGGAGACTTCTTCGAGGTCCAAGCAGCCTACGCCAAGAACATCGTCATCGGCTTCGCCCACTTCGGCGGCCGAAGCGTCGGCATCGTCGCCAACCAGCCGATGGCCCTCGCCGGCTGCCTCGACATCGACGCCTCGATCAAGGCCGCACGCTTCGTGCGTTTCTGCGATTGCTTCAACATCCCCATCGTCACCTTCGTCGACGTGCCCGGGTTCTTGCCGGGCACCGACCAAGAGTACGGCGGGATCATCAAGCACGGGGCCAAGCTGCTCTACGCCTACTGCGAAGCGACGGTACCGAAGGTCACCGTGATCACCCGGAAGGCCTACGGCGGCGCCTACGACGTGATGAGCTCCAAGCACATTCGGGGCGACATCAACCTCGCCTACCCCACCGCCGAGATCGCCGTCATGGGCCCCGACGGGGCGGTCAACATCGTCTATCGCCGGGAGATTCAGGCCGCCGAAGACCCCGTCGCGACCAAAGCCGCCTTCGTCGAGGACTACCGGGACAAATTCGCCAACCCCTTCAAGGCCGCCGAACTCGGCTTCGTCGACGAGGTGATCTACCCGCGCATGACGCGGTCACGGATCATCCGGGCGCTGGATATGCTCGAAGACAAGCGGCTGGTGAACCCGCCGAAGAAGCACGACAACCTGCCGCTTTGAGGCGGGGGGGGCAGAGGCGCTTGCGGGCCCGGCACAGGACATCTAGTCTCGATGGCTATGCACTCGTCATGGGCCTTCGCCGCTCTGCTTTCACTCGCCGCCTTGATTCCCGGCTGTGACACCTCGGAGACTTCTGACGCCGGGACTGACGCGTCCTGTGAGGCACCCGCGCTGCCCTGCCGGGTCAGTTTCGGGGCCGGATGCTGCGGTGAAGAAGTGGACCATGCGTGCGGTCCGTCGGGCGCCTATTGCCCTGCGGACAGCGTCAACGAAATCTACTGCGGTTCCTCAGGCCCCGACTGCTGACACCTCCCCCGGGAGGATGCGATGCCCTCCGGGCCAGTCTCGTCCGGGCGG
>QMMC01000305.1 GCA_003647065.1 Deltaproteobacteria bacterium | reverse complement strand
TGACGCAGGCGCCGATCGCACTCGTCGTCACCTCGCCGTTCATGACGTGGACGCTGCCCATTTCCCCGACGTGCAAGCCGCAGACCTCGGCGCGATGAACGGCGAAGTCGCTCAACCTGACCTCGGCCGAGTCGGCTGCAACGACCGCCGAGCCCCCCGGTCCGTCGGGACACGCGTCACCGCAGTCGATGGACGCGACGTCCGTGATCGACACCGCCGATCCGTCGAGTATGGCCGAGTCGAACGCCAGGATCCCCGCGTAGTCGACGCGATCGATTCGCCCGCGCGAGAGGGCGAGGCCCGGTGTGCCCATCCCGAATACGATCATGCCCACGCCGTCGCTCGTGCCGAGCGCGCGGATGTCTCGGATGACGAGATCGCGTATCTCGACGTCGCGGCCCGACGACTGGAGACCCAGATAGGTCGAGTCTTCGATCACGATGGACTCGAGCGTCGGTCGGCCGTCGCCGGGCGTCAGGACGGCTGCGCCGACGTAATCGTTTTCGAACAAGGAGACGCGCGAGACGAGAGTCGTCCCCGTTTGCTCGATCCACATCCCGATGCCGCAATCGTCGACGACGACCTGGTCCATCGTGAGCGAGTAGGCCTCGCTCTCGCCGCGGGCATCGACCTCGAGGCCGAGGTCGAAGCCCGAGACGCGAACGCGACGCACGGTGGCGTCGACGCCGAAGAGGAGCAGGCCGAACGAGCCCGCCGGTGAGGCCTCGGTCGGGCCGACGACCTGCACGTCTTCGATGACGATCTCGCCGGGCGAACTTCTCTCGCCGCCCGTGAGCGTGTAGTAGCCACCGCTTCCGACGGTCACGTTGCTGAGCGTCGATCCGGGATCGAGGAGAATGACCTCGCTCGCGAACGGCGAGGGCTCGATGAGCGTCTCGGCGACGCACGCCCCGCGCACGGTCACGCCCGACCGGATGGCGAGGATGCCGAAGTCGTGGAGAACGTGGACGCCCTTCGAGAGCTGAATGACGTCGCCCGCGCTCGCCGCCGCCGTGGCCTCGTCGACCCTCGTAAACGGTCGCGCGCGCGTCCCGTCACCCCCGCTCGCTGTGGGGTCGACGTAGATCGCGTCGGTGGGTGCGTCGACGGGAAACGGTCCCGTCGGGCATGGCGTTCCGAGCGCGACGCATCCGGGCTCGCCCGGGAAGTGCGCCTCGCCAGCGGGGCAGTCGGCACGACCGGTCTCGGGCCACGGCTCGCACACGAGGGCGCCGTCCACCATCGCCTCGCGCCAGCCGCTCGGACAGGGTCTGAGGTCGAGCGTCCACGCATCCCCGCCGTCGAGCGCCCCTACATCCGACGGCACACCCGCGTCGCCCGCGTCCGCGATGCCATCGTCGTTCCCGCAGGCTGACATGGTGCAGGTCAGAACGACGAGGGCGGTGAGGTGCTTCACCAGACCAGTGTACATCGGTTGTTGGTCCCCGTGCAGGCCCGGTGTCTGGGGGATCCGAGCTCGGGTCCGAAACTAAGGGGTAGGTCACCCGCCCCCCAAACAAGAAGGCGTGCCCCTCAGCGCCGCCGCAGCTTGCGCATCACCGCCCCGAGCACATCGTCGAGCTCCGGGGCGCGCAGCAGCCGGGCGAGGATCAAGTAGCAGAGCCCTCCGGCTGCGATGGCGCCCAAGAAGATTCCGATGTTCGCCGGGTCGTTGCCGCCTCGGGACCAGTCCCCGAAGCCTGCGATGACGTACACCAAGAGCCCCATGGGCAGGGCACAGAGCACCATCCGGCCTGCGTTCTTTCCGACCTTGGTCAGCCCGAGGGGGCCGACCCGGCGCCGGAGCAAGAAGAGCAGGGTCACGAGCTGAACGAAGGCCGCGAGGCTGTTCGCGAGGGCCAGGCCCACGTGGCCTAGGGTGTTCATCAGGGAAAGGCTCGTGCCGACGAAGACCACGAGGTTGGCGGCGCTCGCGACGACCGGGCTCCGGGTGTCGTTGTAGGCGTGGAACATCGGCACCACGGTGCGCACCGATGCGACGGCCCAGATGCCGGCGGCCATCATCACCAGGGCCGCGGCGGTGGCGGAGACGTGCTCGGGCTCGAAGCTGTTGCGCCCGAAGAAGACCGTCACCGTGGGCTCGGCGAGGACCGCGAGGGCCACCGTCGACGGGATGGCGACGAAGAGCGCCAGGCGCAGGCCGTAGCCGAAGGTCTCCCGGACCGCCGCGTCGTCGCCCTTGGCTCGCAGGACGCTCAGGGTGGGCAAGGCCGCCGAGGCGATGGCGAAGGCGAAGACTCCCTGGGGGATCTCGACGAGGCGCTGGGCGTAGTAGAGGAAGCTCTGGGAGCCCTCGGCGAGGAAGCTCGCGAAGAGGCGCGAGAGCAGGATGTTGAGCTGGTAGACCCCGAGGCTCGCGAGGAGCGGCACCATCAGGCCGAAAGCCTTCTTCACATACGGGTCTCCGCCGGGCAAACGGGGGCGTACGAGGAGGCCCACCTTCTGAAGTACGGGGAGCTGGACCAGGACCTGGGCGACGCCACCGACGAGGGCGCCGATGGCGAGGGCCGCGACCGCGGGAAGACCGACGTCGGGCATCAGGCCGCTCGCGCCGAGGGCCGCCGCGATGAGGGCGACGTTGAGCAAGGCCGGAGCGAAGGAGGGCACGGCGAAGCGCTTCTCCGAGTGCAGGGCGCCCATGCCGAGGGCCGCGAGGCCCATCAAGAAGATGTAGGGGAAGACGATGCGCGTCAGGAGCACCGTCAGATCGAGGCGCTCGGCGTCGTAGCCGCCCGCGTAGAGGGTGACCAGCCACGGCGCGGCGATGACCCCCGCCGTCGCTACCGAGGCCAGGATCAGCACCATCGCCCCGACCAGGCGGGCATAGAAGAGCCGGGCCCGTTCTGGCCCCTCCTTCTCGCGGACCTCGGTGTAGACGGGGATGAAGGCCCCCGACACGGCGCCCTCGCCGAGGAGGACCCGGAGCGCGTTGGGGATGGTGAACGCCACGAAGAAGGCGTCGGTCGCCCGGAGCGAAAACGTCGCCGCGATGACCGCGTCCCGGAGCGCCCCGAGGGCACGGGAGCTCAGCGTGCCGGCGATGACGATGGATGCTCGGCGCGCGATCGCGGCCCGTTCGCCGCCGCCGCCGCCCTTCGCGGCCTTCTCAACCACGCCATTTCGTAGCCCGTCTGGGGACGCCACGGCAAGAAAAGCGTCTCAGCGGCCCGAGATGTTCCTGCTCAGCGGTTGATGCAGATCAATGGTGTAGTGCTGCTCTGCGACGGGAATCGTGCCTTTTCTTGTGATGAACCGTGCTCTCTTGGCGCTCGCCCTGACCCTCCTGTCCCTCACCCTCGCGGGCGAGGCCCTGGCTCAGGATGATGTCGCCGCTGCCGCCCAGGCATTCCAGGAGGGCCAGGCGGCCCAGCTCCGGGGGGACCATGGCCCCGCCGGGGGCTTCTTCGAGCTCGCCGACCGCCTCGCCCCGAGCCCCGCTGCACTCCGGAGCGCCATCCGGAATCACGCCGCCGTGGGCAATCGCGCCCGGGCCGCGACCCTCGCCGCCGACGCCCTCCGGCGTTACCCCGCGGACGCCTCGGTTCGTGAGGTGGCGGACGACGCCCTCAGCGCGGCTGCAGAGCTCGGTACGTTGGAGATCCTTTGCGACGCGCCGTGCCTCGCAACCGTCGGCGGCACGGCCATCGAGACCGAGGCCCAGACCGAGCGGACGATTTTCGTCGAGCCCGGGACCCACGTCGTCGCGGTCACCTTCGGTGGTCAGACGTCGGCCGACCAAGCATCGGCCGAAGAGACGGCGGACGTTGCGGCCGGCGCACAGATTTCCGTTTCCCTCGTGCGGCCTCCAGTCGTGGTCGCGCCGCCCCCCGAGCCCGAAGTCGAGGCGCAGCCTCCCGTCGAAGCCGAGACCGAACCCCTGGACGAAGCCCCCGCCGAGGCGGAGCGGTCCGCCGAGTCTTCGGGCCTCTTGCCGATGTGGGTCCCGTTCGTCGGCCTCGGAGCGACGGCGGTCGTCGGCGCCGTCGCGCTGTGGTCCGGCATCGATACGCTCTCGGCCCGCGACGCCTACGTCGACGACCCCACCGAAGCCGGCTACGAAGACGGCACCGGCCGTCAGGCACGCACCAACGCCCTCATCGGCGTGACGGTGGGCCTCGGCGTGGCCACCGCCGCGCTCTTCGTCCTCGCCACCCTCGGCGGCGACGAAGAAGCACCGGTCACGGCCTCGGTCAGCGCCGGGCCCGAGGGCGCCGGAGTCAACCTCGTGGGGAGCTTCTGACCGTGGCGCTTCCGGCCAAAGACGGGCCCATCGAGCGGCGGAAGCTCGACCGCTACGAGATCATCGCCGAGATCGCGAGCGGCGGCATGGGCACCGTCTACCTCGCGCGCCTCGAAGGGGCCGGGGGCTTCCAGCGGCTCTTTGCCATCAAGCTGATGCACGCCCACCTCGCCAAGGAGCCGCAGTTCGTCGCGATGCTCCTCGACGAGGCACGCATCGCCGCCCGCATTCATCATCCCAACGCCGTTGGCATCGTCGATGTCTGCAATTCCGACGCCGGCTACTACCTGGTCATGCAGTACGTCGAGGGCTTCACCCTCGACGATGTCCTCGACCACCCGGAGCTCACGCGCCGGGACAAGATTCGTCTCGGCCTCAGAATCCTCTACGACGCTGCGGTCGGCCTGCACTCTGCCCACGAGCTCGTCGACGACGACGGCGAGAGCCTGCACCTCGTGCACCGCGACGTATCGCCGCAAAACATCCTCGTCGGCGTCGATGGCGTCAGCCGCATCACCGACTTTGGCGTGGCCCGGGCCGCCGCGCGCATCACCTCCTCGCGGCCGGGCATGATCAAGGGCAAGCCTTGTTACATGGCGCCCGAGCAGGCCCTCGGCAAAGACCTCAACCGCCGCGCCGATGTCTTCGCCCTCGGCATCATCCTCTGGGAGATCCTCGTCGGCGAGATGCTCTTCTATAGCGAGGCCGGCGACGCGGCGATGCTCGCCCGGGTGCTCTATGACGAGGTGCGGTCGCCCCGGGACATCGAAGATACGGTCACCGAAGGCCTCGAGGCGGTGGTGATGAAGGCCCTCGACCGGGACCCGACCGAGCGCCACCAGACCGCTCGGGAGTTCGCTGAAGCCCTCGAAGAGGCCGCCCGCGAAGACGACCTCATCGCCACCACCCACCAGCTCGGGGACCGCCTCCAAGAGAGCTTCAAAGAGGCCGTCAAAGCGCGCCGCGCGTCCATTCAGAAGCACATCGCCGAGCTCGGCACGGGCAGTACGCCCATCGCCAGCGACGTCTACGAACAGATTCCCAAGCTCGAGCAGCGACCGAGCTACCTCGCCCCGGCCCCGGACAGCGGCGCCTGGCACGAGATGACCGACGAGGGCCAGGAAGGGGTCGATGGCTCGGCCGATACGCGGTCGGCGATGGAGTCTGCGCCCGCCCCGGCGAACGAGACCCGCGTGGCGACGCCTCGGGCGAAGGCGGTTGAAGCGGTTGCTACCGTGTCGACCAGCGACGCGGCCACGGAGCCCAAGAAGCAGTCGCCCTGGCTCGCCATCGCGGGCGTGGTCATGGTGCTCCTCGGCGTCGGAGCCTGGTTCGTCGCGAGCGCGGCGTCCGAGCGCGAGGCCCAAGAGGTCCAAGAGGCGCGCGAAGCGGAAGCGGCGGCGGAGGCGACGGACCGAGCTGCAGAAGAGGCCAATGCCGAGGCGTCACGCGAAGCCGAAGCCGCGGCGGCCCGGGAGGCCGAGGCCGCTGCAGAGACCGCCCGGGACCTCGCAGAGGCCCGGGCCGCCGGAGCGGCCGCTCAAGTCGAAGCACAAGAAGCTACCGAGGCCCAGGCCGCCGCCGCTGCCCAGGCCCAGGCCCAGGCCTCAGCTGATGCCGAAGAGCGCGCCCGCGCACACCGCGAAGCTCGCGCTTCCATGGACATGGGCATGACCACCGCCATGGGCATCGTCGTCGAGACCAACCCTTATCTTCACCAATGAACCGACTTACCCTCCTCATCCTCCTCTGCATCATCCCCACCGTCCTGGCGTGTGATGTATTCGACCCTCAGCTCTACATGGACCGGGACGCCGGACCTGCGGACAGTGGGGGCTCCGACAGCGCCCCGGTCGACTCCGGGACCGTGGACTCCGGCGCGGTCGACTCGGGCGTGGTCACGCTCTCGAATACGTGCCTCGGGGGGCCGCCCCTCGTGACCAGCACGGCGGAGCCGATCTCCGTCGATACGACCGCCCTGAGCAACAACATCAGCAGCGATGTCACGAGTTGTGCTGGGAGTTCGGCCCCCGGGAACGACGGCTTCTTCTCGGTCGAGATGACGGCGGGGGAACGCTGGCACTTCCACGTGACGGCCCTCGAACCTGACGGCGACCCCGTGGTCTACGTGCTCGGATCCGGCTGCGACGCCCGCGGTTGCCAGCGCGGAGACGCGACCAACAACTGCAATCGACAGGACGAGCACTTCACCTACGTCGCGCCGCGGGACGGGACCTTCATCGTCGCCGTCGACGATGCCAAGGGCCGCGGCGGCACCTACACCGTGCTGCCCGTTCGCCCGACCTGTGGCAACGGCCTGCCCCTCGAACACAGCGAAACCTGCGATGAAGACTCACCGAATTGCACGGACGAGTGCACGGCGGTCATCGGCGACGGCGGCAACGAGGCCGAGCCCAACGATGACGCCGTCGGCGCCAACGTTCTCGACTTCACCACGGGCCGGGTCCGCGGAGACGTCGCGAGTCAATGCGACCTCGCGAGTTTCCGCTTCACCGCCCCCGCCGGTGCGGCCCTCGCGGCGTCGGTCTTCACCCGGGGCACGAGCGCGTGCAACAGCGCTGCGCCGGCCCTCGACCTCGAACTGCTCTCGACGGATGGCAGGACGCTTCTCGGCAGCGTCTCGACGGGCATCGGCGAGTGCCCCCAGATCCTCGGCACCGAGCCTTTTGCGACGGGCCTCGACGGCGACTACGTCTTGCGCATTCGCCCGACCGGCGACGAGGTCGGCATCTACGATTTCGACCTCGACCTCACCGTCGCCGTCCCCTGATTTCTCTGATCGTAAACAGTGTCGCCTCGAGCGTGAGACACAAGCGAGGCCAGATCGCGCCGTGGATCGCGCTCGAGGCGGCGCTGTTTAGCGCGTCCAGTCGAGGACGACCTTGCCGCTCTGCCCTGAACGCATCACGTCGAAGGCCTCCTGGTAGGCGTCGACGGGGAAGTGGTGGGTGAGGATCGGCGAGACGTCGAGGCCGGACTCCAACATCGAGATCATCTTGTACCAGGTCTCGAACATCTCTCGGCCGTAGATGCCCTTGAGCACCAACCCCTTGAGGATGATGTCGGTCCAGTCGATGGTGACGTCGTTCGCGGGGATGCCGAGGATGGCGACTTTGCCGCCGTGGTTCATGTGGCCGAGCATGTCTTTGAGCGCCTGGCCGTTGCCGCTCATCTCCATGCCGACGTCGAAGCCCTCGGTCATCTGCAGCCGCTCCATCGCCGCATCGATGCTGTCCGTGGTCACGTTCAGCGTGAGGGACGCGCCCATCTTCCGGGCGAGCTCGAGGCGGTAGTCGTTCACGTCGGTGATGACGACGTGGCGCGCTCCGCAGTGTTTGGCGATGGCCGCCGCCATGCAGCCGATGGGACCTGCACCGGTGATGAGCACGTCTTCGCCGACCAGATCGAAGGAGAGCGCCGTGTGGGCGGCGTTGCCGAGGGGGTCGAGGAAGGCGGCGACGTCGTCCGAAATGTTGTCCGGGAGCTTGAAGGCGTTGGCGGCGGGGATGACCAGGTACTCGGCGAAGGCGCCGGTCCGGTTGACGCCGACCCCGACGGTATTGCGGCACAGGTGGCGCTTGCCGGCGCGGCAGTTGCGGCAATAACCGCAGGTGATGTGCCCCTCGCCGCTGACTCTGTCGCCCTCCTCGAAGCCGTAGACGTGGCTCCCGGTCTCGACGATTTCGCCGACGAACTCGTGGCCCACGATCATCGGCACCGGGATGGTCTCCTGGGACCACGCGTCCCAGTTGTAGATGTGCATGTCGGTCCCGCAGATGGCGGTCTTCTTGATGCGGATCTTCACGTCGTTGGGGCCGACCTCGGGGACCGGCTGGTCCTCCATCCAGATGCCGACCTCGGGCTTTGCTTTGACGAGGGCGCGCACGTCAGATGACTCCCAGCTTCTTGCCGACGCGCTCGAAGGCCTCGATGGCGCGGTCGATGTGCGCGTCGTCGTGGGCCGCGGACATCTGGGTGCGGATGCGCGCCGCCCCCCGGGGGACGACGGGGAAGCTGAATCCGATGACGTAGATGCCCTCTTCGAGGAGGGCGTCCGCCATCTCGCTCGCGAGGCGGGCGTCGCCGAGCATGACCGGAATGATCGGATGGTCCCCCGGGAGCAGGTCGAAGCCGAGCTTGGCCATTCCTTCGCGGAAGCGCGTCGAGTTGCGCTTGAGCTTCACCCGAAGCTCGTCGCTCTCTTCGAGGAGGTTCAGGACCTCGATGCTCGTCGTCGCGATGACCGGGGCGAGGGTGTTCGAAAAGAGGTAGGGCCGGCTGCGCTGGCGAAGAAGCTCGACGATTTCTTTCCGCGCCGCGGTATAGCCCCCGGACGCTCCGCCGAGGGCCTTGCCGAGGGTGCCGGTGATGATGTCCACGCGGCCGAGGACGCCGCAGTACTCGGGGGTGCCGCCGCCCTTTTCGCCGACGAAGCCGACGGCGTGGGAGTCGTCGACCATGGTGAGGGCCTGGTAGCGGTCGGCGAGGTCGCAGACCTCTTTGAGGTTCGCGATGTAGCCGTCCATCGAAAAGACGCCGTCGGTGGCGATGACGATGTGGCGGGCGCCGGCGGCCCGGGCCTCTTTGAGCTTTTCTTCGAGGTCCGCCATGTCGTTGTTGGCGTAGCGGTAGCGCTTGGCCTTGCAGAGGCGCACGCCGTCGATGATGGAGGCGTGGTTCAGCTGGTCGCTGATGATCGCGTCCTCGGGGCCGAGGATGGTCTCGAAGAGGCCGCCGTTGGCGTCCCAGCAGCTCCCGTAGAGGATGCAGTCTTCGGTGCCGAGGAACTTGGCGATGCGGCCTTCGAGCTCCTTGTGCACATCTTGG
>QMMC01000304.1 GCA_003647065.1 Deltaproteobacteria bacterium | reverse complement strand
TGGTACGACCCCTACCGCGGGGCCATGATGATGGTCCGGGTCATCGACGGCATCATCAAAAAGGGCGACAAGATTCGGATGATGGCCACCAAGGCCGACTACGAGGTGAACGACCTCGGCGTCTTCGCGCCCTTCCCCGTCGCCGTCGACGAGCTCGGCCCGGGGGAGGTCGGCTTCATCGCCGCCTCCATCAAGTCCATCCACGACACCAAGGTCGGCGACACGATCACCCACGCCAAGAACGCCGCCGAGGAAGCGTTGGCGGGCTTCAAAGACGTCAAACCCATGGTCTTCTGCGGGATCTTCCCGACCGACAGCGACCAGTACCCGGACCTCCGGGACGCCCTCGACAAGCTGCACTTGAACGACAGCGCCTTCGACTTCGAGCCCGACACCTCCGAGGCCCTCGGCTTCGGCTTCCGCTGCGGCTTCCTCGGCCTCCTGCACATGGACGTCATCCAGGAGCGACTCGAGCGCGAGTACAACCTCGACCTCATCACCACCGCGCCCAGCGTCGTCTACCAAGTGCACACGCACAACGGCGAGGTCGTCCATTGCGAAAACCCGTCGAAGATGCCTGACGCGGGGAAGATCAAGCACATCGAGGAGCCCTACTTCCGGGTCTCCATCCACGTCCCGGCGACCTACGTCGGCCCGGTCCTGCGCCTCTGCCAGGAGCGCCGCGGCGAACAGCACGGCATCAACTACGCCACCCCGGACCGCGTCATCATCACCTACGACCTGCCCCTGGCCGAGGTGCTCTTCGACTTCTTCGACAAGCTCAAGAGCGCGACCAAGGGCTACGCGTCCATGGACTACGAGCTCATTGGTTACCGCCAAAACCAGCTGGTGCGCCTCGACATGCTCTTGAACGGCGACAAGGTCGACGCCCTCAGCTCCATCGTGCACCGGGACAAGGCGTTCTATCTGGGCCGCGCTCTCGCGGAGAAGCTCAAGAAGATCGTCCCGCGCCAGCAGTACGAAGTCGCCATCCAGGCCGCCATCGGCAACAAGGTCATCTCCCGCGAGACCGTCCGCGCCATGCGCAAGGACGTCACCGCCAAGTGCTACGGCGGCGACATCAGCCGAAAGCGCAAGCTCCTCGAAAAGCAGAAAGAGGGCAAAAAGCGCATGAAGAGCGTCGGCTCAGTCGAGATCCCCCAGGAAGCGTTCCACGCCATCCTCGAAATCGACTGAGGGGGGGACGCGAGGTTGCTTAATTGCATTACGCCGGTGCCCGGCCGCCCGTGATCTCCGAGCCGTTGGCCGCGTAATGCAATTAAGCAACCTCGCGTCCCCAGTTACTCACAGTCCTCGGACATCGTCGCGCTCTTCGAGATCTCCATCGAACGGCGAGAGGTTCATGGTCCACAGGAAGACACCGAAGACTACGAAGAAGAGCAGAGCTCCGACGAGGAGGGCCCCGACGCGAGACTTTGTCTCCTTCTCTTCGAGCGCCTCGGCCTCTGCGTACTCGCGGTCGCGCCGCTGCTGGCGCTCCTGACTTTCCGCCTCTGTCTTCGCACGCTTTGCCAGCGTCTCGGTCGACACGAGCTCGCCCGAGAACGTGATCGTCCAGCACACCATCGTTCGCACGGGGTGCAAGCGCTTCCAGAGCCCGTCCGGGAGGAAGATGCTGGACTTGCAGAACGAACACGGCGTCGTGCGTTCGCACTCGGCATTGATGTCCAGGCTGCCACCACACTTGGGGCACGCCATGATGACGGGCTCGGGTTTCGCCGTCGGCAGCTCCAAGGCGATGCCCGGTTGGTCGTTGACGGTCTTCGCGTCGCCGCCAAAGATCTGCAGGGCGGCGGGGAGCTTCGCCTTGAGCCACGCCGGGGCCGGATAGGTCGGGCACGCGGCGTTGCACCGCGGGCACGGGATCGTAGTGGTCGCCCCCACGTGGCTCAGGTAGGCGTCGATGGGAATCTTCGCGTCGCAGCTCGCGCACTGGGGCTCCGGTCCCGAGTGGATTTGACTCTTGTAGGACGAGCCGAATCTCTGCATGCCCTCCGCCGCGAGCTCGAGCTCCACGGGCACCTGGGTGAGAGGGGTATCCTTCATGCACTTGTCGCACGCGGCGCGTTCCGTCGGCCCGTTGAGGGGGACGTCGCCGTTGCAGTGGTCGCACTCGACCGACATGCGCAGGGTCAGATGCCCAACCGGCCCCTCGACTGGCTGCCATTCACCAGAGCTCATGGCGCGAAAGTATCAGAGGGGGGACGCGAGGTTGCTTAATTGCATTACGCGGCCAACGGCTCGGAAATCACGGGCGGCCGGGCACCGGCGTAATGCAATTAAGCAACCTCGCGTCCCCAATTACTCATGGCGCGAAAGTATCAGAGGGTGACCAAATACTCGCGGGTCTTCGAGACGTAGTGCACGGCTGAGTCGCGGATCTGGGCGAGCTCTTCTTCCGAGAGGTCGCGGATGACTTTGGCGGGGCGGCCCATGGCGAGGACGCCGGGGGGGATCTTCTGCCGGGCGGTGACGAGGGAGCCGGCGCCGAGGATGCAATCGGTGCCGATGTGGGCGTCGTCCATGACGATGGAGCCCATGCCGACGAGGACCCGGTCGCCGATGGTGCAGCCGTGGAGGAGCACCATGTGGCCGACGGTGCAGTCGCTGCCGACAACCGTGGGAACCCAGCCGTCCGTCGCGTGCACGACGGCGTTGTCCTGGATGGACGTCCGGGCGCCGATGGTGATGGGCTGCACGTCGCCCCGCAGCACCGCACCAAACCAGATGCTCGATTCGGCGCCGATGGTGACGTCACCGATGAGGGAAACGGTCGGGGCGACGTAGGTGCCAACGGCAACGACGGGAAGCTTCCCGCGATAAGCCACGATGGTCGGGCCGGTCATGACGCTGCCTTTCGAGAACGGCGCGAAGCCCGGAGGCCCGCAAAAGTGAAGAGCGTGAAGGTCCCGGCGATGGAGCCGAGGCCGTCGGCGATGATGTCGTACACATCCCCATCGCGCCCCGGGACGAAGCCCTGGTGCAGCTCGTCGAGGACGCCCCAAGCAAAGGCGATGACCACCGCCGCCGCGAAGACCCGGGCCGGGGCCGGGGCCTTCCAGGTGCGACGCGCAGCGTAGGCAACGAGGAACCCGAGGACGCCAAACTCGACGAAGTGGATGCCTTTGTCCTTCATCGGAAAGCGCGAGAGGGGCAGGCCTTCGATGCGGATCGACGACAGAGCCCAGATGAGCGCCATGTAGAGGACCGCCGGGGCCCAGGCGATGACGAGGGACATGAGCCGCGAACGGCGCGCCATCAGGGCTCCGGAGCCGTCTCGCCGATCACCGGGAGGCCGACGCGCACCTTCGCCGCCGGAGCGGTCGCCGTGACGCCGCCCTCCATCGAGCCGAGCAGGCTGTGCTTGTTTGCGGAGTCGATGGTGACCGTGACGAGCTCGCCGGTCGGGTCGTGGTCGGGGGGCGCGAGCAGGTGGACTATCTCGTTGCGACCGGTGCGCCCCGTGTAGCGCCCTTCGTCGCCGCGGCTGAGGCCCTCGACGAGGACCTCTTGTTTTGTGCCGACGAGAGCGTCGAGGTGGCGGCGTTGGTTCTTGGCGACGACCTCGAAGAGTCGGGCCAGACGCTCGGACTTGACCGCCTCGGGCACGTCGTCACCCATCTGAAGGGCCGGCGTGAACGGCCGCGGCGAGTACTTGAAGCAGAACGCCGATACGAAGCCGACCTCTTCGACCAGGGAAAGGGTCTCGAGGAAGTCCTCCTCGGTCTCGCCCGGGAAGCCGACGATGATGTCCGTCGCGAGGGTGAGGCCGGGGCGCGCGTCCATGAGAGCCCGGGCGCGGTCGATGAAGAGCGCGCGGGTGTAGCGCCGAAGCATGCGCTTGAGCACCCGGTCCGACCCGGACTGGACGGGCAGGTGCACGTGGGCGGGGACCATGTCGAGCTCGGCGTGGGCCCGGACGAGCTCCGGGGTCACGTGGCGGGGATGGGGCGAGGTGTAGCGCAGGCGGGTGAGCTCGGGGACCTCGCGGGCGATGCGCCGGAGGAGCTCGGGGAAGCGGCTCGTCGACGCGAAGCGTGACGGGAGCTCCGGGTCGCCGTCGGAGGAGTCGAGTGAGTCGGAAGAGTCGGACGCCTCGTTCGAGTCTTCGGGCGGATGCCATGAGTTGACGGTTTGGCCGAGGAGCATCACCTCGCGCACGCCGCCGCGGGCGAGGAGGGCAATTTCACCGACGATTTCGTCCGCCGACCGGTAGCGCTCGTCGCCGCGGGTGTGGGGCACGATGCAGTAGGTGCAGCGCTCGTCGCAGCCCTTCATGACGGTCACGAAGGACGTGACCTCGCGCTCTTCGGGGCGGGGGTGGGCAATGAGGAATCGAGGGTCGTCGTCGTCGAAGACCGTGCGCGCGACGGGCGGCGCGCCCCCCTCGGCGGCGGTCACCAGGCGCGGGAGGTCGGGGATGTTGTCGGGGCCGATGACCACGTCGATGTAGGGCGCCTTGGCGAGGAGGTTTTCGCCCTCTTGCTGGGCGACGCAGCCGGCGACGACGAGGACCGCGTTGCTGCGCTCTTCTTTCCACGGCCGGAGGGTGCCGAGGAGGCTCATCAACTTGTGCTCGGCCTTTTCGCGGATCGAACAGGTGTTCACGACGACCAGGTCGGCGAGGGCGCCATCGGTCGTGAGCTGATACCCCTCGGCGCCGAGCACCTCCTCGATGCGACGGGAGTCGTGCACGTTCATCTGGCAGCCGAAGGTCTGGACGAGGTAGTGCTTCATCGGGGCTCGGGCGGTTTAACCCGGGCGCCGGGGGGTGTCGAGCCGGGCCCTCAGTTCCGGGTGACGGCGGGCTCGAGGGGGGTGGCTGCGGGCTCGTCGAGGACGAGGCGGCCAGCGGGGGCTTGGGCAAGGCGGAGATGACCGTTGTCATCGGTTCGAGCGAGCAGCACCGAGCCATCCGAGAGTCGGAGCGCAACGAGGCGATCCGCCAGCAAGGTCTGGCCATCGGCGGACCAGGCGTAGATGTCGGCCTCGCTATCGAGGGGGACGAGGTCGGGGGCCGCGCAGGCGGCCGAGACCTCCTCGGAAAGGGCCCGGACTCCCGCGGTCTCGAGGGCACGTTGGGCGAGGTCGGCGTCGATGGCGCCGGCGGCGGCCCCGGCGGCGAGCCAGCGGGCGGCGGCGATTTGAACCGGGGCGGCGCGGCGGGGGTCGAGCCAGTCCTCCGGGGACGGGCCGTTGGGGCACGCGCCGGCGCCCAAGGCAGCGAGGCCGGTGGCGACGTTGGCGCGGATGTAGGGCCCCCGCGATGCTGCGAGGGCGCAGAGGGCGGGCACGACCTCGGCCCGGGGGGCGACGCCGCGGCGGGCGAGGCGAGCCAGGGCAAACGCGGCGGCCCCCTGAGTCGGCCACCTCGCACTCTGAGCCAGGGCGATGAGAGTGGCGGCATCATCGGCGGTGCCCACGGTGCCGAGGGACGCGGCGGCGGCAGCGCGGAGGGAGTCCTCTGCGCTCGCGAGGGCGGCGCGGAGGGTGCGACGGGATGCGTCGGTATCGATGCCGGCGAGCGCGTACGCCGCGGCCCGACGACGGCGCGGGTTCTGGTGGTCGATGAACTCGGCGAGGATCGGGGCCGCGGCGGGAGCCCCGGAGCGGCCGAGGGCGTCGATGGCCCGAGCCGCGAGCGCGTCGTCACGGCCGCGCGCTGCCGCGGCGAGGTGAGCACGGGCGACAGCGGCTTGGTCGCTTTCGTGACCATGGCGCGCGAGGGCCGCGCCGAGAGCTTCGATGACCGCGTGGCGGTCGGTGGGTGCGTCGTCGGCGAGACGTGCCGAGAGGGCCGCGACGGTATCGGCCCCAGCCGCCGCGCCGATGGCCCGTGCCGCTTCGAAGCGCGTGCGGGGGTCTCGGTCGTCGAGGAGCGGGAGCAACGCCGGGGCGCCGGCGGGGTCACCGATAGCGCCGATGGCCTGAACCGCCGCGCGGCGGAGGGCGGGGTTTCGATGCTCGAGGAGGGGGCGTAGGGCCGGCAGGGCCCGGCGTGCCCCGACTCGGCCGAGGAGCGTGACGACGCGCGCGCGATCGCTTGGGGGGACGCGCCCGAGAGCGGACAGCAGGGGGTCGGCGACGCGGCCGTCGGGGGGAGCGTTGTCGAAGTAGCGCTCGAGGGCGGCGAGACTCCAGCCGAGGGCGACGGCGTCGTCGACGCGCAGGCGGGAGAGGATGGGCACGAGGGCGTCGGGACTGCCGGTAGCAGCCGCCGCGACGAGCAGATGGCCCGCGTCGCGATGACCGCCGGAGAGGGCGGCGAGGAGCGGCGGAGCGGCGGCCGGGACCGGCCCTTCGGCGAGAATTCGTGAGAGCACCTCGCCGAGGGCGAGTACCCGCGCCCGTGCCGTTTCGTCGGCGAGGATTCGGGCGAGCTCCATCACGAAGGCCTCGCGGGCGGACGGGTCTCCGAAGCCCAGGCGACGGGCACGGCCCACGAGCGCATCGCTAGCAACCGGTCGGGTGCGCGGCTCGCCGAGGGCACCGAGGATGGCGCGCGTCGGGGCTTCGCCTTCGATGGCGCCGAGGGCGGCGACGATGGCGCGGGCGCGGCGGGGGTCCGGGTCTCGAAGCACGGTGCTGAGGGGATCGACGGCCCGGGGCGACCCGAGGCGGCCGAGGGCGCCGATGGCGATGAGTTGGGCGTCGGAGACCGGGTCCCGAAGGCCGATGAGCAGCGCCGCGAGGCCCCGGGCTTCTCCGAGCTCGCCGAGGGCCGTGTAGACGGCCATGCGCACCTCGGGGGCATCGTCGCGGGCCCGGCCGACGAGGGGGACGACTGCGCGGGCATCGCCGAGGGTGCCGAGGACCTCGGCGGCATCGACGCGGACCTCCGAGTCGACGTCGTCGAGGCGACCGAGGAGCGGTACGACCACCTCCGCCGTGCCGATGAGGGCCAGGGCGCGGACAGCGGAACGGCGCACGTCGGTATTGGCGTCGCCGAGGGCGCGGACCAGGGGCCCGACGGTGCGTGCGTCTCCGATTCGGCCGAGGGCGCGCCCGGCGCTGGCGCGAACGTCGGCGTCCTCGTCGTCGAGCCAATCGAGGAGTCGGGGAACGGCTTGGCGGAGCTGGACCCTTCCGGCGGCATCGGCCGCCTCGGCGCGTACCCCCGCGTCGGGGTCGTCGAGGGCGCCGAGGATCGCGTCCCCGACATCGTCGGCACCGTAGCCCGCGAGCAGCCGCACGACCTCACGGCGGCGTCCCGCATCCGACGAGTCGAGTTCACGGCGCAGGCGGCCGAGGCGCCCTTCCCACTCGAAGCCGAGGCTCACCAGGCAGAGCGCCGCAAGGGCCAGCACAGCGCAGCGACGGGAGAAGAGAACGAGGCGACGGGCCCACATCGGCCCAACCCTACCCCACCGTCGCCTCCCCGGGAATGCGCCGCGTGGACCTGCTATATTGCGTGCATGCGAGGCCCCCGCCCAACTGCCCCACGGAGCGCGCTCCTCGGCAGCGCCCTCATGGTGCTCGCCGCTTCCACCGTCGCCACCGCCGCCCCCCCGGACGCCAACCAGCCTGCCCCCCCGGACGCCCACGGCCGTATTTCCGTCGGAATGCCGCCACCGGTCCTCTCGGCCAACCGCCTCCGCGGCAAGGATCCAGCTGAGCTGAGCGCCCTCACCGGCCGAGTCGTGGTCCTCGATTTCTGGGCAACCTGGTGCAGGCCGTGCCGCGCCGTCATGCCCGTCCTCGATCGCCTACACCGCGACTACCACGACGATGGTCTTACCGTGCTGGGCGTGAGCCGCGAGCCCGCACCGCGCATCCGGGCCTACCTCAGCCGGTCCCCCGTTGGCTACACCATCGCCCGCGGGGTCGGCCCAACCTGGCGCAATTACGGCATTCGTACCCTACCGACGTTGGTGATCATCGGCCGCGACGGGAACGTCCGCCACATGATGGTTGGGGTGAGTCGGCGCCGGGCTGCACAGCTCGTGGCGATGATTCCGAGGCTCTTGGACGAACCGGCACCCTGATGGACTCGGTCCTCACGGACTTCATCACCGTATGCCGACGCTCTGGGCTCACGGCGTCCCCGGTTCAGAGCATCGACCTCCGGCGGGCGGCGATGGCAGTCGGCCTCGACAACCGAGGCCCGGCCAAAGCGGCCTTCCGCGCGGTACTGGTTTCGACCCCGACCGACGTACCCATTTTCGATCGGGCCTTCGACGCATTTTTCCGCGTAGCTCCTGGTGCCGGGCAGGGGATCGCGGCGCGGGCCGGGGGCCACCTCGAGGAGGGCGAGCTCGAGGCATTGCTCGCCGCGATCACGGCGGCGAACCGGGCACGGGAGGGGACCGTCACCGACGCCCTCGTGGCCGTCGCCTCGGGGGGTGCGGCCCTCGACCGGGCGCTCCGAGACGCGAGCGCCGCCGCCGGCATCTCGACCATGCGTGGGCAGATGCAGACGGGCTACTTCACCCAGCGCACCCTCGGAGCTCTTAGGGCCGACACGATGAGAGCGGCGCTGCCCGAGATTGCCGACGAGCTGGCCGATGCCATCGGACGGGAGCGGGCAGCAGTCCTCGTCGCGCTCCTCGAAGGGGAGCTCGACGGGCTCCGGCCCGCGGCCCGCGCCCTCGTCGATGCCGAGTTCGCGCGTCGCAACGCACACCTACGGGAAACTTTCCGCAGAAGAATACTGGCCGAAAAGCGCTTCACTGCGCTCGGGCCGAACGAGGTCGAGGCGGTCGAGCGCGAGGTACGCCGCCTGGGGGAGCGCCTCCGGGGCCGAATGAGCGTGCGCCGAAAGCGCCGGCGCCGCGGGCGCCTCGACGTACGACGCACCCTCAGCGCCGCATACGGAACGGCGGGAGTGCCTTTTCGGCCCGTTTTCGTTCAAAAGCCGAACAACCGGCCTCGCCTCACGGTGATTTGCGACATCAGCGACTCGGTCCGCTTCGCGGCGCGCTTCCTCTTGATGCTCACCTGGGCGCTGCAAGACGTATTCACACGCACGCGGACCTTCGCCTTCGTCTCCGACCTCGGCGAAACCACAGCCCTCTTCGAGCAGCACTCCGCAGAGCGCGCCCTCGAGCTCGTCTATGGGGGCGCCGCGGTAAGCGTGGCGAGCGGCAGCG
>QMMC01000303.1 GCA_003647065.1 Deltaproteobacteria bacterium | reverse complement strand
CGATGACGGGGTCACCGGGGAGGCCGTCGAGAACTTTCTTCGAGATCACTACGGCCCCAGCCGGGCCTTGATCGTCGCCGCTGGAGACTTCGACCGGGAGACGCTTCGGGACGCGATCGTCGAACACTTCGACGGCTCCCCCCGTGCCCGACAGCAACGCGGCCCAGGGGCCCCCAAAGCAGCGCCAGGGGTCCGGAGCCAGGTGAGCATCGGCGACCGCAACGTCGTGACCGGAGCCCTCCGAACAAACGACGCGGGCAGCGCGATGGCTGCGGCCCGGGCCGTCGAGGCGGCCGCTCGCGGGACCTTCGGCCGGAGAGCGGAGGTCACGGCCCACGGCTTCGGGGTGCGCGGCGGCGGGCTGGTCCTGGTGCGCGTTGCCAACCTCCGTCCTCCCCAGGCCAGTCGCCGGGCCGTCGCCGCCCTCGGCCGGGTCGCCCTCGAAGCAGGCCCACGAGATTCGCTCTCGGTGCCCTCGGACCCGCGGGTCGCGGCGCGCATCGTCGGCAGCGCCTGGCTCGCCGGAGAGGGCGCCGCCCACGGCAACCAAGGCGCCGAAACGGCGATCGGCGTCGGGGTGGTGGCCCTAGGCGGGCGTGGAGACCGCCGCCGGGGCACCAGCCACGATCCCGAAGACCCCGACGCGGCGCTCCGGGCCCAGGTGGAAGAGCGAGTGCAGCGGACCACGACCGAGGCCTTTGCCGAGCTCACGCCGGAGCTCCGGGGCGAGGTCAATGACTCTTCGGCTTCCCTCACCCTCGTCCGGAACGGGGCCCGCATCGATGTGAGGCGGCGGAGCGATGACGTCGACGTGGCCATCGCCGTGCGCTTCCTCGGCGGGGCGGGGTCCGAGCCCGCCACGCTCCACGGTCGTGCAGCGCTACTCGCCCGCCTCTCCGCAACGGCCTGCCGCGGGCTCGAGAGCGCCGCGCTCCGGCAGCGCCTCGGAGAGCTCTCGGCGACGATCACCCCCCTCGTCGACGCGGCGACCGGCGGCGTGGTGGTGCACGGGCCGAGGGAGCACACCGAAGCACTCATCGACCTCACCCTCGACTGCGCGCTCTCACCGTCTCTCCGGAGCGCCGACCTCGTCGAGGCTCGCTTGGCGGCCCTCGGGGCCGTCGATGGGGGAGCCGCCGCCGCGGGGTTGGCCCTCGCTCCGGGGGCCCCAGGTGCGGTCGCCCCGCTGGGATCCGTCGGCACGCTCCAGAGCGTAGGCGCCCCGGCGCTCCGGCGGCAGCTCCGGGCGACCCGGGTGGGTGCCCGCACCGCCGTGGCCGTCGTGGGCGATGTCGCGGTCGAAGAGGTGGCCCGGCGCGTGGCTCGGCGCCTCTCGGGCCTCGATGCCGGCCGCCTACCCCAGACCCCGGCCCTCGGCGAGCCCGTCACCGAAGGGCCCCTAGCCTTCGATCACCCGGGGGATGTGCCGAGAGTCGTCATCGGTCTCATCGCCAGCGGTCCGGGGCGCCCCGACGCGGGCGCCGCCCGGGCCTTCGCCCGAGGCCTCGCGAACGAGCTCGGACGTCGGCCGGGCGTCGCGCCGGTCGAGGCCACTGCCGGGGAGATCGCCGCAGCGACCTGGGTGACCGTCACCCTCGATGTCGCCGAAGCGAACCTCGACGCCCTGCCAAGCTACCTGGGGCGGGCAGCCGAGGCGGCCGCGGGCCGGGCCGCAGAACTCCACGACGACGCCGACCGCACCCGCAGGTGGCAAAGTGCACGCCCCGAGCACCGTGCCCGGGAGCTCAGCCGAGACCGCCTCGTCGGCGCCCCCCAGCCACAACCGGACCTAGCTCCGCTTCTTACCGCGCCGCCGACCTTCTCTATCGGCCGGCCGCGTTGACGACCGCTCGGGCGGCGTGTTAAGCCCTCGCCGTGCCGCAGAATGAACAGCCATTCACCAAGAAGGGCGGCCACAAACGCGGCAAAGATGGGGAGAAGCGCGACCGAATCCTCAGCGCCGCGATCTCCGTATTCGCCCAGAAGGGCTTCTACGCGACGCGGGTGAGTGAAATCGCCAAGGCCGCCGGGGTCGCGGACGGCACGATCTATCTCTACTTCGAGAACAAGGAAGACGTGCTCATCAGCATCTTCCGCGATCGCATCGGCAAGCTCGTCGAGGTCCTCAAGAGAGAGGTCAAAAAGGCCGACTCGGTCGAGGACGGGGTCCGACGAATCGTCGACCTCCAGCTCGGCCTCCTCGAGGGAGAGCGGGACCTCGCCGAGGTCATCACCGTGAACCTCCGTCAGTCGTCGTCCCTGCTCAAACAGTACGCCGTACCCCTCTTCAGAGAGTACCTCGACGTGATCGCCGGCGTGATCGCCAGAGGTCAGGAGTCGGGTGCGTTCCGCCAGGACCTGAACCCGAAGATCGTCGCTCGGGCACTCTGGGGCGGCCTCGACGGCATCGCCCTGACCTGGGCCTTGACCGATGCAGACCCAAGTAAACTCCGGAGAGCAGCGCAGCAGTACGCGACGCTCTTCTTAGAAGGTGTGGTGACGCGCCCGTGAGCACCCTCGTTGACACGGCGCGTCAGCGTGCCTAGATCCCGAATCGTCGCGGCAACTGGTTTGTGCCGACGGCAATCATCCCTGCGATTCCTGGAGGAAGCGTGAAGATCCTCGTCCCCTGCAAACGGGTCAGCGACCCGGACAACGCCAACAAGGTAAAGGTGTCCGCCGACGGAACCTCGGTGAACACCGAGGGCCTCGAATGGAAGCCGAACCCCTTCGACGATTGGGCCGTCGAGACGGCGCTGCGCCTCAATGAGAACGCCGCGACGAACGAGAAGCTCGGCGAAATCGCCGTGGCGACTTTCGGCCCCGCCGAAGCGGTGCAACAGCTCCGCCAGTTCCTCGCCATGGGCGCGGATCGCGGAGTGCTCGTGGAAGCGACCGACGAACAGCTCGACAGCTGGATCATCGCGCGCGGCCTCGAAGCCGTGGCCAAGGCGGAAGAGTCGGAGCTCATCGTGATGGGCAAGCAGTCCGCCGACGGCGAGTCGAGTGCGGTCGGGCCGATGGTCGCCGAGCTCCTCGGCTGGCCGTGCAGCACCGGCGTCATGAGCATCGACGTCGAGAGCGACGGCAAGCTGCTCATCCGGCGCGAAGCCGATGGCGGCGTGATCACCCAACGGATCACGCTCCCGGCCGTGCTCACCGTGACGGACCGCGTCGTCACCCCGACCGCCATCAAGAACGGCGTGACCCCCGCCGACCACAAGTACCCGGAGTCCGACAGCGGCCGCTACGCGTCGCTCAAGGGCATCATGCAGGCGAAGAAGAAGCCAATCGATCAGAAGGGCCTCGACGCCCTCGGAATCGATACCGCTATGACGAGCAGCTACGGCGAGTTTGCGACTCCGCCGGCGCGCACTGGAAACACGGACTTCGTCGAATCGGTGGAGGAGCTCGTTCAGAAGCTCCACACCGACGCGAAGGTTCTCTGACGACGAGAGCGGAGGAATAGGAAAATGACAGACGTTCTAGTCGTAGCTGAACTCTCGAACGGAGAGGCACGAAAGTCGACCCTCGCGGCCATCGCGTTCGCCAAGGTCGTCGCCGATGGCGGTGCCTTCGACATACTCGTAATCGGAGAGGGCGCCGCCGGCGCCGCTTCGGGCCTCGCTGGCTGGGGAGCGCGCAAGCTGCTCCGGGCCGAAATCGAAGGGGGCTACCTCGCGGAAAACTACGCCGCGACGGTCGCCGAGGTCGCCAAGGGCGGCGGCTATCAGGTCGTCACCGCCGGCGCCACCTACTACGGGAAGGACCTCTTCCCGCGGGTCGCGGCAAAACTGAGCGCCGGCATCGCCAGCGACATCATCGCCGTCGAGGTCGACGGAGACACCCGCAAGTACCGGCGCTCGATGTACGCCGGCAACCTGCTCGGGACCATCACCCTCAATACGGACATCCACGTCGTCACCGTGCGGCAGAGCGAATTCGAGGCGGGCGATGCGCCCGGGGGTGAGAGCCCCGCCGAAGACGTAGAGATAGCCGTAGACGAGACGGCCGAGCGCATCGAGTTCGTATCCCTCGACGCGGTCGAGAGCGAGCGCCCGGACCTCGCCGAGGCCCAGGTGGTCATCGCCGGCGGACGCGGCCTCAAGAGCGCTGAGAACTTCGAGAACATTCTCGAACCCCTCGTCGACACCCTCGGGGCCGCCCTCGGAGCATCGCGCGCAGCGTGCGATGCTGGCTACGTGGCTTCCGACCTGCAGATCGGCCAGACCGGCAAGGTCGTCGCCCCGAACCTCTACATCGCCGTGGGCATCAGCGGCGCCATCCAGCACCTCGCTGGCATGAAGAGCAGCAAGACCATCGTGGCCATCAACAAGGACAAGGAAGCGCCGATCGCCCAGGTCGCCGACTACTTCCTGGTGGCCGACCTCTTCGAGGCCGTCCCGGCGCTGACCGCCGAGATCAAAAAACTCGGCTGAGAGCGCTCGCGTCGGACGAAGGGGCTCCACCGGCGGGGCCCCTTCTCCGTTTAAGTGAACGACCGTGGCCTCAAAGTGCGTGATAGCGTCCGATTCCCCATGCCCCGCTTGATACAGAGCGTCGTCTTCTTGGCCCTCGTCACGTCGGCGGGCAGCGCCGAGGCGCAAGGCTATGCCGGGAACTGGCGCAGCGGCCCCGCCCGCATGCACGTGACCGTCGAGAGCTGGGGGCCCGACTGTGGACCGCGGCCTCAGAGCTCCACCGGCGAGGCGACGGGCAGCGTGCGCATCACCGAGGACGGTGATCAACTCGTCATCCACGGCACTCCAGAGCGCCGCACCAACCGGTGCTGGAGCTACAACCGCAACGTGCGGCCAGTCTCGAGCTCCCACCGTGATGGTACCTGGCGCGTGGTCTGTCGCACCCGACCTGATGATCCACGGGGGGAGACCGGTACCTACTCCCTCACCGCGAGTGACGAGAACCGCCTGAGCTATCGGGAGGTCAGCAACTACGACTGGCAGTTGAACGAGTCGCACTGCAAGGCACGGATGACCGTGACCCAGGTGTTCACCCGGGTCGGCGCGCAGACCACGCCGACCAAAGTGACGCCAGAACCGCAGCCGGAACAACCGCGATGCACTCCAGGCAGTCCCACGGGCATACGCCTTCGCCCGCGCGAGGCGCAGGTCGAGCCTGCCGGCGTCGTGCGCTTCACGGCGCGGGTCATCGACGGGAGCGGCTGCCCGGTCCCGGGGCAGCGCGTGCACTGGCAGCTCGCGGCGCCCGGTGGCGCGACGGGCGAGCTCGACGGGGGCCTCTTCACCGCGGCCGAAAACGCCGCGGAAGCCGAAGGCGAGTTCACAGTGACGGCGAGCGGCGGAGGCTCGAGCGCGCGGGCGACGGTGACGGTGCGGACCGCCGACCTCTCGGACCTCATCGCGCGGCGGGCGACGGTCGGGGTCACGCAGACAGTCGACGTGGACTTCGAGTTGACGGCCGAGTCGTCCGCGGCGGTGTCGGCTCGCGGGGACGAAGAGGACGCGGACGATGGCTCGATCCTGCCCTTCGTCATCGCAGCGGTTCTGGTCCTCGCCCTGCTCTTCGCCGTTGCGGTGGTGATCGTCGCCCGGCGCGGGCGGGGGAAGACGAGCTCCTCCGAGGATGCGGCGTCCGGGCCCCCGGCGACCGGGGAGCCTGACCCGGGCTTCGAAGCGCCAGAACCCGCCGCCGCCGCCCAAAGCGGCACCCCGGGGGGCGGTGCTCCAGCCTCCGAGGAATCGGCCGGGGAGGCCCTGATCTGCCCCACCTGCCGCCGTGGATTCGGCCCAGAGACCAAAATCTGCCCCTCTGACGGGGCGGACCTCATCCCGTATGCGGCTTTTGTGGAGCGGCATAGAGCCTCAGAAACTTCCGACGGAGGCAAAATCTGCCCCACCTGTGGGGAGCGATTTGGCCGAAATACCGTGTTCTGCGGCAAAGATGGGGCTGTCCTGGAGGAGGTCAATTGACCCCCGAGGCCGATCTTTGCCCAAGGGGCCCCTGGGCTTTGGGTCCATCCAGACGTACGCGTCGCGTCGAGCTCAAGCGAATCTTGATCGCGCCACCACGTGACAGCTATCATCGCGGGTCGAAAAGGGTTTATGGATCCATGCCGTCCGCTCTTACCCACTTCAGAGGTCACATCGCATGAAGATCGTCTGCGACAGTTGCAGCGCCAAGTACTCGATTGCCGACGAGAAAGTCGCCGGAAAGGTCTTCAAGATCCGCTGCAAGAAATGCAGCGAGGTCATCGTCGTCCGGGGCGATCAACTCGACCAACCGAAGGACGAGTCGACCCAGGTCTACGATTACGGGGACGAAAATCCAGACGCTGTCTGGCACGCCGTCGTCGACGGAGATCAGCAGGGCCCGTTCGCTCCGGGGCAACTCGGAGAGATGCTCACCGCAGGCACGATCGACTGGGAAGTCTACGTGTGGCGGGAGGGGTTCGAAAACTGGCTCGCCGCCCGTGACGTGCCGGAGCTCGTCGAAGCCATCACCGGTCAACCGCAAGAAGGAGCGGCGCCTGCCGCAGCGGCACCGATGGCAGACGCGGGCGCGGGGGCCGACATGGGTGCCGGCGAGTTCGGCGACCAAGCAGCCGATCCGTACCCCGCCGGGGCGAGCGATCCGGGAGCCGCAGCCGAGCCTGCGGCGGACGCCGGTGGCGGACTCTTCGCGGCATCCGGCGACGCAGGCTTCGGCGGTGACGCCGGCGGCGGCGACGCTGGCTTCGGCGGTGACGCCGGCGGCGGCGATGCGGCGTTCGGCGGCGGAGGTGCAGACCTCTTCGCGCAGCAGGACGCTGGCGGGAGCCCCTTCGAAGCGGGTGGCGGCGACGACGAAGTCGTCGCGAGTTCCCCCGGTCCCCGGGTGAGTGCAGACCAGGCGATGACCGGTCAGCGCAACGAGAACTCCGTTCTCTTCTCGCTCTCGAACCTTCAGGCCCTGGCGACGGGGGGCCCCAGCAGCTCTTCGTCGAGCAGTTCGTCATCGATGAGCTCGTCGTCGATGGGCTCCTCGAGCCCCAAGGCCGGTCACGCATCGGGTGAAGGCTCGGGCCTCATCGACATCAAGGCCCTCGCGAGCGCGACCGGCGTATCGGGCGGAGGCATGGGTGCCGGATCTGGCCTCGGCGGGGGCTCCAACGAAGACAGCGTCGACCAGCTGCTCAGCATCGGCACGGGTTCGCCCATGGCGAGCGGCCTCGGCGCTCCGGTGCTCGCTCCGGTTCAGGAAGAGAAGAGCGGCAAGGGGCTCATCATTGCCGTGTCCGCGGTCGGCGGCATCGTCGTTCTCGCAGCGGCGGCGGTAATCGCGGTCGTGATGACCTCAGAGCCAGAGCCAGTCGCCATCGCGGCGAACGGCGCCTCACCGGGCGCAGGCGCCATCGCGGCGGGCGAAGGCACAGCCGCGACTCCCGCGGCGGACCCCGGCACGGACACGGAAGCGGCCCCGGCCCAGCCCGCCCCTGCCCAGGCGACGCCCACAGCCGACGAAGGCGATGACGAGGGCGCCGACGAAGGCGACGACACGAACGAAGGAAGCAGCGGCGGCGGAAGCATGCGGCGTCGCCCGCGAGGCAGCGGCAGCTCTCCCATGGCGGCGGCATCCGACCCAACCCCCGCCGCAGCCCCCACCATGAGGGCCTCGGGCAGCGGAGACATCGACGACCTGCTCAACGCGGCCCTCGGCGGCATGATGTCCGCGCCGATGATGGCGGCTTCCTCCTCAGGGGGCGGCAACCTTCCGGCGTCGCCGCCCCGTGATGGTGTGCTCCGGGCTCTCCGGAGCGTGCAGGGCGCTGTCGGTCGCTGCGGCAATGGCCAGCACGGCGTCGCCAATACGACCATCACGGTGTCCGGCTCCACCGGCCGGGTTTCCAACGCCCGCGTCACCGGCCAGTTCGCCGGCACGCCGATCGGCTCCTGTGTGGCCCGAGCGGTCCGCGGGGCGCGGTTCCCGCGGTTTAGTCGGCCGACGTTCCAGGTCAGCTTCCCCTACCGCATCTAGAAGACGCCCAGTCACGCCATCTGGCGGCTTACGTCCTCGGCACCTCGGTCGCCGTACGAAAGGTACGGCTCGGTCGGCCCCAGCGGGCGCGCTCGCCAGCTGACGCAACTGGACGCCTTCTAGTCAGCTGGACGTATCTCGCCGTTCCGTCAGCCAAAGAGTGTCGGATGGAGCGTGAGACACAAGCGAGGTGGTTCCGGTTGCGAAGCAGCTTAGCGGACTACCTTTTGTAGGTGAGCAGGCAGCGCAGGAGCCGGGGCCAGATCGCGCCGTGGATCGCGCTCCAGGCGATACTCTTTCAGTGGTCGCAGAGGGTGGCGGTGAGGCGGCCGTTCATGTAGTTGCCGTCCCCGGCGTCGGCGACGAGGCCGAGGGTGACAGTTTCGTCGTCGAGGGCCTCGACGACGATGAGGCCCTCGGTGGCTACGACGTTGCGGCCCGGCGCCGTCACAAAGGTGATGGTCTGGCGCTCGGCGAGCGCTGAGAAATCGAGGTCGAGGGGATACTCCCCCTCCATGCGCGGCACGTCGAAGCGGAGCAGCTTCGGGCGCCCGCCGCGCGATTCGCAACCGTCGACCTCGATGGGGAAGAGGCTGACGCGCAGCTCCTCATCGCCCACGGTCACGACCGCCGCCTGCATCGACCAGGTGGCTCCGCCGAGCATGCCCGAGGGCGCGCGATCGGCGATATCTCCCATGGAGTAGATCGTCGCTCCGTCCGCCGCGCATGCGGAGAGTCCAACCGCGACGAGGAGAGTTGCGCCGAGGCCCCGGAGGCCCAGAAGGCCCAAGAAGGCCCCGGCGTGAACTCTTTCAGCTCGGATCATGACACTCCAACCTTCCGTCGAGACGGCCATCCGCCGGACGACCGCCCCTCTAACAAAGTTCGTGCCGGGAAATTTGTCCATTTAAGTACACGTTTCGAGCCCGACCGTGACCGCCCGTTGACGAGAAGGCGCCACGAGAGGCGGCCCGAGGCGACAGCGCGACGCAGTCGAGCCGAGCCGTCAGGCCGCCGGCCGTGGCGCCGGGAGTGACCGCCCGTTGACGAGAAGGCGCCACGAGAGGCGGCCCGAGGCGACAGCGCGACGCAGTCGAGCCGAGCCGTCAGGCCGCCGGCCGTGGCGCCGGGAGTGACCGCCCGT
>QMMC01000302.1 GCA_003647065.1 Deltaproteobacteria bacterium | reverse complement strand
GGTTCCAAGAACTGGAGCATCCGGGCCCAGGGGAAAGGACCTTCGACCGGGATCTGAAGCTCGAGCCTGCCGGCAACCCGATTGGGACTTCTGCGCAGCGCAGTGGGAGGGCAACCGTAGACTTCGTTGATCACGGCGTTGAACCGGCGAACGCTGCCGAAGCCTGCCGCCTGCGCAATGTGCGCCATCGACAAGGTGGTGCTCTCGATCAAGCGTCGAGCGAAGTGAGCGCGTCGAATGCGCGCCACTTGCACGGGAGACGTGCCCAGGTGCTTGTTGAAAAGCCGCCGAAGCTGGCGTGCGCCAATGCCGAGACGCTCGCACAGGGCGTCGATGTTCGCATGGTCGAGCACGCCGTCTTCGATCAGGCGAAGCGCGCGCGACACGGTCGTCGAGGTGCCGTTCGACGCCGGCGTACCGTGGGTCACTTGCGGCCTACACCTTCGACACGGACGAAAGCCTTGCGCTTCCGCTTCAGCGGGCGTTCCGAAGAACACGATGTTCTCGGCAGCAGGCTTCTTCGCAGAGCAGCTCGACTTACAGTAAATGCCGGTCGTCGTAACACCTGCTACGAAGCGACCATCAAATCGGGCGTCTTTGCTAAGAAACGCCTGGATATATTCCGGCGCAGATACGGGCATACGGGAACGGTTAGAGTAAACCGTTTTCGGCAATAGCGTTAGCACTTTTCGGACTCGCGCAGCATTATTGCCGTGCCTACATCTGCTCGCGGGTCGGACTATGTAAGCCAGCTCACATATCATGTGACGCGAGCGTGACGCGGGACCCTACGGAATGGCCGCAGAGCAATCCGGAGCGCAGCTCCCGGACGTTCCGTCGTTGACACCGTCGTCGCAAACCTCGCCGGCGGTGGTGTTCACGACCGCGTCTCCGCAACTCACGAACGTGCAGTCGACATCGCAGAAGGCGGTCTCGCCGCTGGTATCGCAGTTTTCGCCAGCCAACGTGTTGGCGACGCCATCGCCGCAGACCGCAGCCGTGCAGTCCGCGTCACAGGTCGCCGTCGCTACGCCATCATCACAGGTCTCGCCCGCCGTCACGTTCACGACCGTGTCGCCACAGATTGCGGGCGTGCAGTCGACGTCACACGTCAGGCTCTCGCCGCCGTCATCGCAGATCTCGCCGGCCGTCGTGTTCACGGTCGAGTCGCCGCACGTTGCTGCGGTGCAATCGACGTCGCAGGTCAGGCTCTCGCCGCCGTCATCGCAGGTTTCGCCAGCCGTCGTGTTGGCCGTGCCGTCGCCACACGCCACCGCGCTGCAATCGATGTCGCACGTCGCGGTTTCGCCACCATCGTCACAGGTTTCGCCAGCCGTCACATTCACGGTCGCATCGCCGCAGGTTGCCGCGGTGCAGTCGACGTCGCAGGTCGCGCTCTGCCCACCATCATCGCAGGTCTCACCAGCCGTCACATTCACGGTCGCGTCGCCACACGCCACTGCGCTGCAATCGACGTCGCAGGTCAGGCTCTCGCCACCGTCATCGCAGGTCTCGCCCGCCAACGCATTGACGATCGTGTCGCCGCACGCGGCCGCCGTGCAATTGGCCTCGCAGGTCGCGCTCTGCCCACCATCATCGCAAATCTCGCCCGAAGTCGTGTTCACCGTCGAGTCGCCGCAGGTCGCGGCGGTGCAGTCGACGTCGCAGGTCGCGCTCTCGCCGCCATCGTCGCAGGCTTCGCCCGCCAACGTATTGGCGGTGCCGTCGCCGCAAGACACGGCGCTACAGTCGGCGTCGCAGGTCGCGCTCTCGCCGCCGTCATCGCAGGCTTCGCCCGCCGTCGCATTCACGGTCGAATCGCCGCAGGCCGCCGGGGTGCAATCGAGGTCGCAAGTCGCGCTCTGCCCGCCATCGTCGCAGAGCTCACCTGCTGCCGTATTGGCCGTACCGTCGCCGCAGGTCACTGCGGTGCAATCGACGTCGCAGGTCGCGGTCTCGCCACCGTCGTCACAGCTCTCGCCCGCCGCTGTGTTGACGGTCGAGTCACCGCAGGTCGCCGCCGTGCAGTCGACATCGCAGGTCGCGCTCTGCCCACCATCATCGCAGGTCTCACCCGCCGTCGTGTTCAGCGTCGAGTCGCCGCAGGTCGCCGCCGTGCAGTCGACGTCACAGGTCGCCGTCTGGCCGCCGTCATCGCAGGTCTCGCCCGCCAACGCATTCACGAGCGTGTCGCCGCAGGCCGCCGGGGTACAGTCGATGTCGCAGGTCGCGCTCTGCCCACCATCATCGCAGATCTCGCCCGCCGTCGTGTTCACGGTCGAGTCGCCACACGTCGCGGCGCTGCAATCGATGTCGCAGGTCGCGCTTTCGCCGCCGTCGTCGCAAGCCTCGCCCGCTGTCGTGTTCACCGTCGAATCGCCGCACGACACCGCGCTGCAGTCGACGTCGCAGGTGGCGCTTTCGCCAGCATCATCGCAAGCCTCGCCCGCCAACGCGTTGGTGGTGCCGTCGCCGCACGACACGGCGCTGCAGTCGATGTCGCAGGTCACGCTTTCGCCAGCATCATCGCAAGCCTCGCCCGCCAATGCATTGGCGGTGCCGTCGCCGCACGACACGAACGTGCAGTCGATGTCGCAGGTCGCGCTCTCGCCGCTGTCGTCGCACTGCTCGGCCGCGCTGACGTTCACGAGGCCGTCGCCACAGACGACCGGCGTGCAATCCACATCACACGACCCGCTCTCGCCAGCGGTATCGCAGGCTTCGCCCGCGGTGAGATTCGGGGTGCCGTCTCCGCACACTACGAACGTGCAGTCGGCATCGCAGGTCGCGCTCTCGCCGCTGTCGTCGCACTGCTCGCCGGTTTCGGTGAGCCCGTTGCCGCAAGAGGCAGGCGCCGCGCAGCCAGGCTCACACAAGCCTGGGCCCGTGCCGTTGTTGACACCGTCGTCACAGACTTCGCCTGCAGCCACGTTCAAGAGCGCATCGCCGCACACCGGCGCGGAGCAGTCACTGTCACAGGCCGCGCTCTCGCCGCTGTCATCACATGCCTCGCCGGCCGTGACATTGGTGACCCCGTCACCGCAGACCACGTTCGTGCAATCGAGGTCGCAGGTCGCGCTCTCGCCACCGTCGTCACAGTCCTCGGACGCGACCGGGTTCACGGTCGCATCGCCGCACGTCGCAGGAGTGCAGTCGTTGTCGCAAGTTGCGCTATTGCCGCCGTCGTCACAGACCTCGCCGCGCGCGACGTTGATGGTGGAATCGCCGCAGATCGCAACGGTGCAATCCGCATCGCACGTCACGCTTTCGCCGCCGTCGTCGCAGGCCTCGTTGGCGGCGCCGTTCGTCAAGCCGTCGCCACACAGCGGAGCGGTGCAGTCGCTGTCGCAGGTCGCGCTTTGGCCGCCCGAATCGCAGACCTCTCCGGCCAAGGTGTTGACGAGGGCATCGCCGCACACCGGCAGGGTGCAGTCCGCATCGCAGGTCGCGGTCTGTACAGTTTCGTCGCAGTCCTCGCCGGCCAGCAGGTTGGCCAGGCCATCACCACACGACGCCAGCGTGCAGTCGTCGTCACAGGTCACGCTATTGCCGCCGTCGTCGCAGGTTTCGCCGGCGGCGATGTTCGTCACGCTGTCGCCACAGATCGGCGGGGTGCAATCGGCATCGCAGGCTGCGGTTTGGACCCCGTCGTCGCAGGCCTCGCCGCTCGAAATGTTCACCGTGGAGTCGCCGCACACCGCGGTCGAGCAGTCGAGATCGCAGGTCGTGCTCTCGCCGCTGGCGTCGCACTCCTCGCCCGCGGTCACGTTCGCCACTCCATCGCCGCAGGCGGGCGCGGTGCAGTCGACGTCGCAGGTGGCGCTCTCGCCGCTGTCGTCGCAGACCTCGGCCGCGCTGACGTTCACTTTGCCATCGCCGCAGGCGGCCGGCGTGCAGTCGATGTTGCACGATCCGCTCTCGCCGCTCGTGTCGCAAGCCTCTCCGGCGGCGGCATTCGTGTTGCCGTCACCACAGACCACGAACGTGCAGTCGGCATCGCAGGTCGCGCTCTCGCCGATGTCGTCGCAGTCCTCCCCGGTCTCGAGGAGGCCGTTGCCACACGACGCCGGCGCCAAGCAGCCAGGCTCGCACAGGCCGGGGCCGGTACCGTTGTTGACGCCGTCGTCGCAGACCTCGCCGGCCAATGCGTTCAAGAGTCCGTCGCCGCAGACTGGCAAGCTGCAATCGCTGTCGCAGGAGGCGGTCTCGCCGGCGCCATCACACGCCTCACCGGCGGTCGCATTCGGCACCCCATCACCGCAAACCACGGGTGTGCAGTCAATGTCGCAGGCCGCGCTTTCGCCTCCGTCGTCGCAGGCCTCGCCGGCCGCCACATTGAGGGTCCCGTCGCCGCAGCCCGACGCGGTGCAGTCGCTATCGCAGGCAGCGGTTTCGCCGCCTCCGTCGCAAATCTCGCCCGAGGTCAGGTTCAGGGTCCCGTCGCCGCAGAGCGCAGCGGTGCAGTCCGGATCGCAGGTCGCGCTCTCGCCCGCGTCATCGCACTCTTCCGTGGTTTCGTTGAGGCCATTGCCGCACGAAGCCGGCGCCGCACAGCCAGGCTCACAGAGCCCGGGGCCCGTGCCATCGTTGACGCCGTCGTCGCAGACCTCGAGGGCGGTGAGATTCAACAAGCCGTCGCCGCACACCGGCACGGTGCAATCCGAGTCACACAACGCGGTTTCGCCGCCATCGTCGCAAATCTCGCCAAAGGTGAGGTTCAGCAAGGCGTCGCCACAGGCGGGCGTGCTGCAATCGATGTCACAAGCCGCGCTCTCGCCGCTGGTGTCACACTGCTCCCCTGCGGTGATGTTCGTCAGCCCGTCGCCGCACGCCGGTGCGGTGCAGTCGACGTCACAGGCCGCGCTTTCGCCGCCATCGTCGCAAACCTCGCCCGAGGTCGTGTTCAGCGTTGCATCTCCGCAGAGCGCGTCCGTGCAGTCGATGTCGCAGCCAGCGCTCTCACCGGCCGCATCGCAGACTTCACCCGCGGCTACGTTGAGCGTGCCGTCCCCACAGACCGCGAACGTGCAGTTCGCGTCGCACGTCGCCGTAGCGCCGCCGCCCTCGTCGCACTCCTCGAAGGTTTCCACCGTGAAGTTGCCGCACGAGCCTGGCGGGCCGCAGCCAGGCTCGCAAAGCCCGGGCCCCGTGCCGTTGTTGACGCCGTCGTCGCAAACCTCGCCGGCGGTGGTGTTCGTGACGGCATCGCCGCACACCACCAAGGTGCAGTCTCCATCGCAAAGCGCGCTCTCGCCACCGTCGTCACACACCTCGCCAGCGGTGATGTTCAGGGTCGCGTCTCCGCACCGCGCGGCGGTGCAGTTGGCGTCGCATGTCGCGGTCTCGCCGCCGTCGTCACACTGCTCGCCAGCGCTCACGTTGATCGTCGAATCACCACACCCCGCGAAGGTGCAGTTGGAGTTGCAGGTCAGGGTTTGCCCGCCGGTGTCGCAAACCTCGCCCGCGGCGGTGTTCAGCGTCCCGTCTCCGCAATAAGCTGCGGTGCAGTCCGCGTCGCACGTCAAGGTGTCGACGCCGTCGTCGCACACTTCGCCAGCCGCCGGGTTGTGCAAAGCATCGCCGCACACGGCCGTCGTGCAGTCCACGTCGCACGTCGCGCTCCACCCGCTGTCGTCGCACTGTTCCGTGCCGGCGACGATGGAATCGAGGCAGATTTGGAACTCGGTGCAGTTCAGGCACTCGAGGTCTCCGCCGTCATTGAAAGTGTCGTCGCAGAACTCGGTGACCTCGACGACACCGTTGCCGCAGAGCGCGTTGGGCGTGCAACTGATCAGGAGCTGGAGCTGCTGGTCGCACCGCGTATCACTATCGCTCACGGTGAGCGTCACGGAGTGGTCACCCACCATGGCGCAGTTGTAAATCGTGTCTGCAGCCGCGGCGTTGACGATGCTGCCGTTGGTTGCCGTCCACAGGTACGTCACCGTCGCGGTGTTGTCGGGATCGCTGGCCAGCGCGTGTAGAGCGACAGGGTCGGCCAATACGACGGCCTGCGGGAGCGACGAAATCTCTTCGATGACCGGGCAGAAGTTGAGCTGGAAGGTGACGTCGACGCCCACCTCGCCATTTGGAAGCGTGTCGCTCGTCGGGCACGACATCACCGTGTTCACCATCGTCACGAGCCCGTCCTGAATGTCGAACGTGGCGCTGCCATCACAGAACGGATCGCCGTCCGGCTTATAGGCCACCATGACGAGCGAGTAGCCCGTCGCCACGGGAAGCTGTGTCAGGCGAAAGCTCGTGGCTGGATCGGTCACACCCACCGTGCCGGTGAGCGGCGCGGTGAGCTCGGTCGCGTGGTCGACCCAGTACGTCAACGTGCCGGCGCCGACCTCGGAGGCGGTGAGCGCCACTGTGACCGTGACGGCTGCGGTGGGTTTTTCGGTGACGTTAGAATTCGACTGATCACATGCGGTCGCGAGCACGAGGAGAAGCGCGACCAAAGCTATGAAGCGAGGACTCATCGATCGATCCAATAAGTAGGGCCCGAGCAGAACGGGGACTCGGGCAAACGGGGAACCTTTATCGCAGCAAACGGCACGACTTGCCAAGCCCAAAGACGGCGGGTGCGAGCACTCCCCACATCGCCTTCCAGTAACTTTACACGTCGTAAGCTCATGCTCATTCGCCGTTAGTACTCCGCTGTGCAATCTGCCGCACAGCCATCTCCGCTAGCGTTGTTGCCGTCGTCACACTCTTCGCCACCATTGAGCGCGTTGTTCCCGCAAAGGTTGCAGACGTCGCCGGCGCCGCCGGTGCACAGGGTGAGGTCGATGGTCGCGTCATTCATGACGAGGAGTTCGACCTCTGTGATCTGCGCCATCGGGGTCCCCAGGTAGAAGATGTCAAACTGGTAACTGGGGTTCAGCGCTGGGCTAATGAGGATTTGACTTTGGATGGCGTCGATCTCCACTCGATCGAGGACGGAGTTATCTGTGATGCCGTCGCCGCCGAAGATGCTGTCGAAGCCGCTGCCGGGCCATAGCGTGATCGTGTCGTTTGCGTTGCCGCCCTCGATGATGTCATCGCCCGGCCCGCCGTCGATGATGTCTTTGCCATCCTTCCCTCGCACGATATCGTCACCCGCATTGGCCCAAAGCAGGTCTGGCGTGTTTCCACCGTCGATCAGCATGTTGCCGAGGACGATGAAGTCGTCGGCAAGGAACAGCACGTCGAAACCATTGTCGGCGATGACCCCGCGGACACCACAAATACGTTGGCTGCCGACGGGATCTTGGACCAGGAGAACATCGGAGAAGATGGTTCCAAACAGGTGGCTGAAGGCGTCAACGCCCTTGTATGAGGAGTTGTTGACGTTGAACACTCCGTTCACGAAAACGGAAGCGCCGCTGTACGGATTGACCAGGGTCGCGGTGTACGACTGTAAAGTCCCCGAGAAGTTCATGGCGGTGGCGTTTTGGTCCGCAGTGAATGGTGCGCCGGGGTCGCACACGCCGAGCTGACACGTGCTGTTGCAGTTGTCGCAAGCGATGCCGTCGGGCGCGATCTCGTTGCTGCACAGGCCGGTCAATGGGTTGCAGCTGTCTCGCGTGCATTCGTTTCCGTCGTTGCAGTCCGGGTTCGCGCACAGGTCGGGGCAGTCGATCGTGATGCACCGCATCTGGTCACAGTCGAGATCCCCGTCGCTGACCGAAACACAAATCTCAGTGGGCCCTGGAAACAGGGGATCGCACGTATAGGTCGTGTTGAACGCGGTGGGGTCGCCGAAGCTGCCATTGCCCGCTGGCGCGGACAGCGTGCTCGTCAAACCGAGGTCCGGACCCGGCGTGCAAACCGGAGGAATCAAGTTGAAGTCGCAGGTCTGCGGGTCGCAGTTCTGGCCACATGTGCCGTCGACGTCGATGGACGACGTCTGGATGTTCATCACGGTGGGATCCACGCTTGGGAATGTGCCGAGCCAGAAGAGCTGTGGGCAGTAGTTGCCGTGAATGAAGCTAAACGAGCCGTCGATGTCGGCGTCGCCACTCGGCGGGTTCACGCTGAGGCTACACTCGAGGACGATGTTGAGTTTGTTCGGCGCCAACGGATCGTCATCTTCGACGATGGGCAGCACTTCACTTCCGGAGCAGACGACCTCGTCTTCGTAAAAGACCCACAGCGTGATCGCGCATTGGGAAAGCGGTAGGTCGGTCACCAATGTCCAAACCGCGGGATCATCATTCGCATCGGCCTCGAAGTTCCCGGCCATGTCGACCGAGTCGTCGTACGGAGTGAGGCCGCTATCTAGACAGGTGATCCGGTAGCTCACGAAATCGACCAAGGTTGCGAATTCCTCAGCCGCCATTGCCGGATCCGAAATCAGAAGGTTGACCTCGGTTTCTCCCGTGGCGTCGGCTTGCGGGCTGCCGCCGTCACATGCCGCGCTTAACGCGATGCACGACAGCGCAACCGTGACGATGAAGGTTCTACAACACATCAATACAAGACGGCCCGGGCGGGGCCGAGGACTCACAAGGGGGGAACGCGGAATCTACTCCGCATCTGTTCCGGAGATCAATTCAATCTGGCCGGTTTTTTTCGAGGAAGGATCACTTTGTGCGCCTTCTGTGAGTGGGCTCACACACGGTGCGATAGAGGCCGACAGTCCGAATCGATCCACCGGATCGCTAGAAACGGACATCGCAGCGCGAGCCCGACCTTCGGGAAGGCTCGGCGGCTTGACCTGGAAATGCGGAACCCACCAAGCTGACGGCCGTGAAGCTCCTCGTATCTTGTCTTTTGCTCATGCTCGTTGCTGCCGTGGGATGCGGTGATTCAAACGATGGAGCC
The DNA here is from genome assembly GCA_003647065.1 of Deltaproteobacteria bacterium. GTDB lineage: Bacteria > Myxococcota_A > Polyangia > Polyangiales > B10-G4 > B10-G4. The sequence goes on along the minus strand of QMMC01000302.1, from coordinate 354 downwards.
GCTGGGACCGGCGGCAGTGGCGGAACGCCGCTGGGAGAGCAGAGCTTTTACCAGCTGACCTGCACGATCGATACGCTGCTCATCGAGATCCCCATCGAGCTCTCCTATGAGCTCGATCGCCCCTACACCGAAGGGGGTTCGGCCAACCTGACTTTCTCGGCGGTGGTCACATTCGGGGAGCAAGCCTCCACCGCCCTCGTCGACGCGGGCGCGGGAAAGATCGACATCATCTCCGTCGAGCTTGGGACTTCGGTTGCAGGCGCGACGCCGGCGGTTATCGAGACCTCTCTGGCTGCGGCTCCGATCAATGACTTCGACCTCGAAGTCGACACCGACGAGAACGGGATCGCGGGC
>QMMC01000301.1 GCA_003647065.1 Deltaproteobacteria bacterium | reverse complement strand
GCCGGCATCGCACGGGGCGCCGTCGACCTCTTGCTCACGCCGAATACCCGGGAGCCCTACGTAGAGTTCGCCCACATGCCCATGGGCACGACCGAAGAGGTCTACGCCAAGCTGGCCTACGGCGAGCAAGAGCTCGAGTCCATCGCCCGGGCCTTCCGCATCACGCGAATCATCGACGCGAGCCTCAACATAGCCGTCGGCCTCGCCATCATTCCGCTCTACCTCGGCCCCAACGACTTCGAGGTCGACGCCTTCGGCGCCTTCGTCATCATCGGCGCCGGCATCAGCGTGATCAGCGGCCTCATCAGCCTCTTCTCGCGAACCGAAGCCGAGCGCCGCTGGTCCGGCTACGAAGAGCTCCTCGAGCGCCTCGACGAACGCGAAGAGAGCGCCGGCATCCAGTTGCGCTACGGCGCCATGCCGCTCCCCGGCGGCGGCGCGTTCTCCCTCGGCGGCGCGTTTTAGGCGTCGGTCAAAAGGCGACGGAGAGCTTGATTGCCTACGGGCTCTCGCCGGAAAGACCGCGCACGGAGATGTTGTCGGCAAGCGCGTAATCTTGCGCGCCCGGGCAGACGACCTGGAGCTCGTCGAGGTCCAGAATCTCCAAGGCTTGCCGCATCGACCGGGAGAGCTTCGGGGCGTCGCCGTACTTGAACTCGAAGCCGATGCGCCGACCGTCTTTGACGATCAGCAAATCCAGTTCGGCCTGTCCATGGACTGCCCAGAAGTAGACTTCCTCGACACTCGCTTGGTGCCGCCGAATCGTTTCCTCGAGGGCAAACCCTTCCCAAGAGGCTCCCAACTTCGGGTTGGTGAGCAGCGCCTCCATGCTTGGAATGCCAGCGAGGAAATGGAACACCCCGCTATCTCGAAAATAGATCTTGGGACGTTTCACCTGACGCTTCTTCGTATTGGCATGCCAGGGGCTCAGCCGACGGACCATGAAGGTGCCCGCGAGCACGTCAACGTAGTGGGATGCGGTGGTATCGCTGATGCCCAACGACTTGCCGAGCTCGGAGCTATTGAGAACCTGGCCGTGGTAGTGCGAGAGCATCAGCCAGAGCCGGCGAATGGACTCCGCTGGAATGCGAATGCCCAGCTGCGGAATGTCCCGCTCCAGAAACGTACGGATGTATTGCCGGCGCCACTCCCAGCTGAGGTCATCGCTCTCGGCGAGGAACGAGCGGGGAAATCCGCCGCGGAGCCACAGCTTCTCTGCAGCGCCACTCTCGAATTCATGACCCGAGAAAGGAGGAATCTCGAGAAAGGCGATGCGCCCCGCCAGCGTCTCGGAGCCCTGACGGATCAGGTCTCGCGATGCACTCCCGAGGATCAGGAACTTGCATGCGTTGCCCTCACGGTCCGCGAGCACACGAAGGGGAGCGAAGAGCTCGGGGGCCCGCTGGATTTCATCGATGACGACGAGGCCCGTCAGTCCCGCAAGGGCGAGCATCGGGTTTTCGAGGCGTGCCCGAGCGACCGGGTCCTCGAGGTCGAAGTAGTTGAGACCTCGATTGAAATCTCCGACCTGAGCGTCGATGTACTGGCGGGCGGTCGTCGTTTTGCCGACCTGCCTCGGGCCGAGGAGGGCCACAACCGGCGTGACCGAAAAGAGGCGAGTGATGGCGTCGAGCAGCTGCGGCCGATCCATGAGATCGATTATATGAAATTTCGGTGCTTACGTTCGACTTTTCACGTAACCACGCAAGCTTTTGATATTACTGTCTTTTGACGCATGAAGAAAGCGACGCTGGCGAAGCTAATCGCAAGTGGACATTTCCAGCATTCCTGTACGATGCGGTCTCCGTTTGGGGGCGAAGAGCCCCCGTCACCCAGGGAGTCTTCATGCGCACACTTCTCGTTCTCATCGTTCTCGTATCTGGCATGGCCGTGACCAACCAGGCAGAGGCCAAGTGCTTCAACTTCCGCGGCCAGGACATCCGGGTCTGCATCGAAGGCCACGACAACTCGGCCCGAAACGCAGCAGCGTCCGTATGTGAAGACGTGACCGGCGAGAGTTGCAGCGTCAGCGGCGACAGCGGCTCCACCTGCCAGAAGTCGAGCTCGATCACCTGCTACGACTCGGACGGCGACGAGCAGCGCCGAATCACCCTCGACGACTGATACCCGCGGTAGCCTCAGGCGCAGAATTTAGCCCCCTGTTTCCTGCAGTACGTGCAGGTTATTGGGGGCTGTTTTCTGCGCTGAGCGGCCCGAGCCAGCCCACAGAAAACCGATCCTCCGCTGATCGTGACTACAACATCATCTCAGAGCCCTACGGGCGGCCAATACTGGCGACACTCACCATCTTCACAGGCGGCCTCGGGAAGCATGAGGCACTCGCCGTAGCCGACACATGATTCGGTTCGGTGTACACAGAGCTCGGCGCCGAGGGCCTCCCGGTTCGAGTTGAACTCGTCGACGGTGCGGAGGGTCACCGCAGGGCAGTGGTGGATCCGCACCTCACTCTCGGGGCAGACCAAGTCGACCTTGACCACGGTGCAGTCGTTATCGACGACGCAGGTATTCGCGACCGAATCCTCGAGGGCCGCGAACCAGGCCAGATGCAGGTCGTCACATCGAAGCGCATCCGCGTCCGCGAATACCGACCCGCCGTCCCCGGAGCCCGTGTCCATCGGCGGGCCCTCCGGCGAGGAGTCGCACGCCGCCCCCGAGAGGAGGAGAGCAAATACGAGAGCCGCGCGCGCCGCGTCAGCGACACAGCCAGTAGCCGCAGACGCCACCGACACACTCGGTCGCGTCGCCGCAATGATCGGTGATGACGGGGGGGCACTCCGAGGCGTCCGCACACGGCGCGGTGCACACGTATTGCCCAGCGTGAGACGCCGTCTGGCTTTCGAGGCAGAGGAAGTCTTCGTGGCAGTCCATATCCGAATCACAAGCATCGTAGTACCCGTCTGCCGGAAACTCGGGCCCGCATCCGGCGAGCAGGACCAAGCAAAGGAGGCCGGCCCCGACGACGGACCGCGAAAAACAGGACGACGGCTCGGGGAGGCGTCGGGACTCGTCCCGTCGCCCCCGCGAGCGCGTCGAGGAACCCCCGTATCCTCTGTATGACCGTTGTTCATGCATTCCCTGCCCCCCGCGTTCTGACGATAGCCCCTCGAGAAACTCGGCGTGAGGGGAAAACCCCTACAAGGGGCGCTTTCGATGCGTTCGCCCCGCAGCCCGAACCCACACCCCCGAACTTCTACCCCTTTCGCCTTCGCCGCGAACGCACTAGAAAGCCTCGATGAGCAAAGACGACTCAAACCTCGAGCGCGCCCGTGAGCATTGTTTCCTCGCGGGCATCGGCGATGTCGGGGAGCAGCTCTGCGCCGCGAACATGCCCTACGGCATCGCCAAGATTCAACACGTCCAGCGCGAGCTCGGCGTGCCCGCCGACGCGACCTTCGTCGGGGCCCCCGACGCTACCGTGACTCGGAACGTCGCCCGGTGGAATCAGGGCTTCGGCTACGGGGGCCGCATCCAGTGGAGCGGGGACTTCGCGGTCCTCGACATCAAGTCGAATGGGTGCGGCGTCCTGGTGGGCACCCTGCCCGAGATCCCCAGCCGCGAGGAGCTCGACGTGCGGGCCAAGAAGCTCGTCCAAGAGGGCATGGAGCTCGAAGGCATTCACGTCGAGTACGACCTCCACGAGGGCAACCACTTCCTCGACCTCGTCGAGACCAAGCGCGGCCTCGGCGGCGAAGAGCCTGAGGCCCCGGCGTACTTCGTCATGCACTCGAGCGGCCACGAGCACCGCTCGGAGTCACCCTTTGGCGTCGGCATCTACTACGACAAGTCCGAAGAGCTGATGCAGCGCGCCCGCATCTTCGAGACCCCCTGGGGCAAGCTGCATACGATGACCGGCGACGACGCCGCGTGGTTCTACGACTCCTACATGGCCGTGCAAAACTGGAACGAGCGGCGCCGCGAGGCCATCGCCAGCGCCCTCTTCGACGACTGGAAGGTCGTCGAGAACGCGACCCACCAGGGCATGACCGCCATGAACGCCTGCCACCTCGGCTGCTACGTCTTCGACGACGAAGACATCGCCCGGGGCGCGCGCTTCCCCCTGACGATCTCCGCCGACGACCCGATCTTCATGGTCCGGCCCAAGAAGAACTTCAGCGAAGAGATTGCGAATCGCGTCGGCTTCATGGAGCGCGCGACGAAGCACGGGGTCGTCGACCGAGTCGTCGGCGCCAATCTGCTGCCCCACGGCGGCGGCTACCGCTACCCCGACGTCGAGCGCGTCCAGGGCGTCCTCGAAGACGGCCCCGATCAGCGACGGTTCCAGCTTCTGAAGAAGGACGGCGAGGTCGAGATCATCGAAAACCCGCGGTCCCGGGCATTCGGATATCGCGGCCTCGAGGTGCTCACCAAGCTCGAAGAGCTCGAGCTCGGCGAGCTCACCTACGAAGGCGACGTGCGCTATGTGGTCCGCGACTGACGCACCCGATGCGCCCTTCGGGTAGGTTGCGCACCTACCTCCCCTCCCTACCCGGACCCTCACCAGTCGGGGACGCGCCCTTCGAGCGCCTTGGCCCCCGCGACTTCTGGTACCTTGGGGCCGCTCGTCCGGCCGCGCTCACGGGGCCCCGAGCTCCTCTGGAGGATTCTCGATGCTCGCTAGGTATTTCCGCGTTTTCAAGTTCGCCGGTGAGGTCCTCGGAATGGTCAAGGCCAACCCGACCCTCGCAGCCCCGATGGGCATCAACCTCGCCGTCGCAGTCCCGGTGAACATCGCCCTGGCTATCGCCTATTCGTTCGCCGGCGAAGGAGCCCTTGGCTTCATCATCCTCGGGATGGGCGTCACCGCCCTCTACTTCATCGACTACTTCTGTGCCGGCCTCGCCGTCTCTCTGATCTACGACCAGGTCACGACCAACGACGCGAAAATGGGCCCCGCCTTCAGCAGAACGCTGAAAGCAACCCCGGGCATCCTCGTCTTCGCGACGGTCTCCGCGGCCCTCGACCTCGCGGCGAGCTACGCCCAAGAGCAGGGCGGCATCGTCGGCACCATCGTCCTCCGAATCCTCCGGGTGATCTGGACGACCGCAACCTATGTGGTCCTGCCGGCGATGGTCATCGAAGGCATGGGCTTCTTCCCCGCATTCAAGCGCAGCAAGGACCTCATGGCGCAGGATCCGACCCAGGTCGGCGTCGGCATCATCGGCCTCGGCGTCATGTTCTCGCTCCTGAGTCTGGTGACCATCGGCGTCGGCGGCTGGCTCGCCGGGGTCATTTCGTCGCTGATCCACCCCATCCTCGGCGGCCTAGTCTTCTTCACCATGGTCAACGTCTACTGGAGCTTGAGCGGCTACCTCCGCAGCACCTACTACACCTGCTTCTACCTCTGGGCGCGTGAGTGTGAGCGCAACGGGGCAGCAAACCCGGCCTTCGCGCCGGCGCCGCTCCAGACGTCCATCGCCGACGCCTACGCCTGAGCCTCACCGCTCTTCTGAACGGGGCCCGTTCGGCAATGCCGAGCGGGCCTCTTCGTTTCCGTCCTGTAAGGACGCATACATTCCCATTCGAACTGGCCGTCTTTCGCTACCCTCGGGTGCCCATCCAGGAGTTCATTCGATGCGTGCCACGACCTTGTCCTTCTTGATCACCGCCCTCGCCTTCAGCGCCTGTGGAGGCGCTCCGAGCGCCGATACCGGCACCTCCCAGAACGCCGAACCGGAGACCGCCGGTACGTCGGACGCCCAAGAGACGGCGGAGACGGCAGCCGCCGAGGCCGGTGACCAGGATGCCCCGGCCGAAGAGGCCGTCGACCATCAGCACGCCAACCTCCGCCTCCTCTCCTCCGTCGCGAGCGGCGAGACGCCATTTGCGGAACTCATCGAGGCCGACGAACACGGACTGCTCGTCGTCGAAAACCACGACGGCGAGGATGGCCGCCTGGTTCAGAACGCCCTGCACCTGTGCCACCGGGCGCTGTCGAACCGCTACGAGCACCTGACCGAGCGACTCCAGGCTGACCTCGCCCGGGGCCGCGAGCTCAACGACATGGCCTGCAACGCCTCCCTCGAGGGACCGCCGCGCATGGACTGTTCGATGGGCGGAACCGAAGAGGTCCCGACGACCCACTACATCTTCGAAGAGACCGAGTCCGGCCTACGCCTCGAGTCCATATTTCGCATCTCGGAGCTCGGCAAGAGCGACCGCTACGTCACCGGCGCGTTCCGCTTCGCCGAGCGGCAGGCGGCACAGGTACGCCGCCACGGCTGCCGCTGATTGCGAAGGCGCCCAGTCACGCCATCGGCCGGCTTACGTCCTCAGGACCTCGGTCGACGTACGAAAGGTACGTCTCTGTCGGCCCTTGCGGGCGCGCTCGGCCACTGGCGCAACTGGACGCCTTCGCCCCAGCTGGGCCCACCAGGCCTTGGGGACGCGTGGTTGCTTAATTGTCTTACGGGCGCGCTCGGCGACTGGACGCATTGGCCTCGGTTGAGTCGCTTATTCAGCGTCGACTCGCATGACGGTCTCGTCGGTGCCGACGGATTCGCGGTCGGCGTCCGTCAGTCCCGATATCGATTCCTGGTGACGGGTCCACCAGTCTTCGGCCATGGCTCGAGTCCATTGGCCGGCGACCTCTGCGGCGCCGAGGCGCTCGATCAGTTCTTGGGCGCTCTGGGGACGATGTGCCGGTGACTTCTCGAGGCACGCGAGGATGACCTCCTCGAGGGTGGCGTCGACGGCAGCCCCGAGGCGCTCGGAGGGTGGCACCGGTTCTACCGACGCGTGGGCCATGAGCAACGCCATGGCGGTTTCACCGTCGAAGACCGGCTCGCCCGTCACGAGGTAGTACGCGACCGCTCCGAGGGCGTAAATGTCGGACACGGGGGTCGCGGCGTTCGCCGAAGTGACCATCTCCGGCGGCAGGTATGCGGGCGTTCCCATGACCACGTTGTCGGCGGTGAGCGACTTATCCTCGGCGCGGCTCGTCTTGACGAGGCCGAAGTCGAGGACCTTGACCGTGTCGGGCACGCCCCCGCGACGGCAGAGGAATAGGTTCGCCGGCTTGATATCTCGGTGCACCATGCCCACCGAGTGAGCCTCGGCGAGGGCCCCGGCGGCCTGGGTGATGAGGTGGATCACCCGAGAGCTGGGCATCGGCCCGAAGCGCTCGACCAGCACCTCGAGGTCGACGCCTTCGAGGTATTCCATCGCGTAGTAGAAGACCCCGTCGGGGGTATGGCCGTAGTCGTAGATCGAGATGGTATTGGGGTGGCTCAGCTCGGCGGTCCGGCGCACCTCCCGCTCGAAGCGTTCGAGGTTCGCGGCGCTGTTGTGGGTCGGATGCAAGAGCTTCACCGCCGTCGGGCGCCGAAGGAGCGCATGACGCGCGCGATAAACAGCGCCCATGCCGCCCTCCCCGAGCTTCTCTTCGAGGTGGTACTGGCCCAGGCGCGCCGCCTTCTTTTCGGCGAGCCCCGCCCGGCGACGCTGACGTTCGAGCAGCATGCCGACCGCAAAGGTCGCGGTGGCCGCAAGAAGGACCAACAAGAGCAAGCCCCCAAACATGCGACGAAGCACCACCAAAGGCCGGTAAGCCTCAACGGCGTCTACCTCGGTGATGATCGCGAAACCATGACGCTCGGCCCGCATCCAGGCCCCGACCACCGTGGTCCCGCGGTAGTCCCGATAGCCGTCCACATCGACTCCGGTCTCCCCTTCGAGGGCGCGCTCGGCAGAGCGCGTGAGGGGCTGGTCGGCTCGGAGCACACCGGTCGCATACCCATCCTCGAGATCACCACCCGGGTCCCGGACGTCGACGCCTAGGACGGCTGTCTCGTCGTTGGGTCCGATAAATCGGAGCTCGCGAAGACCGTCGAGGAAGCGGCTGTCGCTGATGAGCTTGCCGTCCCGATTCACCGCGTAGGTCTCCCCCGACTCCCCGGCCCGGGCGGCGAGGAGCGTGGCGCTGAAGTCGTCGGTCGAAAGGCCGAGGAGGATCACCGCCACCAACTCGTCGCCCTCCATCACCGGTGCACCGACCACCATGCGTGGCTCACCCTCGGGCACCCCGAAGGGCAGTGACGCTCGGGCCTCGCCGTTCACCGCCGCTTCGTAGACTCGTCGAACCTCCGGCGGGGCCTCGATGCCCACCTCGAGACCGGCCCCGTGGTTCATCACGACGCGGCCATCGGCGGCGAGGAGGGCGCTGCCCTCGAAGAGTTGCCCCTCGTCGAGGGTCGAGAGCGCCGTCGTGAGGGCTTCGACATCTCCCGGCGTGCTCTCCTCGGCGCGAACCACGGCCACCATCAGGGGGTGGAGGGCGGGCGCTGCCGCCACGATGGAGGCTGAGTGCTCCTGGGCCTCCAGCCAGACCATGGTGCCCGCCGCGACCGCATCCCGGAGCGCGCTGATGCGCCCCTGGAGGCCGTCTTTCATGACGGCCTCGAGCCCGCTGAGGCCGAGGCCCCCGATGGCGACGAGGATGGCGAGGGCAAGAGCAAAGAGCCCAATGACCCGGCCTCGACGACGGCGGTAGGTCCCCTCCCCCCGCGTCGACCCGCCCGAGAGCGCCTGTTCGATTGCCTCTTCTGTCGCCATAGGAAGGCCTTCTATCAGAGCAGAGCGAAGACGACGACGGCCAGCATCATCGCCAGAAAGGCCGCAACGCCGGCCACCGCGAGGCCGGCGCCTCGGCGCCGGGGAAGCTCAGGAACGGCATCGGGGTCCAGGGCGGTGCCATAGTCGGTGTCGGAGTCGGTGCCGGACCCGGATATCGCCGCCGCTTCGGCCGCATCAGGCGTCTGACCATCCGTACGAGGAAGCTCCAGGGCTGCGAGTTCGGCGCCGTGGGCTTCGAGGATCTCCCGGAGACTTGTCGAGAAGGCGTCGGCAGACATCGGTCGCTCTGCCGGCGCCTTCGCCATCGCCTGGGCCACGAGGGCGACGAGGGCAGGCGGAACGCCGGGTCGCACGTCGGCCAGGGGGGCCGGGTCTTCGAAGGCCACCGCCAACAGAAGCATGCCGAGGCTCGGCGCCTCGAAGGGTGGCCGCCCGGCGAGGGCGTCGTAGAGAATGGCGCCCACTCCATAGACGTCCGCGGCAGGAGTCGCCCCCCTCGCGTGGTCAGCCTGCTCCGGCGACATGAAGACCGGCGTGCCGAGAATTTCGCCGGTGGTCGTCAATGAAGGGCCGGCGAGGGCCCCCTTCGAAACACCGAAGTCGATGATCTTGGG
>QMMC01000300.1 GCA_003647065.1 Deltaproteobacteria bacterium | reverse complement strand
TTTCTCCCGGACTACACGGCCTACACCGAGCTCCTCGACGTCTTCCGACATTTTTCACCCACGCCGGTCCTCCTCGACCCGGAGCGCGGCTACGCGTTCACCGCGGAGGAGCTCCGTCGCGAAATCCTCGGCCGAGGCCTCGGGGCGATCTTGATGAGCAACCCATGCAACCCCACGGGCAAGCTCGTGACCGGCGACGAGATGTCCGCCTGGGTCGAGGCCGCCCGAGACCTCGACTGTTCGCTCATCCTCGACGAGTTTTATTCGCACTACATCTGGAAGGGAGACGAAGACATCATCAGCGCCGCATCCCACATCGAGGATGTAGAGACCGACCCGGTGGTCATCGTCGACGGGTTGACCAAGAACTGGCGCTACCCGGGCTGGCGGGTGACGTGGATCCTCGGCCCCCGCCGCGTCATCGACGCCGTCTCGAGCGCCGGGTCTTTCCTCGACGGCGGAGGCTCGGCGCCGATGCAGCGCGCGGCCCTGGAGTTGATTTCGGCGGACCACGCCCGAAAGGAGACGGCGGCTCTCCGGCGATGCTTTGGCGAAAAGCGCCGACTGATGATCGACGGACTCCGGGCCCTTGGCGTGAAGTTCGACGTCGAACCCGAAGGCACGTTCTACGCCTGGGGAGATCTTTCCGACCTGCCTCCGTCGATCAACGACGGCAGCACCTTCTTCCGCGCCGCCCTCGAAGAGAAGGTTATCGTGGTTCCCGGCGAGTTCTTCGACGTCGACCCGGGCCAGCGTCGCCACGGTCGACCTTCGCGTTTTCGTCACCACGTGCGCTTCAGCTTCGGCCCGGACCGCGAAAACCTCGAAGAGGCCCTCCGGCGCCTCGGGCGCGTCATCGAGCGGGCACGCGGCCAAAGCTAATCCAGCGCCGTCATCGGCGTCTCTTCGGCTCGGCACGACTGCGTCGCGCTGCCGCCTCTGAGCCCCCGCTCACGACGCCTTTTCGTGGGGATCCAGCGCCGTCATCGGCGTCTCTTCGGCTCGGCACGACTGCGTCGCGCTGCCGCCTCTGAGCCCCCGCTCACGACGCCTTTTCGTTAGGGGCTAGGGGATTTCGAAAGCGCCCAGGGTCGGCGGGTTGGCGTAGCACTCGCCGTCGAAGTCCGCCGGGAGCGCGAAGCCCGGGCCCGAGCCTGCGCCCTCGGCGGGAGTCCCGGCCATGAGCCGGTAGTTTCCCCCGTCGCGGTCGACCATCTGCGGATCGACCTGCACCAGGCTGCCGGTCTCCGGAGGGATGCCATCAGAATAGGTCGGGCCCGTCCACCCGGGGCCTTCGTCGAGGGCCTGCCAGAGGTTGTTGGCGAAGGTGAAGGTCTCGGGGGCCGTGCCGCCTCCGACGTTGAAGAACGTGCGGATGACCCCGGTGCGAAGAACGATGATGTTGTTGGCGAAGAGCCCGTTCCGGGAGGGGACGAAGCGCGCGTCGGTGCTCTCCTGGAGGATGCGAACGACCCAGGTCCCGGGGTCGACCACCGTATTGTTCACGAACTCGCAGCCGTCGCACCCGGTGTAGGCCACCGGGGCACCGCCCATCTCGCCGACCGTGTCGAACGTATTGGCCACGATGCGGATCCGTGCCGCCTCGTGAGGGGCGTCGAGGGGCCTGAAGTACTCGAGGCCCGTCGACCCACCGGCGTTGACCCCGCGCCCCGGTATGCGTTCGAATCGATTTCCGTGAATGAGCGTGTCCGCGCTCCCACCCTTGGCCTGCACGCCAGTGCCGACGGTGTCGTGGAAGTAGTTGCCGCTGATCACGCCACGATGACACCCGACCATGTCGATGATCTCTCCAGTGTCGCAGCCAGACACATCGCTGCCGAGGACCCAGAAGTCGTCGACGCCGCTCATCTTGATGCAGTCGTTGTTTCCGCCGGACCCCGCCCCCGGAATGGTCAGGTCGCGGAGCACCAGATGGTGGGCGGGGGTGTCGTAGCTGCCGCCGTCGTCGATGTTCATCCCATGCACGCCCGCGCCGCGAATCGTGAAGCCTTCGACGACGACCCAGGCGAGCTCGCTGATGGCTAGACCGACCCCACTTCCCCCGGCGTCGAGGGTGACGTCGCCGTCGGCGACGATGGCGATCGGATGCCCGTCGGAGCCGTTCAGGTCGCTGAGGCCGATGTTGCCGGAGTAGGTACCGGCGCCGACGAGAATCTGCGTCCCTGGCGTGGCATCCCTGGCCGCGCGGTCGATCGTCGCGAACGGACTGCCGGTCGAGCCATCACCGGAATCGTCATCACCCGTCGTCGCGACGTGCAACGTCACGTCGTAGGTCACCCCAATGTCGAAGGCGGGGGGCATCGCGCATGCGGTCCCGGATCCCCCGTCAGCCGGAGGACCCCCGTCGGGCGGCGTCGACGAATCGACCGACGACGAATCAACCGCCGACGAGTCGCCGGTCATCGACGAATCGGTGGATCCATCAGGGGCCGACGAATCGTCCCCGCAGGCAACGAGAACCGCTGCGGTGACCAGCACTGAAATCAATCTCGCGTTCATGGAGCGATGGTAGCCGCTCGACGCCTTTTCGGGGGGGGTCGCAATCCAGCGCCGTCATCGGGGGCTCCGCGGCTCGGCACGACTACGTCGCGCTGCCGCCTTCGAGACCCCTCTCACGACGCCTTTTCGGGGAGGGTCGCAAGGCTAATCCAGCGCCGTCATCGGAGTCTCTTCGGCTCGGCACGACTGCGTCGCGCTGCCGCCTTCGAGACCCCTCTCACGACGCCTTTTCGGGGAGGGTCAAGAGTCCATGAACACGTCGAGGAGCACTTCGAAGATGACGAAGGCGCCGGCGAGGGCCATGCCTCCCCCGACGCCGCTGTCGTAGTCGTCATCGTCGTCGCCGAAGACGCTGCTGAAACGCGAGTCCGTCGAAAGCGAATACTCTCCGGCGCTCGCCGCCGCGAGGGCCGCCGTCGCTCCCGGCGTCTGTGCGCCGCGCCGGGCGGCGACCTGCTCCGCCGCCTGACGAAGTTCGTCGCGATCGAAGAAGGTGCCGTGATCGTCGCAGCGGTCGACCTCCACCGTGGTCCCACCGACGTGCATGCGCTTCATGGGCCGATGACATACCGGGCACGGCAGGTCGGCCGTTGTCGTATCCACCGCAACCTGAGCGCCCCGAGTCGCCCGGTCGGCCGCCTCGAGGGCCCCCGCGTGCATGCACGACATCACCTTCCCAGTGGAGACGAAGTCGAGCCAGAGGGCGCCGCACCGCATGCAGCCGTGCATCGCGCATCCGCCGACTTCGGCGGGGCGCAACTCGACTCCACAGCGGGGACAGGGGCCGGCCGGAGGGGGAACCATGGAGCCATCATACCGAACCTCCGAAGAGGGCCCCAGGGACTCGTTCTGCCGATTTTTTCTGATGTAGGTGCGTGTCGGATAGTGTCGGATGCATGGCTACATCCGCTGCGCTTCTGACCCCAATTATCCCCCAGCAGGCCCCGACTCGGGCCCCCGCCCCCATCGTGAAATGGGTGGGCGGCAAAGGGCGAATTCTGAGCCAGCTCGAGCCCCTGCTCCCCGCCGGGGTCGAGATGATGCGCCACGTCGAGCCGTTCTTCGGCGGCGGTGCCCTCTTCTTCCGGCGCCAACCCCTGAGGGCCCTGGTCTCGGACATCAACCCCGAGCTGGTCAACGTCTACGAGTGGGTTCGGGACGCGCCCTCGGCCCTCGTCCCCCACCTCCAGGCCCTCGCCAAGGGACACAACCAGGAGAGCTACTATGAGGTCCGCACGCGCTACAACCAGCCCGGCATGAAGTCCGCAGAGCGGGCCGCGACCTTCATCTACCTCAACAAGACCTGCTTCAACGGCCTCCACCGTGTGAACCGCCGCGGCGAGTTCAACGTGCCGGCGGGGCGCTACAAGAACCCGAAGATCCTCGACCCCGAGGGGTTGCTCGCAGCCAGCGCAGCCCTCTCCCAGGCCGAAATCCGCCAGCAAGGCTTCGAGGGTCTCCTCGAGAGCGCCCGCCCCGGCGACTTCGTCTACTTCGACCCCCCCTATGCGCCCGTCAGCGACACGGCGAATTTCACGGGCTACGCGAAGAACGGCTTCGGCACCGACATGCAGGTGAAGCTCCGCGACGTCTTCCGGGTCCTCGACCGGCGCGGCTGCAAGCTCATGCTCTCGAACAGCGACGTGCCCCTGATCCGCGAACTCTACCGCGGCTTCACCATCGACACCGTCGCCGCCCCCCGCGCCATCAACTGCAACGCGAAGCGCCGCGGCAAGGTGAGCGAAGTGGTCGTGCGCAACTACCGCTGATCGGCGAGGTCAGCGGCGCTTCGCAAAGGCCGCCGACGTGCCGACGCCGGAGGCTTCGAGGAACTCCCGCGTCGCCGGGTCCTCGGAAGCCAGGAACTCTTCGGGGGTCCCGGACGCGGTGATGCGTCCCTCGTACAGATAGTTGATTCGGTCCGCGATGAAAAAGACCGACGCCATGTCGTGGGTGATCACGATGCCGGTGACTCCGTACTGCTCACGGGTACGCACCATCAACTCGTCGACGGTGCGCGAGGTGATGGGGTCGAGGCCGGTCGTCGGTTCGTCGTAGATCAGCACCTCGGGCTCGAGGACCAGGGCCCGGGCCACGGCGACCCGCTTCTGCATGCCTCCGGAAAGCTCATCCGGCATCTTCCGCGCCGCATGGGCCACTTCCAGGTCCTCGAGGCGTGCCATCACCCGCTCACGGATCTCCTTCCGCCGCATCTTCGTATGCTCACGCAGGGGGAAGGCGACGTTCTCGAAGACATCCATCGAGTCGAAGAGCGCCGAAGCCTGAAAGACCATGCCGAACTTGCGGCGCACCTTGGTGAGGGCCACCTCGTTCATAGGGACGATGTCCTGTCCATCGACGACGATGGAGCCAGCGTCGGGACGCTCGAGGCGCATGATCTGCCGCATCAAGACCGACTTGCCGGCCCCCGACGCTCCGATGATCACGTTGGTAATTCCGCGCTGTACGTCGAAGGAAACCCCGCGGAGGACCTCGTGTTCGCCGTAGCGCTTCTCGACTCCGTCGATGCGGATCTGGACGGGGTCCGGGGCCGGGGCCGGGTCGCTCACAGGCCGCCTTGTCCGGTGATCAAGCTGGTCACGATGTAGTCGAGGATGAGAATTGCGACCGCGCTATGCACGACGCTGCGATTTGTCGCCCGGCCGACTCCGGCCGCACCGCCGCTCGCGTAGAACCCCTGGCGGCAGGCGATAAGCGCGATGGTAAAGCCGAAGACTACGGCCTTGATGAGGCCCTGGTTCAGGTCTTCGAGGTCGACGTACCACCGCACCTTGTCGATGAAGACGCCACTGTCCAGGGCGAGGACCTTCACGCAGATGATCCACGCGCCGAAGATCCCGATGAGATTGAAGAGCATCGTGAGCAGGGGGACCATCAGGGTCCCGGCGATGATCCGCGGGACGACGAGGTACTGAACGGGGTTGACGGCCATGGTGGTGAGCGCGTCGATCTGGCTCGTCACCCGCATCGAGCCTATCTCGGTGGTCATCGCGCTGCCCGCCCGGCTCGAGACCATGAGCGCCGAAAACACCGGCGCGAGCTCCCGGGTCAGGGCGAGGCCGACGACGGCCCCGACCTGATTCTCGGCGCCGAATTGCCGAAAACCGTCGACGAGTTGGATGCCGAAGACCATGCCGATGAAGAGGCCCGTCAGGCCGACGATGAAGATCGAGCCGACGCCGATGAAGTCCATGGCGTCAATCCAGAGACGCACGCGATACGGCCGGCGGATGCCCCAGAACAACGCCTGCCCCAGGAGGGACGCCACGACGCCTATCTCCGCGAAGAAGTTCACCGGGATGGCGATGAGGGCGTCGGCCGCCCGGATCACGATGCCCGGTTCCCCAGGGGCCTCGGGGGGCAGCTGCTCGGCGCTCCCGGCGGGAGCTTCCTGGACGGACTCCGTCACGGCGAAAGTATGGCAGGCCGGGCCAAATGGGCCGACTTCCCGTCAGGTGACGAGATCTTCGCCGGAAGGACGGGCCCCGGATAGAACCGCGAACGCGCCAAGCGCCGTTCTGGTCGACGATCTGGAGCAAGCAGCGCTCCTTCCACCCGCGATCACGGGTTTTCGGACCGAGATCGACGTCGCAGGACGTGGTGCGGCCCTTGCACGGACTAGGACCGAGGTCCCCCCCATGTCTCTGATCCGAGCCCGAGAAGAGTCCGCCCCGTTCACGTTCGGGCGCTTCCTCCTCGTCGGTCGGATCGCCCAGGGAGGCATGGCCGAGATCTACGGGTCACGGCCCCTCGGGAAGAGCCGGCTGCCGCGAGTCGTGGCGATCAAGCGCATGCTGCCAGACATCGCCGCCCGGGGAGACTTCATCGACATGTTCGTCGACGAGGCGAAGCTCGTCTCCCGCCTCGAGCACCAGAATATCGTGCGCAGCTACGAGTACGGCCGCGAAGCCGGGTCGTATTACATCGCCATGGAGATGCTCAGCGGTATCGACATGAGCCGCGTGGCCGCCTCCATGCATGCTCGCGGACGCCACATTCCTCCCGAGATCGTGGCCTGGATCGGAGAACAGGTTTGCGCAGGTTTGGCCCACGCCCACGCCCTCGAAGACGACGACGGCACGCCCGTGGGCTTGATCCACCGAGACGTGACCCCCCACAATTTGATCGTCGGCTTCGACGGCATCGTCAAGGTCATCGACTTCGGGATCGCAAAGAGCGCGATCCAAAGGACGCAGACGACCGCCGGAACGATCAAGGGCAAGGTCCGCTACATGAGCCCGGAGCAAGCGACCCGGACGGCGCCCGTCGACCACCGCTCGGACATCTTCTCGTTCGGTGTCTGTCTGTGGGAGTGGCTCGCTGGCCAGCGCATGTTCCCGTCCGACCTGAACATCTTGAAGACGCTCAAGAAGGTCCGCCAAGGTGACTTCAGGCCCCTCGCCGAGGTCAACCCGCATCTCCCCGAAGAGCTGACGGCGATCGTCGACCGAGCGCTGGCCCAGAACCCCGACGAGCGTTTTCAGCATGCCGAAGAGATGCGTAGAGCGCTCGAAGAATACCGCAGCGCGCGCTGCGCCCAGCCGGACAAGATCCTCAGCCGCTGGCTCGACCGGGAGCTCCCCGACCAGCGACGGATGCACGAGCATCGCATCGCAGCGATCTCCGCAACGCCGTTGCCCGAGGGCACTATCTCCTATCACGCGGATATGGAACAGGTGGCCGCTGAGAAGAGCCATCCCGGAAAGAACACGTCGAGCTTCGCCGAAGCACCCACCGAGGTCTTCTTCAGCGTCGACGTCGAGCTCCCAGAGGAAGCCGCGATCGCAGGGGGAGAGCTCCTCGAGGGCCGCCCGACCCCCATCGAGGCGGCGCGCTCGCACTGGGGCGTGGACGACTCGGGGGTGCAGACCCGCATCGAAAAGTCGCCGTGGCGAGGCGACCACCCCGAAGTGACCGACCCTGACGACCGGGAGGAGCCTCGACCGGAGACGACGCGAATACTCACCTCGCGCTCCGACGACTCCTCGCGCTCCGACGACAGGTGGAGCCCCGAGGAGACACTGAGGAGTAGCGATACGCGGCAAAGCCTCGATACGCTGCGCCCCCTGGAGTGCGTCGCACCGCCCAGGGCTCACCGAGCTCGCTGGGAGCATCCAGCCTTCATTGCGGCGGCGGCGGTGGCGGCGGCGGCGGTGCTCGGTGTGGGCTTTCACTTCGCAGGAGCAACTCAGGCGAACTCGACGGCCGCGGCGACCAGCGCGGGGGTGCTTCAGGTCCGCCTCACCACCGAGGCCGCCCCGGCGGCGGTATTCATCGATGGCGTCCAGCGGGGCGAGGCCCCCCTCACCCTCGGGACACTCGCCCCCGGCGCGCACGAAATTCGAATCACGGCAGACGGCTTCGAGGACCTCGTCGAAGAGGTCCGGCTCGCACCCGGGACCACGACGATCATGGCGGCCAGCCTCAGAGCCATGCCCGATGTCTCCGAGTTCCCCGAACTCCCGGAACCCACGGCCGAAACCGTGATCGTAATCGAGGCCGGAACCGTGACCGAGACCCCGGCCGAGCAGGAACGAGTCGACGCCGAAGCGCGCTGGGCTCGTCTGCAAGAGTTCCGTGCACGACGCGCTCACATCGCCGCGAGCGCCCAAGCGGAACCGTCAGAGGTAGAGCCGCGGGACTCGACGCGAGACGTTGGTCAGGACCTCATAGCTGATGGTGTCCGCCGCGGCGGCGACCTCCTCGGCGTCGATGGCCTCGGCGCCCTGGGCCCCGAGGATGACAGCTTCGTCCCCGAGCTGGGCCCCGGGGACGGCCGTGACGTCGAGGGTCGTGAGGTCCATCGAGACCCGGCCGACGATGGGACAGCGCACCCCGGCGACGAGCATCGAGCCGCGGTTCCCTAGTCGTCGAATCAACCCGTCGCCATACCCCACCGGCACGGTCGCGAGGCGCAAGGGCCCGGTGACGCGAAACGTGCGGTCGTAACCGACGGTCGCCCCGGCAGCGAGATCACGAAGGGCGATGATCTCCGTGCGCCAGCGCATCGCCGGCCGAAGGTCATCGGCCAGAGCGCCCCCCGGCGCGTACCCGTAGAGGGCGATGCCGGTGCGAACGAGGTCGCGCCGGGCCTCGGGGAAGAGGAACGCGCCAGCGCTGTTGGCGATGTGAACCGTCTGGGGTCGATGGCCCCGACCGCGGATACGTTCGAGAGACCGGTCGAAGCGCCGGAGCTGCTCCCGGGTGAACTCCGGGTCGGTGTCGGCGGCGGCGAGATGGGTCATCACGCCCTCGATTTGCGCGCCAGGGTAGCGCTCGAGGCCATCGAGAAAATCATCAACGCTGTGGTGCGGGACCCCAAGGCGGCTCATTCCGGTATCTAACTTCAGGTGCATGGCGAAGGCGCCATCGGCCCCGACCCGTGCAAACGCCTCGACCTCGCCGAGGTCGTAGACGACGGGGGTGAGCCCCGCCGCGAGGACCGCGCCGTGGGCCCCGCCGTAGACACCGTTCAGGACGACGATCTCGCCGCCGATGCCCGCTTCGCGGAGCTCGATGCCCTCACCGGCGAGGGCGACCCCGAAACCGGCCGCTCGTTCTGAAGCGAGACGCCGCGCGAGGGGCACGGCACCGTGACCATAGCCATCGGCTTTCACGACCGCGAGGACCCGCGCCGGCGCCGCTACCCCGCGGATCACGCCAAAGTTGT
>QMMC01000299.1 GCA_003647065.1 Deltaproteobacteria bacterium | reverse complement strand
GCCCGTCGATGGGGGCTCCCCCGATGCATGCACGGCGACGGAGACGAATTGCGACGACGGCGTCGACGACGACTGCAACGGAGACATCGACTGTGATGACGCGGCGTGCGTCGATGAGCCCGTTTGCGCAGCCTGCGCCTCGGTCACCTGCGGCCCCTGCGAGGTATGTCGTGGCGGCGACTGCTTCACCGTAGAGGACGAAACATCGTGCGGCACGGGCACCTGCTGGGGAGGCAGTTGCTGCGCCGGCTGCTGGGATGGGATTTCGTGCCGCCTCGGCGACGCCGACACGAACTGCGGACGCGGCGGCGCGCTCTGCGCGAGCTGCGAAGGGTGCGGTTCCTGCGGGGATGGGGCGTGCATCGCGGGCGTAAGCACCGAGGGCAACCCGTGCGCGGCGGGGACGGGCATCTGCGCGATGGGCGTGTGCTGTACCCGGTGTACCGTCGACGGCGCGTGCGTCGCGGGGAACACCCCCACCGCCTGCGGAGTCGGGGGGGGAGCCTGCCGCGAATGCATCGAATGTGCGTCGTGCCTCGGTGGGGCGTGCACGCCAACCGACGGGCCGGAGTGCCCCGGGGGTATCTGCCACGTGGGTGCGTGCTGTACGGGATGTTGGAATGGCGCATCTTGCGAAGCCGGTGACACCGCCGCTGCTTGCGGCACGACCGGCGCGATGTGCACCGCCTGCACGCCATGCAGTGACTGTGCTGGGGGCACATGCGTGCCGAAGGCCGTCGGCGATGCGTGCACCAGCGGGAGCGGTCAAGACGGGACCTGCCGAGGCGCCGCCGTCCTTTGCTGCGCCGGGTGCTGGGACGGCACCTCGTGTCAGCCCGGAGACGCGGACGCCGCCTGCGGTAGCCGGGGCCGAGCTTGCCAAACCTGCGACGGTGTCCGTACGACGTGCAACGGACAGTTCTGCATACCGATATGATCTCTCGACTCCAATTCGGGGCCCTCGCCCTCCTCTCCATCACCCTCGCTTGGGGCCCGTCCCCCGCCGCGGCGCACCCCGACGTCGACGAAGCGAAAGAGTTGCTCATGGAGGCGGAGTTCGAACGCGCCCTCGAGGCTTTCGCCCGAGCCGAAGAGGGCGACGACCTGACGCGGGAAGACCTCATCGAGTTGCTCTCCGCGCGTTGCCTCGCCCACCTCGCCCTCGATGATGCAGCGGCGCTGCGCCTCGACCTCCGGCGCCTCGCCTCCCTCGACCGTGAGCACCGGTGGGGCCGCGAGGCACCCCCCGAGCTCGGAGAGGCCTTCGCCGATACCCTCACCGTCGTCGACGGCGAGCTGAGCGTCAGCAGCGTGGCGACCCCGGTCCCCGGCGGCGTCGAGGTGCGCGGCCGAGCGGAAGGAGATCACGGTCGCTTAGTGAACGAGATCCGGGTCTTCGCCCGTTCTCGGTCGGGCTCCTATCGTCGCGCGAACGGGGGCACCCAAGCCCTCCCCGCCGGCGAGAGTCTTCACTACTACGTGGAAGCGGTGGGTCCCGGCAGCGCGGTATTGGCCAGAGAGGGGTCCGAGGACCGCCCCGTCACCTCCGAGCCTGCATTGGCGGGCTCTTCGCTCATTCGCCGGGACGATGACGACGCCGGCGGCGTCAGCCCGTGGCTCTGGGTCGGAATCGGAGCGGGGGTGCTCGTCGTCGTCGGCATCATCCTAGCGGTCGTCTTGGGGGGTAGCTCGTCTGCAAACGGGACCCAGCCCCAGGCCCCGATGGTCATCGGCTTCTGAGATGGAATTGCGCCGCGAAGCTACGGTCATCGCCTCGGCCGCCGAAGCGCGTCGCCTCGGACGCTACGTATTGCTCGGAGACATCGCCGAAGGGGGCATGGGACGAATTTACCTCGCCCGGGCCGTCGGCGCGGCTGGCTTCGAGAAGCTCTTTGCCATCAAGGTGATGCACCAAGGGCTCGCGGACCGGAACCCGGATATCGGGGAGATGTTCCTCGATGAAGCACGGATCAATTCTCTGGTCCGCCACCCGAATGTCTGCGCCGTGCACGACTTCGGTGACGAGGCGGGGGTGAGCTTCCTGGTGATGGAGTTCATGGTCGGCCAAACCCTCCTCGAGGTCCTGCGGCGCGCCTATACAATCGATGGGGTGCGCGACCATCCGCTCTTCTGGGCCCGGGCGGCCCGCATCGTCGCGGAGGCCTGCGAGGGCCTCCATGCGGCCCACGACGCCGTGGACGAACGGGGCAACCCCATGAACATCGTGCACCGGGACATCTCCCCGGAGAACGTCTTCATGACCTACAACGGGGTGGTCAAGGTCTTCGACTTCGGCATCGCCAAGGCGACCGGGCGGCGCCACGAAACGGTCGCCGGCACGTTCAAAGGCAAGTTCGCGTATGCATCGCCGGAGGCCTTCAGCCGCCAAGGCATCGATTGGCGTAGCGACATCTGGTCCATGGGGGTCGTGCTCTGGGAGCTGCTCGCGGGGCGCGCGCTCTTCCACCGTCCATCCGAAACCGAGATTTTCGGCGCCATCGCCCAAGAGCCAATCCCTTCGGTGCAGTCCGTGAGACCGCAGTGCCCCCCGGAACTCGACGCGATCGTGGCTCGCCTGCTGAGGCGCGACCGCGAGGAGCGCTACCAAGACGCTCGGGACATCGCCCGGGACTTGAACCGTTTCGCGATCAAGAGCGGCGAGCACCTCGGCCATGGCGAGCTCGGGGAGTGGATGCGTGGGCTCTTCCCGGAAGAGCACGGCGCTGCAATGAAGCACGGCCGCTCCGTCGCGCGCCTCGACGACGGGGCCATCGACCGAGCCCCCCGGCTACGGGCCGCTCCCCGCGAGGGGCTCGTCTCTCAGGTCATCCCTCGCCACGACGAAGCGCCGCGAGACATGCACAGCGAGCCGACGGTCGTACACCCCGACGGGATCGCGCCCCCGAAATACGCGCCCTACCGAAGCGAAGACGATGAACCCACGACGCGGCTCGGAAGCCCCCCGGGCGGGCCATTCCGCCCGCCGGCCGTCGCCGGAGCCCCATCGCCGTTCGCCGAGGCGGTTACGAGCGAAATCCACGTGGGCAGCACGTCGGACCGGACCGACCAGGCAGGGGCCGCCCACCCCAGTTCTCGAAGCGTCGGGGCGCCATCTCCTTTTCAAGCGTCAACGAGCGACGAAGAACGCCCAACCGTCGAGGTCCATCCGAGGAAGGCTCTCTTCGGAATCGCGCTCAAAGTTGGCCTCGGAGTGGTCGCCCTGATGGGGGGCATCTTCCTGGCATACCTGGTGACGGACACGCCGGCCGCCCCCACCCAACTCCCTACGGGGGTCGGCGGTCAGCCGCAGGAGGCCGAAGCGCCCTCGGGAGCGGGGGCAGCCGCCGGCACCGAAGCGTCGCCCGGGGCCCCCGTCGAAGAAACGAACCAGGCTCCCGAACCGACGACGGCACCGGCTCCGCCGCCGACCCCGCCCACGACCGAAGCCGCGACCAACGAGCCGAGCCCCGAACCGGTCGCCCCCCCGCGCGGCAGCCGGCCCACGCAGATGCGCACCGCCATGCGGGGCTCTCGTGCGGCGCCTTCCATGATGGCGCGGCAACCAACGGGAGAGCCGGGCCTGGTCAACGTCTTCGCGGTCGGAGGCTGGGCAGACATCTTCGAAGGCGGCCGTCGCCTCGGCCGCACCCCCGCTCGACTGAGACTCCCCCCCGGTCGCCATACGCTGACCCTTCGCCCGAGCCAAGGACGGACGGTCCGCCGAGTCGTCGACGTTCCGGCGGGCGGCACCGTGCGTGTCCGGGTCGAGCTCTGACGGGGCGCACCTCGAAGGCGTGCAACAGGCTCAGGGGACCGGGCGCATGAAAAACACGGCGTCGTGAATGATGATGTACTGCCGCTTGGCCGCCCCCGCAAACGACGTCAGGTCACTGAGCCTCACGCTCACGGTCTGCGACGGATTCATCAAATCGAAGCGAACACGTCCCGCGACGCCGTCCTGGCTCAGGCTGACGAGCTCATCCCAATCAGTGGGCCCTGTGCGTCCATCGAGATAGACCTCGTAGAGCGCGCTGTTGCTCGGCTCTCTCGCACACATGCCGCTGCAGTCGGCAAATGGGTCCTCGGGCGTGCCGCTCGGTATCAAGGGTTCGACGCGCCAGATTTCGCAGCCCGGACGGGCCGTATGGGCCCACTCGACGTAGGGGTCGTTGTCCGCTGTCTGGGCGTTGTAGGCCCAGACCCCCGGCGCCGGGGCGAGGGGATAGAGCTTGTCGCTGCCGACGAGGACCACATGGGGGATTGTCACCGGCGGCCCGCAGAGGCCCGCATCCGGAGCCCCGGTGTCCGAGGGGCCAGAATCCATCGACGAATCCGTGGCGGCATCGTCGACCACGCCCGTGTCGGCCCCCGCATCGCCGGTATCGCCGGTATCGCCGGCATCCATCGCACCGTCCGAGGCATCGCCGCCGCCATCCGTCGAGACCCCGACGTCGACGAGGCCTCGAAGCTCCTCGCCCGGGTCTTCGGCGATGCGAAGGTCCCCGGGGTCGATCGCGGAAGACTCGCAGGCCCCATCGATGCACGTCAGGCCAGCGCCGCACACCCTTCCTTCACAGTTCTTGCTGAGAAAGATCGGCAGTACCACCGTGTCACCGGCGCGGAACCCATGGAGCACGCGAGTCGCGCGCACCAAGACGTCGCCAACCGAAACCAGTCGACCTTCGACGACGACCTCGACCTCGCGATCCGAATTGCCGTCGCGTGGAACGACCACGAGGGAGAGCGGCAGGTTGTAGGTTCCCCCCGGGGGCGGCCGGAACTCGGTGAGGGCGAAGGCCTGGCCCATGCGACTCTCCGGGTCGTCGACGGGGCCCGCGAGGACGCGCACCTCGGACAGCTCGGCGGGCACCGAATAGTCGGAGTCGACGACGACCAGGACGCGGCCCGGATGCCCCTGACATGCCGCGAGGACGACGAGAGCCAGGAGCACCGGAAGCCCCTGAAGCCCCCGGATGTTTGTCCCGAGGTGCCTCAAAACCGGAGCCCCTCCAGAACGACGCCCGTCGTCCCGTTGTAGTCTTCGAGGGGATCGTTCTGCCGGGTCACGACGAGGGCGACCGAGAGCACCGCCGCGGCGACCAGGACCCCGCCGACGATCCAGGGCCAAGGAGATCCGAAGAACGTCGTGTCACGGTCGTCCATCACCGAGGCATCGACGCGATGGAAAACGCCCTCCTCGAGCTCGACCTCTTCCGAGTACCGCGAGCTGCCGTCCACGAAGATCTCGATTCGATGCGAACCCGGCTCCACCGGAAGCTCCGCGGAACCGACGCCGACGCGCGCCCCATCCACCTCGATGACCGCGTCCGCGACATCTGCTTGAACCCCGAGGACCGTGTCTCCCCCCGGCAGCGCCTCGAGGACGATGGACCTCTCGTGAACCTGGCCTTCGAGGACCGGGAGGTTGAGACGCCGGGCCCGGTACCCATCGAGGGAGATGGTGATGTTGCGGCTGCCAGGGTCGAGGTGGAGTTCTCGGTGCCCGCCTTCGCCGGATGCGGGCACCCCATCGACGTAGACCGATGCCTCAGGCGGCACCACCGTAAGAACCAAACGACCGAGGTTGGCCCGCATGTCGCGGAGATACCGCTGCGCTTCCTGGTAGCGCGCACCGTCTTCGTCCGCGGAGGTGAGGCCCAGGTAATCGTCGAAGGCCTGAACCGCCTCCTGATAGCGGCCCAGGCGGAAGAGTGCGACCGCCATGTTGAAGGCGCTGCTCGCCCGCTCGAGGAGCGCTCGGGAGCGCCGAAAGTACTCGAGGGCCTCGGACCAACGCTCTTCGTCGCTGAGGGAGATGCCGCGCTCGAAGAGCCCTCGGGCCTCGCGGGCCCGGGCATCCTCCTGAGCCTGCGGCGCGTCGGGGCGCTCCCCCGCCTCGCCGAGGGGCTCGCGGTCACCCTCTCCGGCCGCGGTGGCATCGGGATCGCCGCCCTGAGCCTGAACGACTCCTGCGAACCAAAAGAGCATGGCGCCCGAGAGCGCGATGAGACGGACGACCCTCAACGAGGCCTAGGATAGCTCATCCCGCCGGGAGATCAGAACTCACGTACCACATCTGGGACATCGCCCCGGCGCATGCCCATTTGCGCGCTTTGAGCCTGATTCATGTCATTTTGGCCGCCTTCTTGGGGATCGGGGCCTCCAGTCGGCGATTCTTCGACCATCCGGGGGGTTCGCCCGGCGCCGGGGCGTCCGACCCTGCGTCTCACCGCGATGCGGCGAATCACTGGGGCTTCGCCCTCTTCACCCTCCTCTTCACCTTCGGCCTGGGCGGCCGAGGGCTCGAGTTCGGCTGAGGAGGGGGCATCCGCTGCGATCTCGTCGCTTTCATCGCCCTCGTCGACCTCGTCGACGTCATCACCCTCGTCTGGGGCCGAACTCGGAGGCACTGCCCGAGAAGCCGGCTCATTGCCCAGAAGTGTGGCTTCGGTCGCCGGCGCCACCGGGACATCCCGATCTTCGGTGCCCCCGGCCAAGAAGAAGCCGAGGGCGATGGCCAGGACTCCGAGGACCGCAACCATCGCCTTGAATCCGAGAGAGACACGGGGCGAAGGCGGCCGAGTCTCGCCTCCTTCGAGGAGGTCCGAGAGCAGGGTGTCGTCTCCTAGGGTCTCGGCGGGATCGGCGTCGCCCATGGCGAGGAGCTCGGCTCGGGCCTGCGGCGCATAGACCGCCGGCGCGGGCACGGAGAATCCGGCTGCCGTCGCAGCCCTGGACACCTGCTGACGAAACTCGATCATTTTCTGAGGCCGGCTCGCGGCCTTTCTGAGGAGGGCACGATCGATCACGCCGGCGAGGTCCTCGTCGATGCGAGGCATGTGTTCTCGAATCGGGGGCACGTCAGAAGACATGAGCTCCATCGCGTACTCCGCCGGGCCCCGGTCCCCAAACGGGAGCTGTCCGGCCAAACACTCGTGGGCCACCGCGGCCAGGCTGAAGATGTCAGCCGTCGCCGTGACATTCGATGCCCCACGGGCCTGCTCCGGTGCCATGTAATACGGCGTACCAAGTACTGACCCTTCACGCGTCAGGTTGCCCTGCGCCGCGTCGTCGAGACCTTTGGCGACGCCGAAGTCGAGGAGCTTCGGCACCATCGCGCCGGACTCGTCGAAGGAGATGAAGATGTTTTCGGGTTTGACGTCCCGATGCACGATCTGCATCTCGTGGGCGGCGGTGAGGGCGTCCATCATGGGCACCAACACGTCGATGGTCTCCTGGGTCGTGAGACGACCGTCCTCGTCGAGGCGCGCTGCGAGGGTGTGACCCTTCAGGAGTTCGAGAACCTGGAATACGATCCCGTGCTCGTCCCGCCCCATGTCGAGGACCTGGACGATGTTGGGGTGTTTGAGGGTGCCGATGACCCGGCCCTCTTTCAGGAAGCGTCGGGCCGCGAGGTCGACGTCTTTCGTTCGCCGAGGGTCGAGGAACTTCACCGCCACGTCGCGGCCGGTCCACGTGTGCCTGGCCTGGAAGACTACGGCCATGCCGCCAGCCCCGAGGACGGAGTCGAGGCGGTACCGACCCGCGACGGTCGTGCCGAGACGCTCTTCTTCGGTGAGGAGGACGATGGGCATGGGAGAACGCTGTTCGTTTAAGGTATCGAGGTGCCAAAGCGCTGGTCAAGGCGACAGCGCTCGACGCACGGGCTGTGAGAGCTATATTTCCGCATTCTTTCGAGCGAGTAGCCCCTACGGGAGGGGTTACACGCAGATAGGGAAATGATTCGATGGGCTCGAAGGCGATTCTCTTGGTTTCCGTGGCGGTGTTTTTGGCCACGGCGGGATGTGCGACGCGGAGCACCGCCCGGGGTGATGGAGGCACGGGCATCATCGACGGCTCTGGGGGGGACGGCTCCGGTGGCGACGGTTCGGTCATCCCGAACCCGGGCCCCAACGCGATCGTCACCGGCCGCGTCTGGGCGCCGGGGAACGCGCCGGGCATGGTTCCCGCGGGCCAGGAGATCCCGGTCTTCGGCGCGGTCGTACGCTTGACCAGCGGAATGCCAGAGCCGATCCCCTCGACCGCCTACTGCCAGCGCTGCGTCGAGGTATCCGGCGTGCACGGGATCGCCACCCACGACGGATCGTTCAGCATCGCGGGCATCACCCCCGGCGACTACTACCTCGTCGTCGAAAAGGGTCAGTTCCGAATCCAGACACCGATCACCCTCCTCGCAGGCGAGACCCGGGCGATCGAGCAGGAGCTGACGACTCTTCCTTCGATCGCGGACCCGGCCTCCGGGCGTTTCGTTCCGCGAGTCGCCGTCGCCTCGGGCAACTACGACGACCTCCAGGACGTGCTCGGCAAGATGCAGATCGGCACCGTCAACGCGTCGGGGACCTACGAGGTCGCTCCTGGCTCGGAGTCGATCGACTTCTACACGAACGGCGGAGAAGAGTACGGCACCCCGGCCGGCAGCCTCGAGGACCTGGTGTCCAACCTCGACCGGATGCGCCAGTACCACATCATCTTCATCCCCTGTGCCGCGGACGACAATACGAGCGCGCTCCAGAGTCAGAGCAACCTGCGCAACATCCGGGACTACGTGGCCCTCGGTGGAAAGCTCTACGTGACGGACTGGTCGGGCGAGTGGATGGACAACGTCTTCCCGGCTCAGCTCACTCTTCAAAACGACGACGGCTTCGGTTTTGGCAGCGAAAACGCCGATACACCGGCCTCGGCCTACGATGCCGCCTCCAACAGCTGGGATACGTCGCTCTTCGGCGACGCCGACGGTGACTCCTACGACTCGAACAACGCCGAGGTGGTAGACGACGACCTCTTCGCGTGGCTGAACGGCCAGATGGGCCCCGACGCCGAGGACCCGACCATCATCGGGACCTTCGACCCGAGCCACTTCGACGTCGTCGACAGTTGGAATACGATCGAGATGACGACGCCGGTCCAGGTCGGCCTCGACGAAGAAGGGCTGCCGCTCATCGACTCACCGAAGGCCTACGTGATCGGCGGTCATGGAACGGACACGCCGAAGCTGCCGCTGACCGTGACCTTCGAGCCGGCCGGTTGTGGGCGCGTGCTCTACTCGACCTACCACACGACCGACACCGCCCACGCCGGCCTCGTCCCCCAGGAGCGAATCCTGCTCTATCTCATCATGGAGATCGGGGTCTGCATCGAAGAGCCGATCCTCATTTAGGCCTCCACGAGAAGGCGACGGGAGCGGGAACTCACAG
>QMMC01000298.1 GCA_003647065.1 Deltaproteobacteria bacterium | reverse complement strand
TCCCAGGGGGGGCGACCCGACGTGCCGAAGCTGCTGGACTTCGGGCTGGTGAAGCAGATCGAAGGAGGCGACGATGTGGAGCTGACCATGGCCGGGGCCATCGCGGGCACTCCGGCGTTCATGGCTCCCGAGACGATCAGTCGTCCTGAGGACGTCGACGTCCGCACCGACCTCTACTCCTTGGGCGCCGTCGGCTATTTCCTGTTGACCGGCAGCAACGTCTTCGAGGGCGCGACGGTCGTGGAGATCTGCGGTCACCACCTGCACTCGGAGCCGGAGCCGCCGTCGGAGCGGCTCGGCTCCCCACTGCCCGAGGCTCTCGAGGAGCTCATCCTCGATTGTCTGCAAAAGGACCCGGACAAGAGGCCTCAGAGCGCTGCGGAGGTCGCGCGACGCCTCGAGCAGTGCGATGTCGAGCCCTGGACGGTGCACGACGCTCGACAGTGGTGGTTCGAATACGGGCCGGAGCTCGCCGCCGAGGGCAAAGCGGCCGAGACGCCGGTAGTCGACGAGACCATCGCGGTCACGCTCAGCTGACGAGTGATCAGCGACAATTGCTTCTGCCGATGATTGCCGCGTCACCGGCTGCCCCACCGAGACCTCGTGCCAGCCCTGCTGGGACGCGTGGGCGTGCCTGCCGCCCGTCACCATTTGCGGAACGCAGCCTGTATAGTCAGTTGGTGCGTACTCATCTATCTCGGATTTCGGCGGCGGTCGGATTGGTGCTTGCCATCGCCGGTTGCGGGTCGAACGGCTCGGGTGGCTCGGCGAACTCGACGGACGAAGCGTGCGCCTTCGATGGCTCGGGCGGTTCGCTTCGCTTGCAGTCGGGAAGCTCCCACGCCCACGTCTGGAAAGACCTGACCGTCGATCTCGCCGCGGGCCAACTGAGTGGCCGCGTCTCGAGTCTCGACGAGGGACAGCAAAGCATCGCCGAGATCGATGAGACGGTCGCCGCCTCTGCGTTGTCATCGTTGCAGGGGAGGCTGCGCACGATTTGCGGAACGCTGTCTTCCGCCGAAGCCCCGCCGGACGACTTCGGCGGTGGCACGACGACTCTGACGGTCGAAAGTCGAAGCCACGGCAGCTTCGCGCTGGTCGGCACCGGACTGAACAGCTCCGTCGCCGCCGGAAATCGCGTGCTCGAAGCCAGCCGAGAGGACTATCTGCAGATCGTCGCCGCCTTTCCCGAGCCCGGACGGTAGGTCTCCGCCGCTGCGTTACGGTGGTGGCGCGTCCGAGACGTTCGCCATCAGGTGCACGGGCAGGGGGCCCAGCCAGCCGCGCAGCTGAGGCGCGCGAGAACCAATGGAAGCGTCTCGGAACATCGCGCCACAACCAGTGTCTCACCGTCCAGGGAGCGAAGCGGCGCTGAGGCGCGCGCGAGTACACGCACGGACAAAGGGAACTAGCCTCTTGAATGCAGTGTTCGTCACTTCCGGTACTCGCACGCGCGTCAGCGCCGCTGCGGTTCTGATCTTGTCCTTCATCGTCGGCGCGCTGGCCGAAGCCCAGCCGAGAGGGCATTCCTGTTCCGCGAGGGACGCGCCGGTCGTCTTCACCGAGGCGGCCACCGCCGCGATCGGAACATGCGGCCCGCGGGCGAATCGGCTCGCCCGGTTCGTGGCCCGGACCCACCGTTGGCGTACGCCGCGTCCTCGGGTTCAATTCAAAGGCACACTGGGCAGCGGTGCGGTTTGGCACGCCTACGACGAACCCGCGTGTTGCGGACAACTGGCGTGCGGCGGCTCTTCCGAACAAGCCGACGCCCTCGTCGGCTCGGTGGGGCGGCGGCTCTTCGCCCTGACAGCCAACCGACCGACGACGACCGCCGTGCCGGCGGGATCAAACCGTCTCGTGGCTCCTTTTCGGCCGGAAGCATGGAACGAGTTCCTAAGGGCTGCGGGCGCCACTCCCTGCTCACCGGGTGAGGCATTGTCCTTGGCGTGGCTAGTATACGTGAGCGCCTATCCTGGACAGGGACTGGTGATGAGCCCGGATGAGGCCAGCCTCACCGTCATGGAGGGCCAGCGCCGCCGATTCGCCACAGTGACCGCCGAAGCGCAGCAGTTGTTCGGCGAGCCGATACGGTCTCGGGCGGTTCGAACGGACCATGGGTTCGACGTCATCTTCTACACCAGTCGACATGTCTGGTTTCGAACGCTCCGGATAACACCAGCGGGAAGCTCCTCCGACGAATCCATGCGCCGGATCCGCGTGCGCGTGTCGTCCGAGGGTGAGATGGAGTTCACCGAGGACATCCCGGTTCGAAGTGGTGTGCAAACAGGTGCCGCGCCGCCAGCCACGCCCCTCCAATAGTCCCGGAGGTCATCCCGTCATTCGTTCTGATGGGACTTGGCCCCGAGCGCTGGTCCCACGGTCAGCGCGACAGTGGCCAGCACTACGCAACCGTGTCACACGGATCCCGCGGAGCAGGTAACCGAGCAGCGAGTGCGCTCACAGAAGCGCGACCCCGAAACCCGAGCGGTTCCGGCGTCGCGGCGTCCCCAGCGGGACACCCCTCGATATGACGTTCCTGGTGAGTCTGGCGGCGTAGAGTTCGATCGCATGATGGGTTCTGCTGCGACCGGCGCTCCCTACGTGCGTCAGTCCGAGCAGAGGCCCCCCGTACAGGGGCCGGTTGGGCAGTCCGAGTCGGCGGCGCAGACCCGGACACAGGCAAGTCCATCGCCGAGGTCCCCGCACACTGCGCCTCGCACACACTGCGAGACGTCCGCGCATGGTGCACCCACCTCGACGTCCCCACCCGGATAGCAGCCCCAGATGGAGCCGGTCTCGTCGAGTTGGAAGCAAGTCTCGCCGCCGGGGCAGAGCGTGGGAGTAAGCGACGCGCGGTCGGGCGATCGGCACGTAGGTACACAAGCGGTGTTCGCGAAGCTCGGCGGATACGCTACGAGTGCGCACCAGAGGTCCTCCGCGCAGACAGCGCCAACAAATAGTGAGCAGGGTTCTCCTTCCGAACAGCCCTCGGCGGGACAGACCGGGGCGCACTCGCCCGGCGCGTCCGGAGCGCCCGGACAGACCGTCCCGCGCTCGCAGTCGACCGCGTAGGTGCACTCCCCAGCGAGCGGCACCGAACCACCAGGGAAGCAGCCGAAGGCGTTGGGCCAGTCGGCACGGAGCTGATAGCAGGTCTCGCCTCCAGGGCAGAGCCCAGCGAGAGCGCCGGGGGGCACCAGGTCGTCGCAGCGCGACACACACGCGCGGGTATTGACGCCTCCGGCCTGTGAAACCACAGCGCAGGACGCACCCGCCACGCAGTCCCCCTCGTACTCGCACGGCTCGCCCGGGTGCCGGTCCATTCCAGTGCAACCGTATGAGGCGAACAGCAGGAGGAGTACCGGCCACGCCTCGCGCGCGACGGCTGCCTGGCAGGCCGTGTGCACTTGTTTCATGCCTGGATGGTACCGGACCCCAGAGCGATGCCGAACTCGACCGTCCCCAGCAAGAACTTCAGGTTGGCCATTCGCGGTGGAAGCTGAGTGGACGTGAGTCCACGGAGGTGGCCGAGTGCTGGTGAGCGAATCCCGCTGGAAAGGAAGAGGCCCACCTCGACGCGTTCACTCCACCACGGAGTATCGGAAGTCGTGGCTAATACGCCATCGGTGCAGAAGAGGCTCGGTGGGATTTCCGGGAATGAGAGCCGCGTCGAGGCATTCGGGCTTATCGGGCGGTGACCCGGGGAGTTGCAAAGTGACGAAACTGACGAAGAGCGTCGCCCCCCGTGATTGACGCCGGATTGGCATCGGTGAGCCCAGCCGTCCGACATGCTCCGAACGCGCCAACGTCGGTCGGATTCCTTCGCGAACTCCCGTCGGCGGTAACGCGTCGTTTCGGCTATCGGTCGCGCTCTTCGATCCAGTCGAGCCACTCGGCGGCGCTAGCGGGGCCCGACCGACCCTCGTGCTGGAACAGCACCTCTCCGTCGCGATCGATGACGGCGACCAGCGGCGTTCCGAAGGTGGCTCCGATTTCGATGCCGAGGGGGCTCAAGGCCGCGTCAAACTCACCGGAGCGCCAGGGCAGAATGCGCGTCGGCTCGAACGGCACGGGCCCCACTTCTTCGAGATACGCCGTGGCTGCGCGACCACTGTCATCCGTCGAGAACGCCAGCACCGTGGTCCCTTCGTCCCGAGCTCGTGTGGCGAGGCTCACGAAGCTCGGCATCGCGGTGCGACACTCGCCACAGCTCGAGCTCCAGAGATAGACGATTCGAACCTTGCCGTCCTCGTCCTGAATCTGACGAGCAGCCTGCGCAACGGTCACGCCCGTCGTTCGATCCTCCCCCAAGATCTCATCGCACGAAGCGGTTAGCAGCGCGGACAAGAGGAGGCACGCTGCAAGGCCGGTCGAGGAGAGGTAGCAGTTGGCCTTCCGGTAGGGAGGCGGGTCGTCCAGATAGGAGACGAGTGTGACCCGTCCTGGCGACGCCGCCCACAGCGCCAGGTCTTCCGACATGGCTCCGTTGGCGGTTTCGATCTGATGTTGGATGTCAGTCGGGCCCGGCATACGGACGAGCATAGACGGCGCGCGAAGCAGACTGAACCCGCGTCAAGAGAAACGGCGCGATATACGTCGTTTACCGCGTCGCCCCCGTCTCGAGAATGTGGCGTCCCTACGTGGACTATTTTGGAACCGCGGTGATGGAGATGGCGCGGGCGGCCTGATGGAATGCTTGGGCAATTGGACCGGGTGTGGCCCAGAGCCTGAGCCGTGCGGGTCTGGGATTAGAACTTGGATTCCAATATCCCCGGGAAGAGGTTCAACATGACTCGCGGGCCCCGGTTGGCTTCATGCGGGCTCTCTGCATTACAGTCCCCCCATGAGCGAGTCCACAACGCCCGTCGCGCTCATGACCGTGCTCGTCCTCACCGCGTGTGGGAGCTCCGAGGCGGAGCCGCAGGCGCTCTCCCCCCCTGCCCAGGTCGAGCCGACGATGGAAGAGCAACAAGAAGCCCAGCGCGCCGCCGAGGAACGGGCCCGCGCCGCCTTCTTCGAGTTCGAGCTCACCGATGTCGACGATATCCACGGCGGTGATTGGGTCGCCTTCTACGAGCACAAGGTCGCCGCGGACCGGGCGCTGGCCCCGGGCTGGCACTGGAACCCGCAGACGCCCCTCGGCCAGCGCACCCCCGAGGAGGCCCGGGCCCGCCACGCGCTGCAGCTCGAACACCAGCGCGTCGTGATTCCGGAGATCAACGCGGCGCGAGAGGTGGCCAAGGGGGTCGCCGCGGCGCTCCTCGCCGGCGATGTCACGTCCGTCGCCCAGGACTGCGTCATGTATGGCTCCACGCCCGAGGGAGTCGCCGCCAGCGAAGCGCGGCTCCGGGAACAACTGCCGGCGATCCAGCGCGCCCTCCGGTCGATGGACCAGGCCGCCGAGGACTATGGCGGAAGCGTGGGAGTCTCTGCGGCGATGCCCGACCACGGCATGCAGGCCTCCGCGACCGTTGGCTTTGGCCCCGACGCCGAGGCTCCAGAGGATGACAACCCTAACGACCCCCTCTACCCGGCCACGCACCAGATGATTCTCTACTGGTCTGGCCCCGTGATGCCGGACAGCAGCGGGCCGCGCTACTCCGCTCCCCAACCCGGTCTCCCCACGCGGGGCCGATGGCGTTTTTCGCGTTTCGTTTTCCCCTATGCGCAGCGCAGGGGCGCTCTGCAGTAATGAGCTCCTAGAGCGTGCCCGGCCGAACCGCGGCGGCGACGGACATGTGTCCAGAGCTGCTCTAGCGCACTTCAGCGTCCAGCCCGGGTTGTGAGGCTGCTATACGAAGCAGATGCCCAAACTTCCTCTCGTTCCGTCCTTTGTGTTTCTGATCGCATGCGGCGCGAGTTCCTCTTCCTCGCCTGCCCCTACAATGGGCAGCCCCGCATCCGACGGAGTGGTCGAAGTGGCCGAGGTGGACGTGGCTCCCCAGCTCTGCGAATACCTACGGCGGGAGATTCCGAGCGACGATACCGACCTCGATAGCTGCGAGCTTCTGCCAGGCGGAGTCGACCTGCCGGGCGGCAGGCGGGCCGACATCGTGGAGATGTTCGAGTCTCAGGGGCCCCGTTGGCGCTCGGCCACTCTTGTGATCCGCGAAGAAGGCGCCTCCGCAGCTCTGTACTTCTACCCCGTGTTCACCGGGGGAGCCGTCCGCGAAGAGCTTGAAGGCTGGTACACGCTTGGAGAGCTCGTCGCCGAAGGAGATGCGGTGGAGCTAATTTTTGACACCATCCAACCCACCGATCGAACGTCTCCAAACGAACAAAGAGTGGAACACGCGCCGCAAGCACAGCGTTTGCGATGCGGACCGTCCGGTGAGGGCTACTCCTGTGAAGCCGTGGAAGTCAGCCCGTAAACGCTTTGCAGGCGGCGCCTCAGGTCCAGACGCTGCCGACAAAGAGCCCGACGACGTCTCCGTGGGCGGTCCGTCCCACGACGCCCTTCCGGTAAAGGCCCCAGTCCTCTTGCATGTTGCCGTCGTCGTCGGCCTGAACGACCTTAGACACCGTCCACTTTTTCCGGGCCATTCCAGCGAAGCTGGGCCGCTCCTATGAGACAATGGAATCGCTTGGCGTGTTCACGGGCGCCCGGAATTTTCGCCTCGCTCTCCCCGTATGACAGTTCACCGGACTATGGACGCGCCCAACACCCTCGAGGAGCTTCGGCCTCGCACCGCGCGGACGCCGCCCCCCTTGCGTCCTGCGCCCAGGCCGTCTCCGCGGATCCGCTGGCTTGGCGGGGCTGTGGTAGCGACCGCCGTCGTGATCGGGAGCCTCACGCTGTGGGTCTTCGAGCCCCCCGAACGGGCAACCCCAGTGACCGTTGCCGTGGCGCCGACCCCGAGGACGAACGACGCGGGGATCGAGCCGGCCGCCACCGAGCAAGCGACACCAAGCTCAGACGAGCCTAGCCCAGTAGCCGAGGCGACACCGGAACTGGACCCGACCCCATCCGCAGGAACCCGTCGGCTCTCGACCGAAGAGCCGTCGCGCCCAGAGCCCGCGGCACCGAGGCCGTCCAACCTGGTCGTGCCCAACAACGTTGCCGCTTCGAGCCCCCACGGAACCCTCACCATCAACACCATGCCCTGGACGCATGTGCACATCGACGGCCGCGACACCGGACGCAACACCCCGATCCGAGCTCTGCGGGTTACGCCTGGACGACACGTCCTCCGCCTGGTGACCCAGTACGGGCACGTGTCTGTGATCGACGTGGACATCGCCGCAGGCGAACGACGCGCCATTTCGCGCAGGATCCGAGCCGCGGAACGCCGCGCAGTGGACGAAGATGAGTAGCCAGTTGCCGTCCGCGAGAGTTTACGGTTCGCCCATTCTGTACAGCAAAGCTGTGAAGCGGGCTCTACCACTCGCGCTGATCTTTTTCGTTGGCTGTGGGACGGCGACACCGCCGCCCGTCACGCCGGCTTCCGAAAGCCCCGGCGCGACTGCCGAGCAATCGGTCGAGCCCGTGGACGAGGAGCCGTACATCGACCCCGATGGATGGGACGGGGTGTTGCAGCGCGAGGTGGAGCGCCGCGCTTTCGCAGATCCCGCCAGCGTCACAGAGCTGCTCGATGCCCCGCTTCGCGACCTGGGCCTCGGATTCAGCGAGCCCTTCATGAATGAGAGCGGCGACGTGGCCAGCGACGTCACATGTCGGGCGTATCCGGATCTGAGCGCAGCGGGCTACTACATCCACGTCCCGGCGGTGGACGACATCGTCCCACTCCAGGTTGATCGGTTGTGCACGGGGCTCCACCTCGCGGAGAGAGTGCGTCGCCCCCATCTCCACTCCGCACTGGACGGATTCGAGGTGGCGCGCGACGGAAGACAGTGGCTTCCCCTCGACCTGGTGCGGCGTGTGTTCGGCGGCGAGGGCGAGGCTCCTCTTTCAGGCACCCTCGCAGCGGAGTACCCCGCGAGCACGGAGGGTCCGGCTCGTAGCGCGTCCCAACTCGAAATTTGTCCCCCTGGCGAAACCGAGTACGACCGCACCTGTCTCTGGTTCGAAGAGATGGCGCGCGGGGACTTCGACCACGACGGGCGAGAAGACCTGGCGCTCCACGTGACCAGCCAGTCGGGCGGCGCCTCGGTGGCCCTCTTCTTCGGCGTCTTCGTCCTCTCTCGCCGCGGCGTCGATCAGCCCCTCTCGATCGTCGATGTGGCTCTGGTAGGTATTCCGGGGGGCAGTTGAGGCGCAGCTCCCCTCATGCGTTTCGGCCCCAGAAAAGCCCACTCCTAATCCAGAATCCTGGAGAGACGATTCTGCACTAACGCATGGTCCGAAGAACGGGGCAGGTCAGTTGTCCTCGCGCTAGAGAGTCCCCTGATTGCCGAAGAAGAAATCGAAGAGGAAGAGGTACAGGTGAACAGGGGACGGAGTACCTCGTTGTCCTCATTCGTTGACGAGTCGGCGGCGGAGCTCTGCGATCGAGTCGTGGAGGCCGGGTGATGGCTCCGGAGCAAGAAGTTCAACTTGTCCGGTTAGCGTCCCCTCTCGGGCCCGCGCCTTGCGCGCGTGGTTTGGCGGGCTTATCGTCGGCCATGAGCCGCTCGTGGAAGCGATGGGTTGTGGGCTTGACCCTGCTCACGTTGGCGATCTTGGCCGCCGCCTACTTCTACGCACGCCGAAACCTCGTACGAATGTACCCGTGCGGTGAGGATGCCGGCTGCCCGGAGTACGTCCCCCGACGCGGCGATGCGTGCGAGCGCGAGGGGATGGGCTGTGTCTACTGCGGTGAGGAGGTCCCCGTCTCCGAGAATCTGCACTGCAGGGGCGGGCACTGGGTCAACCTGCTCGACCTGCCGGATGACGACCCCTTCTTCCTCGGCTTGCAGGAAGAGGCGCCATAGCGACGCTGCGGGATTGGGGGACGGCGCTATAAGGGAGATCGGGGACGCTCCTCGTCACCCCGTCATTGCGCACACACGGCTGAAAAGGAAAAGCCCGCCAAAGCGGCGGGCAATCTTCCGATTGCGTCCCCAGCGGGATTTGCCCGAGCCGTGTAGTCGGCCAAGGCGGAGTGGACGTGAGTCCACGGAGCCGGCCGAGTACTGGTGAGCGAATCCCGCGCCAAAAAGGAAAGGCCCGCCGAAGCGGCGGGCCTGACCAGTAGCGTCCCCAGCGGGACACTCCTCAATATGACGTTCCGAGTCTGGTTTGCTGCGGAGGGATTCGAGTGTCGTTACGGGCCCCGCGTGTCGGGCTCGTCCCGCAGCGACCCAGTGGCGCG